>JAITLI010000042.1 GCA_031277975.1 Azoarcus sp.
CGTCGCACCGAAAAAGTCGTGCAAAAAGGCCGGACGGCAACGCATGTCGATGATTTTGTAGGACATGACGGGCTTGGAGAAGAAGGTGGGGATGGGTACACGCGAATGGCGAGAGGCCGCATAAAAAAACCTCCCGCGAACGGGGCGCGGGAGGAGAAGATTCAGCAATCCAGAAAGACAGGGCGCGCGGGCTTTCTCCCCGCGCTCAGGCGGCCTGTACCTGTTGAAGCGGTTGGAGCTGAGAAGTGGCGTTGTCCTGCGCGCCGCGGATGTCGAAGGCACCGCCGGTCTGTATCCGGCCTTTTTCGTTGACGGATTTCTTGCCGAGCAAGGGGAAGACCAGTTCGGCGAAGCGGATGGATTCTTCCAGATGCGGATAGCCGGAAAGAACGAAGCGGTCGACGCCGAGGTTGACATACTCTTGCAGGCGTTCGGCCACGGTGGCGGCGTCGCCGACGAGGGCCGTGCCCGCGCCGCCGCGCACCAATCCGATGCCGGCCCACAGATTAGGCGATATCTCCAGCTTGTCGCGCTTGCCGCCGTGCAGCGAGGAGATGCGCTTCTGCCCCACGGAGTCCATTCGGGAGAAACTTTGCTGTGCGCGGCGGATGTCATCGTCGGTCAGGCGGCTGATGAGGCGGTTGGCGTCGGCCCACGCTTCCGAGGTGGTTTCGCGCACGATGACCTGCAGGCGCACGCCGAACTTGACGGTCCGGCCATGCTTGGCGGCGCGCTTGCGCACGTCGACGATTTTCTCGGCGACCTTGGCGGGCGGTTCGCCCCAGGTCAGGTAAGCGTCGACATGTTTGGCTGCGAGCTCGTGCGCGGCGGGCGAAGAGCCGCCGAAGAAGATGGGCGGGTGCGGCTGTTGCACCGGCGCATAGTAATTATTGGAATTCTTGACCTTGAGGTGGCGTCCTTCGAAATTGACGGTTTCGCCCCTGAGCAGTTTTTTCCAGATGGTCAGGAATTCGTCGGCGTGCTCATAGCGGGCATCGTGATCGAGGAAGATGCCATCGGCTTCGAGTTCGGCGGTATCGCCGCCGGGCACGACGTTGAGCAGCAGGCGTCCGTGCAGGGCGCGATCCAGCGTAGCGGTACGGCGGGCGATGTCGACCGGAGCGCCTTGCGAAGTGCGCAGGGCGACGAGCAATTTGATGCGCTGTGTGACGGGAACGAGGCTGGAGGCCACGATCCACGGATCGAGGCACGAACTGCCGGTCGGGATCAGCAGACCGTCATAGCCAAGGTTCTCGCTGGCAACAGCGATCTGGCGCAGGTATTCGGCGGTTGGCGCACGTCCGAAATCGGACGCTCCAAGGTAGCGGGTATCTCCCGAAGTAGGCAGAAACCAGAAAATATCGAGGCTCATGAAGAACTCCCTTTTGTGATGCGGGTGGCGGAAAACAGGTTTTCCAAGGGAGGCCAATATATCGCTGGATCGGGCGGAAAATCATCAAATTATTTGTGCGTTTATTATCATCATTGTCTGAATATGAATATCGACGCATATGGCGATATTGTCCATTCCGTTGATTATTCATTTCCAGGAAAAGCAATGAATGAAAATTCATTTGAACGGCAGCGGAGCGTGGGGCATATTTCGTCGCCTGTGTTCATTTCATGGAGAAAATCATGATCGGCAAATTGCATGGCGGGCGGCGCGCCTTCATCGGAGCGCTTGCCGCCGCCGCTGTCGCGCTGGGCGGTCTCGGCGCGGGGGATGCCCGGGCGCGGGACGGACAGACGCAGGCGCGGGAATTCCGCGTGGGCTGGCAGAAAGGTTCCAATCTCGCCATTCTCAAGGCGCGCGGCAATCTGGACAAACGCCTTTCCGCGGCGGGCGTGAAGGTGACGTGGATCGAATTCTCCGCCGGCCCGCAGATGCTGGAAGGACTGAACGTGGGCAGCATCGACTTTGCCTGCGTCGGTGAAACACCGCCGGTATTCGCGCAGGCCGCCGGCGCCGCGCTGGTCTACATCGCCAGCGAACCACCCGCGCCGGACGCCGAAAAGATATTGGTGCCGAAAAACTCGCCCATCGAATCGGTGGCGGAGTTGAAAGGCAAGCGCGTCGTCCTCAATAAAGGCTCCAATGTGCACTACCTGCTGCTTAGGGCGCTGGAGCGCGAGAGGCTCGCCTATTCCGACGTGACCGTGGTTTACCTGCCGCCGCCGGATGCGCGGGTGGCGTTCGAAAGTGGCGACGTCGATGCCTGGGTGATCTGGGACCCATTCGCGCAAGCCGCGATCGGCCAGATTGGCGCGCGGGAACTACTTGGCGGCAAGGGCGCTGGCGTGGAAAACTACAATTTCTATCTATCGACGGCGCCTTTCTCCAAAAACCATCCTGAAGTATTGAAATGGGCGCTGGAAGAAATCCGGGTAACGGGTGATTGGGTGACATCACATTTCGACGAAGCCGCCGACATCCTCGCGCCCCAGATCGGTCTGTCGAAGGAAATCACCCGCGATGCCCTGCGGCATTACGGCTACGGCGTGACCTATCCCTTACCCCCGAACGTCATCGCCAACCAGCAAGCGATTGCCGATGCCTTCCACGGCCTCAAACTGATTCCGAAGAAATTGGACGTGCAAAGCGTGGTCTGGAAACCCTGAATACGGGGATCGGGGATCAGATTCAGTCAGCGGCGCTTCGCGCCGCATGGAACGAACTGGATTGCCACGTCGCTGCGCGCCTCGCAATGACGCCCCCCTCGTCATTTGCTGTACAGGTCGGAGACATAGGTAACAAGTGTGCCAAGACATGGGTAACAGTTCAAAGAACCTTTGCTTATCTCAAATCGAAGGAATGGAAATGATGATGACGGAAGTAGAGTTTGTACAGGCCATCGGCTTCGATGCAGGGGCGTAGGGCGACAGGTTGCCCGACCAGGGCCTTGGAGACACGAAGTTGTCGCCCCTTGAAGCTGATCCAGCCTCCTTGCCGAACCTTGCGCACCAGGTCATCAGGGCCATACTCAATGGGCGGCAAGGCGCCCGGCAAGCCGCGCGGACTGGGGGCATGGCGCTGGGCGGAGGGCATCGACAGGGCCTCATGGGGGCGTTCGTGGTTAGATACCTATGCCCTCGGTGGAGGGGAATCTTTTGGTGGGGCGCGTCATTGCGAAAGCCTTCCCTCCCTCGTCATTGCGAGGAACGCAGCGGCGCCGGCCATGGCTTTCGGACGCCGATGGCTCGACCCGGCAAGGCGGCAAGATGCCGGAAGCCTGTCCGGTGCTTCCGGATGCCGTGGCGGCGGCGGTGATTCCCGCCTCTTGTGGCGCGCGCCCGGTCGCCCGGCGGGTTTATCTGAATTTGGGCGGTCTGCCTGGATTTTCCACGGCGCTCTTTTCGTACAGTTTCTGGATTTCCCGCGCGGGCAGGGGATGGGCGTAACGATAGCCCTGCATGATGTGGCAACCTTCGTCGCGCAGGAAAAGCTCCTGTTCTTCGCGTTCCACGCCTTCGGCCACGGTTTCCAGCCCCAGGTTGGACGAGAGCGCGATGACGGCGCGGGTGATGGCTTCGTCATTGCTGTCGCGGCCGATGTCGCGGACGAAGGAATAGTCGATTTTCAGGCGGTGCACAGGTAGGCTCTTGAGGTATCCAAGCGAGGAATAGCCGGTGCCGAAATCATCCACGGCCAGGTAGACCCCTATTTTCCTGAGGCCGGACAATGCGGCGAGGGTTTGTTCCGTTTGCTGCATGAGGATGGATTCGGTCACTTCCAGCTCCAGCATCTGCGGACGCAGGTGGTACTTTTCCAGTTGCTGCTGGACGAATGTGACGAGGTTGTCGCGTTCGAATTGCAGCGCGGACAGGTTGACCGCCATGCGCGGCACGAGAAATCCCGCCGCGTGCCATTCCGCCATCTGCCGGCAGGCTTCCTCCAGTACCCAGGCGCCGAGATCGCAGATGACGCCGATGTTTTCGGCGGCCGGAATGAAATGGGCGGGAGGAATGAGGCCGCGTTCGGGGTGCATCCAGCGCACCAGCGCCTCCACTCCGGCAAGTCTGCCGGTGGCGAGGTCGACCTGGGGCTGGTAGTGGAGGATGAATTCGCGCCGTTGCAGCGCGCCGCGCAGGGCGTGTTCCAGCGTCACGCGCTCCATGATGTTGGCGCCAAGTGAAGCTTCGTAGAAACGGAAGGTGTTGCGCCCTTCGTTCTTGGCCTTGAACATGGCGAGATCGGCATGCTTGATCAGGGTTTCGGCATCTTCTCCGTCGCTGGGGAAAAGGCAGATGCCGATGCTGGCGGAGATATAGACTTCCTGCTCTTGCAATATGAGCGGCGAGGAAAAAAGGGAAAGGATGCGTTCGGCGACAGAGGCGGCGGTGGATGCCGTGACCGGGGCTTCCAGCAGGCAGATGAATTCATCGCCGCCGAAACGGGCCAGGAAATCGTTGTCGCGCAGAAGGTCGGTCATTTTGTGCGACACGACCTGCAAAAGCATGTCGCCGACCTGATGCCCCAAGGTGTCGTTGACGTCCTTGAAGTGATCGAGATCAATGAAAAGAAGCGCCATCTGACAGGGGCGGTTGGCGGGTTCCTTTTCTTGTTTTTCCTCTTGCGCCGCTTCCAGCGAAAGTCCTCTGGAAGCGATGTATTTTGCCCGTTGCAGGAGGTGCTCCAGTTTCTCCATGAACGATACGCGATTGGGAAGCTTGGTCAACAAATCATGGAAGGCAAGAAATCTGATATTTTCCTGCTGCCGCTTGCGCTCGGAAATATCGCGCACGACACCCCAGAAACCGGCGTAACTTCCGTCGGCATCCTGGTGCCGGTAAAGTTGCAGTTCGATGGGAAAGACGGAACCATCCTTGCGGATGTGTTCCTTTTCGTAAACATCGGAATAACCGCGATACATCAATTGTTCTTGCTCGACGCGAATATCAATGGAGTGCCAATGCGCCGGGGTAATGTCACGGGGAGAAAGCTGCAATATTTCTTCTTTTGTGTAGCCCAGCATTTCGTGAAATGCCCGATTGCATTCCACGAAATGCCCGGTACTGTCCACCCAGGCGTAGCCGTCCATGATGCAATCATAGAGCCGGGAAAGGTGGCTCTGATCGGTCTGCGTGTCGTTTCCGGCGCTGGCAGGCCCGCGGGCGTCGACGAAGCCGGAAAATATATATTGCCCGTTTCCGCGGGGCAGGAGCGTGGAATACAGGCGGCGGCGAAGGAAAGCGCCGTCGCGGCACGCCACGTGTACCGTGGGGAACGGTACATTGCCGCTATCCGCGAGTTGCCGCAGGAAAGCGTCGCGCTCTTCGCGGGTGTGCCAGATGCCGGTGCCGAGCGATGTTTTTGTGCACGCTTCTTCTTCCCGCCATCCGAACGCTGATTCAAAAGCCCGGTTGGTGGCAATGTAGCGCCCATCATCGAAGCGGGTGATGGCGAAAGGTATCGGAAAATCGCGGAAGATTGGATTGTCGTATTCAGTGGAGGGGGTGGGGGTACTGTCGGAAGAGTCGGGTCGTCGGGGAGAAGGTAAAGAGAACATAGTCTGCGCCCTGTGCCGCATCCAGATCAATGGTCATTTTGCGATAGAATTGCGGATCTCCACTCCGTATTATCCGAAACAACATGATGTGAATGCGCTTGAACATTATGGCCATCCTTGATATATGACGGCCGACCTTGTAATGAATACAACTGTATCAACATGTCGGCGATATTCCCAGGCAGGATGACACGATTCCAGGACAGGCCGCGCATATTGCGGGTAAAATGCCACGATTACGTTTGCCATTACATTTTGTGCCATGCCGAATCTACCCGCTCCTCCCGCCGATGCTCTTGCGCAAAGCGCCCGTCTGGCGGCCCTGATAAGGAATGAAATCGTCGCCGCTGGCGGATGGATATCGTTTTCCCGCTATATGGGGTTGGCCTTGTATGCGCCACACCTCGGTTATTACGCAGGTGGAACAGAAAAATTCGGAGAAGAAGGCGATTTCATTACCGCGCCCGAACTGACGCCGCTTTTTGGACAGGCGCTGGCGGCGCAGGTTGGGGAAATCATGTGCGCGAGCGTCCCCGAAATCATCGAGGCCGGCGCGGGCAGCGGACGCCTTGCCGCCGACCTGCTGCTCGAACTCGAACGCCGGGCGTGCCTGCCGGAGCGTTACGGCATCCTCGAACTATCGGCGGAACTGCGCGCGCGCCAGCGCGAAACGCTCGTCCGGTGCGCGCCGCGCCTGGCGGAGCGCGTGTATTGGCTCGACGACCTGCCGCGCGCATTTTCCGGCGCGGTGCTGGCGAACGAGATGCTCGACGCGATACCGCCGCATGTGATCGCGGTGCGCGGCGGTGCCATTTTCGAGCGCGGAGCGGCCTTGGCGGCGGATGCGCCGGAGATGTTCGCCTGGGCGGATCGTCCGGCGGCCGGCGCGGTGCTGGAGGCCGCGCAACGCCTGCCCTTGCCGGGAGGGGAAGGGCGCGGCGAAGGCGGAAAATCCGTATACGTCACCGAAATCAACCTCGCCGCGGCGGCCTGGGCCGCGGAATGGGGCGCGCGTCTGCGGCGGGGGGCGCTGCTGCTGATCGACTATGGTTATCCGCGCGACGAGTTCTATGCGCCATCGCGCGCCCGCGGCACGCTGATGTGCCACTATCGCCAGCGCGCGCATGAAGATCCATTCCTGTGGCCGGGGCTTGTCGACATGACCGGTTCGGTGGATTTCACCGCGATGGCCGAAGCCGGGTTCGATGCCGGGCTGGACGTGCTCGGTTATACCAGCCAAGGGCAATTCCTGCTCAATTGCGGGCTGCTCGATTGCCTCGCCCGGCGCGAACCGGAAGGCGCCGCCAGTTACGCCCGCGCCGCGCGCGCCGTGCAACGCCTGACCATGGCGCGGGAAATGGGCGAATCGTTCAAGGTGTTGGCGCTGGGACGGGAGATGGATGCGCCATTGCTGGGCTTTGCGCGCGGCGATCGCACATGTGCCTTGTAATCGCCCGTCCGCGCCGCCATGGACAAAAAACCGGCCATCGGGGATTCCCCCTTTGGCCGGTTCCGAATCCCCGGATTCAGAAGTCGAACGCCGCGAGGAAGGCGTCGATGTCCGGGGGCGGCGGCAGGCAAGCCGCCGTGGGAGAGAAGCGGATGTCCTGCAATCGCAGTCGTGGTTGGGGCCGGGGGTGCCGGGCGGGAGGCTGGAGCGCGCCGTTTTCCGCTTCGCTCATGGGCGCGCGGATGATTTCGCCGCTTTCTATATCCATGACGATCATCATGATGCTCTCCATCGCTCTCTGTCTTTTGTCTGTACCGCTCACAGACCCTTTTACGTCCCTGTTGATACGGGCTTGAGCCAGATGTGCATGGATGGCGCGCACTCCGTCACAGGCTTCAGCGCGGTTTCACCATCGAGGCGAGCGCCCCGGGAAGAAAGGACTCCCCTTCGCGGGAAGCGAGGGTCGGGAATCACGGGCGCTCCGCGCCCGGTTGTTTTTCCGATCCCTGATCCCCGATGACATGCTAGAATCCTTCGCCGTTCGTCCCCGAAACAACATCGCGGGGCCGCGCCCGCGGTATTTCCCGAACCGGCGCGCACCCCGGCAACCGAACTGGAGTTCCCATGTCCGCATCATTGTTCGCCGCCGTCGAAATGGCTCCCCGCGATCCCATCCTCGGCCTGACCGAAGCCTTCAACGCCGACAGCCGCACGGCCAAGGTCAATCTCGGCGTCGGCGTCTATTACGACGACAACGGCAAGCTGCCGCTGCTGGCCGCCGTCAGGGCCGCCGAGGAAGCCCGCCTCAAGGCGCAGCCGGCGCGCGGCTACCAGCCCATCGACGGCAATCCCGCCTACAACCAGGCCGTGCGCGATCTCCTCTTTGGCGCGGGTTCGGAGCTTGCCTCCAATGGCGCCGTCGTCGCCATCCAGGCGCTGGGCGGCACTGGCGCGCTGAAAGTGGGCGCAGATTACCTCAAGCAACTGCTGCCGCAGACCACGCTGTTCATCAGCGATCCTTCCTGGGAAAACCATCGCGCCCTGTTCGGGGCCGCCGGTTTTCCCATCGAGACCTATCCTTACTACGACCCGGCCACGCGCGGCGTCGATTTCGCCGCGATGAAGCAAAGGCTCGCCGCGCTTCCGCCACAGTCCATCGTGCTGCTGCACGCCTGCTGCCACAACCCGACCGGCGCGGACCTGACCGGCGGGCAGTGGCGGGAAGTCGCCGCGCTCTGCAAGGAAAAGAGCCTCGTCCCCTTCCTCGACATGGCCTACCAGGGCTTTGCCGACGGCATCGAGCAGGATACCGCCGCGGTACAGGCGTTCGCGGCCAGCGGTGTGCAGTTCCTCGTGTCGTCGTCGTTTTCCAAGAATTTCTCCCTGTACGGCGAACGGGTCGGGGCGCTTTCCATCGTGACCGCGAGCAAGGAGGAAGCGGCGCGGGTGGCCTCGCAAGTCAAGCGCGTCATTCGCACCAACTATTCCAACCCGCCCACGCACGGCGGTGCGATCGTGGCGGCGGTTCTCGCCAGCCCGGAACTGCGCGGGGTCTGGGAAGACGAACTCGCCGGCATGAGAAACCGCATCCGCGCCATGCGCGCCGGTTTCGTCGAAGCGCTGAAGGCGGAAGGCGTCAGGCAGGATTTTTCCTTCATCGCCAGACAGCGCGGCATGTTCTCCTTCACCGGCCTGAGCAAGGAACAGGTGGAACGGCTCAAGAGCGAGTTCGGCATCTACGCCGTCTCCTCGGGCCGCATCAACGTGGCCGCGCTCAACAGCAAGAACCTGCCCGTGGTGGCGAAGGCGATTGCCGCCGTGGCGTGAGTGCCCGCTTACGTTTCCGGAATGCCTGTCGCGCTGAATATCCTCTCTATATATCCTCGCCTTCGCCAGATAATCTGTCCTCCTCCCCTGCGCCCCTCCCTTCCCTGCATCGCGCCGTCATCGAGCGCCGCAGATGGAAGAAAATGCCCCGGAAAACCATCCCGGCACTCCCGCTCCGCCGTTCACAATAATAATTTCCCCCATCCGTGCCGGTCATGAACCGGCCCCGGACAAGCGCGTCATGGCGAGACGGCTTGCCGATTATTGTCACGTCGTTGAAAAACCACGCCCCCGGGCACCCCCGCGCGCGCGGACGGACTATGGCGCGGACTATAATTTCCTCCTTATGGTAATCCGCATACCGGTTTTCCTGTTCGACCTCTTGGCCGTCCCCGTCGCTTGGGCAGGCGGACTATTGATCCGCTTCAACTTCGAATGGCCCGTCGGCTACGGCCTGCGCGCGATCCTGATCCCCGCGGCGCTGCTGGTCATCCATGCGCTGGCATGCCGCTGGGCGGGGCTGTACCGGGGCATCTGGATGTTCGCCAGCCTGCCCGACCTGAAGCGCGTACTGTGCGCCGTGGCCGCATCGACCGTCGGACTGGCGATACTCATGGCGCTCGACCGCAGCGGCGGACTGGCGTTGCCGCGCGCCATGCTCGTGCTCTACCCCCTGCTGCTCGTCGCCGTGATGGGCGGCGGCAGGGCCGCGTGGCGAATGTGGAAAGAATACCGCCTCTATGGCGACCTTGCCGCCGCCGGGCGCCCGGTCGTAGTCGTCGGCGCGGGCCGGGGCGGCGCCATGCTGGTACACGCGCTCGCGCACAGCGCCGATTGGCGGGTCGTGGCGCTGGTCGACGACGACCAGAAAAAATGGGGGCTGGAAATCTCCGGCGTCCCCGTTTCGGGCGGCATCGACGCCTTGCCCCGGGCGCTGGCCGACCACCGCGCGGCGCACGTGATACTCGCCATCCCCTCCGCCCCGCGCGCCGCCATCAAACGCGCCGCCGACGTCGCGGTCGGCTCCGGCGCCAGCGTATTCACCGTGCCCGGCATCGAAGAACTGATGAGCGGACAAGTCAGGATCGACACCATGCGCCCGGTCGACGTCGAAGACCTGCTTGGTCGTGAACCCGTGCGCATCGACACCGCGCATGTACACGAACTCTTCGCGCACCGCACCATCCTCGTCACGGGCGCGGGCGGCTCGATCGGCAGCGAACTATGCCACCAGCTCGCGCGCTTCGAGCCGGAGCGCCTGGTACTCCTGGAAACGGGCGAATTCGCCCTCTACTCGATCACGGAATGGCTCACCTTCTACCATCCGGAAGTAGACATCGTCCCGCTGATCGGCGACATCCGGGACGAGAAACGCAACGACGAAATATTCACCGCCTGGCGCCCGCAAATCGTCTTCCACGCCGCCGCCTACAAACACGTCCCGCTGATGGAAAACGCCAACGCCTGGCAAGCGGTGAGCAACAACACCCACGGTACGCTCCGGCTCGCCTGCTGTGCCCGGCGCTATGGCGTCGAGCGTTTCGTCATGATCTCCACGGACAAAGCGGTCAACCCGACCAATGTAATGGGCGCGAGCAAACGGCTGGCCGAAATGGTTTGCCAGGCGCTGGCCGCGCGTGGCGGCACCCGTTTCGAGGTCGTGCGTTTCGGCAACGTCCTTGGCAGCACCGGCAGCGTGATTCCCAAGTTCCAGGCGCAGATTGCGCGCGGCGGCCCGGTCACGGTGACGCACCCGGAAATCACCCGCTACTTCATGTCCATTCCCGAAGCGGCGCAGTTGGTACTACAAGCGGCGGCCCTGGGGCAAGGGGGGGAGATCTTCGTCCTCGACATGGGCGAGCCGGTCAAGATCGCCGACCTCGCGCGCAACATGATCCGCCTGTCAGGCTACACCGAAGCGCAAATACGCATCGAATTCACCGGCCTGCGCCCAGGCGAAAAACTCTACGAAGAACTGCTGGCCGACACCGAGCAAACGCGCCCGACGCCGCATCCCAAACTACGGATCGCGCGTTCGCGTCCGGTCGCCGAAAACTTTCTCGATGACCTGCAAACCTGGCTGGAACAACCCGTCCCCGTGAGCGACGACGCCGTGCGCGCCGGCATCGCGCGCTGGCTGCGCGAATACAAGCCCGGCGGTATCGGGGATCAGGGATCGGGGATCAGGGATCAGGCATCAGGCATCGGGGATCAGGGATCAAGAATCAGGTATCGGGTATCGGGCATCAGGGATCAAATCCCACGGATTTGAACCTGATGTCTACACACTCCGGAATAGCGGGCGATAAGAACAGCGGCGCTACGCGCCGGTTGGAAGAAACTGGATTGCCACGGCCCTGCGGCCCTCGCAATGACGAAGGGGGAGGACTTTCGTAACAACGAGTTCTTCCAATGAATTCAAATCAGCCCCCTGCCCCCTGACTTCTGATCCCCGATTCCTGCCCCCTGATCCCCACCCCCCGACTCCCGATGCCGCCGTTACAATGCTTGGGTTTTCTTCACCGATCCCGGAACCATGCAGGCCACGAATCTGGATTTCGAGCGCTACTGTGCGCTTCCCGAGGCTGAAACGCAGGCGCGCATCCTGGATGCGCGCGCGCGGCTGGGCAAGCGCGCCGTGCTTTTGTGCCACCATTACCAGCGCGCCGATGTCTATCGCCACGCCGATCTCACCGGCGATTCGCTCAGGCTTGCCCGGCTGGCGGCGCGGAGCGACGCTGAATTCATTGTGTTCTGCGGCGTGCATTTCATGGCCGAGGTCGCCGACATTCTGTCGCGACCCGGGCAGACTGCTGTGCTGCCCGATCCGGCGGCGGGCTGTTCCATGGCCGATATGGCCAGTCTGGCGAAAGTCGAGCGCTGCTGGCGCGAACTCTCCGCCGTGCTGGGCGCGCCGGACGAGCGCGTCGTCCCCGTGACTTATATCAATTCCGCCGCCGACCTCAAGGCGTTCTGCGGCGAGCACGGCGGCATTGTCTGTACTTCGACCAACGCGTCCGCGATCATCGACTGGGCATTGGCGCGCCGCGAGAAGGTGCTGTTTTTTCCCGATCAGCATCTGGGACGATGGACGGGTTACAAGAAAGGGATCGCGCTCGACCGCATGGCGGTATGGAATCCCGATCTCGAAAACGGCGGACTGAGCGCCGCTGAAATCGAGAATGCCCGTATTCTTTTGTGGAACGGGCATTGTTCGGTGCACCAGATGTTCCAGGCCGGACATATCCGGCGCTGGCGCGCGCAATACCCCGATGGATGGGTGATTTCGCATCCCGAGTGCGATCTCGATGTGTGCCGCGCCTCGGACTATGTCGGCTCCACTGAATATATCGCCAATACCATCGCCGCCGCTCCGCCCGGTACGCGCTGGCTGGTGGGCACTGAATTGAATCTGGTCAATCGCCTCGCGGAGCGGATGGCGCCGCAGGGCAAGATGATCCAGTTCATGGCGCCGATGGTGTGCATGTGCTCGACGATGCAGCGTATCGATCCGCAACATTTGGCGTGGACGCTGGAAAACCTCGCCGCCGGCGAGGTGGTGAATCCGATTCGCGTGCCGGCGCGCGAGGCCGCGCTGGCAAAGGTCGCGCTGGAGCGGATGCTGGAGATTTCCTGAAGGCCGTCATGATGTTCCCATCGACGATGCGGGCATGGCGCGGGTGGTTGCCATGGGTTTTGGCGGGCTTTTTGTTCGCGTTCGCGGTTTTTCTGCGTTTCCAGCAGATCGGCGCGCAATGGTTGACTGACGATGAGTGGCACGCGGTGTACAAGGCGCTCTCCGGGGCGAGTTATGCGGAGATTGCTGTCTCGCTCGGGCAAGCGGATTTTTCCGTGCCGCAGGCGCTGGTCTATAAATGGTTGGCGGCGCACGGGGGCGTGGATGAGTTCGGTATGCGCTTGCCGATGCTGCTCATGGGGTTGGCGCTGGTGGTTGGCGGGGGTTGGTGGGCATGGCGCAATTTCGGCGCGGCGGCGGGATTGGGGTTCATGGGCTTGCTGGCGATTTCTCCGGCGCTGGTTTATTACAGCCGCACCGCCCGCCCATATGCTTTCAGTGTGGCGCTGGGCTGGGGGGCGGTCTTGGCGCTGGCGCGCTGGCGCGACGAACAGGGGGCGCGCTGGGCCTGGGTCTATCTGTTCGCCGCCGTGTTGGCGTGTTGGCTGCATATGGCGGCGGCGCCGTTCGTGCTTGCGCCGCTGGGCTGGATCGCGGCGTGCGACGCCTGGCGCGCTTGGCGGCGGCGCGATTGGCGGAGGCTGCGCGCGAGTTGGCTGCTGGGCCTCGGCACGGGCGCGGCGGTGGCGGCGCTGGCGGGCTTGCCGATGCTGCTCGATCCGCAGACATTGGGGCGGCGCGTGGGAAAGGATGTGCCGTGGCTGGGGACTTATATCGGGGGATGGTTCAGTTGGCTGGGGGTCGATTCGCGCGTTCTGGCCGGGCTGTGCCTGTTGCTGGCCGTGCCGGGCGCCATCGAATTGCGCCGGCGCAGGCCGGATGTGTTCCATATGGCGCTCGCCGGTATCCTGGCCTTGCTCGCGGCGATTTATGCCGTCCGTCCGGCCAGCGTTTATCTCACAATCGTTTTCAGCCGCTATTTGCTGGTGATCGTGCCGCCATTGCTGCTGTGCATGGTTTTGGGCGCGCAATGGGGCGGACGGCGCTTGCATGCGCCCGGAGTCGCGGCGGCGGCGTTCGTGCTATTGTCGGCGGCGATGTTGTTCGATGGGCCGGCGCTTTCCATCGTCGCGCGGCCCAATAATTTTTCCCTGCATTGGTGGTATCAATTCGATTACCGCGTCCGCCACAATCCGGTGCGCACTGTATTCATGCACATGCCCGAATCGCCATTCTGGCGGCGGCTGGCGGCAATGCCGCCGGAGAGCGTGCGCTTGGCGGTGGCCGGGCATAGCGTGCTGGGCTTCAGCGTGCCCGATGTCCGCTGGCAGGCGATTCATCGCCAGCCGGTGTGGCATACCCAGCTCTTGGGGTATTGCGACGCGGGGCAGTTTCCCGCGGAAGCCGGTCTTCCCGCTTCCGGTTTTCGCCTCGGCAACGCTGTTTCGCTTGCCGATCCGGCATCCCTGCGCCGGGCGGGCATTGATTACATCGTGTTCAATCTGACGCCGCGGACAACGGATCTGGCCGAAATTCAGCAACGGCTCGTCGGACATGCCCTGTCGGCGGAGGAGAACGCGTTCATGGCGCTGTTGCGGCCGCCCATGGCGTCTTGCATCGACCGCGTTACCCGCGAATACGGGCCGCCGGAATATGTCGACGAAACCGTGGTGGCATTTCGCCTGTCCCCGGAAACATGGCGAACGAAACAATGACGAACGGCGCCGCCCGGCAGGGAATGGACAATTCCCTTCGCCGTTGGTAAAAAACCGGCAAATTCGATAATGGGCGGGAACGTTTGCGAGTGCCATGGAAGAAATGAAACAGCGAATGGCGGCGCTATCCAGCCGGGTCGGCGGTGGATTCGAGCGCGAATGGCGCGGCGGCAATGCGATCGGCCTGCTGGAAAGCGGACAGGCGTATTTCCCCGCCCTGGAAGCCGCGATCGACGGGGCATGGCGGGAAGTGCTGCTGCAAACCTATATCTTCGCGCCCGATGCGACAGGCCGGCGTATCGCCGCCGCGTTGATGCGCGCGGCGGCGCGCGGGGTCGTCGCGCGGGTGCTGGTCGACGGTTTCGGCAGCCGCGCCTTCGTGCGCGATTTGATGGCGGATATGATCGCCGCCGGCGTCGAGGTGCTGGTTTTCCGGCGCGAGTTGCGTGTGTTGCCCATCAGGCGCCGCTTGCGCCGCATGCATTGCAAGGTGGCCGTGGTCGATGGCAGGGTCGCCTTCGTCGGCGGCATCAATATCGTGGACGATTTCGATGCCGAAGCGCCGGCCCATCCGCGCCACGATTACGTCGTGCGCATCGAAGGCGCGCTACTCGGCCCCATTCTCGCCGCGTCCTGGCGTCTGTGGCGCCTGACTTCCTGGGTCAGTCTGCGCCGCCGCGTGCGCGGGACGTACAGGGTGGAAGCGCCCGCGCGGGCGGCGGACGGCATGCGGGCGATTTTCCTGGTGCGCGACAATCTGCGCCACCGCAACGACATCGAGAACGCCTATCTCGAAGCCATTGCCCGCGCCCGCGACGAGATCGTGCTCGCCAACGCCTATTTTTTCCCTGGCCGCCGTTTCCGGCACGCGTTGCTCGCGGCGGCGGGGCGCGGCGTGAAAGTCACCCTGCTGCTCCAGGGCGTGGCGGATCATCCGCTGATGCAATACGCCACGCGCGCGCTCTACCCGATCTTCCTCGAACGCGGCATCCGCCTGTTCGAATACCGGCGCAGCCTGCTGCATGCCAAGGTCGCGGTGGTCGACCATCATTGGGCGACGGTGGGATCGAGCAATATCGACCCTTTCAGCCTGCTGCTGGCGCGCGAGGCCAATGTGGCGATCGACGATACCGGCTTCGCGGCGGAGCTGGAAAGCCGCCTGCGTGCGGCGATACGCGAAGGCGCGCTGGAATTGCGCCGCGAAGACTGGCGGCGCCTGTCCCGGCTGCGCCGCTTGTTGTGCTGGCTCACCTACCAGGCCGTGCGCCTGGCAACCGGCATCGTGGGCCAGGGCGGCAAACGCTGATCCGCGCCCGCGGGTCAGGGCGCGGTCGCCGCGCGCCTGTATCCCGCGAGTCTATGCCACCGTTTCCGCACGGGCGGCGCGGCGGCGGTCGATCTCTTTCAGGTGGCGTTTGCGCAAGCGAATGCTCTTGGGGGTGATTTCCACCAGTTCGTCATCGGCGATGAACTCGACGGCGGATTCCAGCGTGAGCTGGATCGGCGGCGTGAGGTTGATGGCCTCGTCCTTGCCGGAAGCGCGGATGTTGGTGAGTTGCTTGCCCTTGACCGGGTTGACCACGAGGTCGTTGTCGCGGCTGTGGACGCCGATGATCATGCCTTCGTAGAGCGCCTCGCCGGGGGCGACGAACATGCGGCCCCGATCCTGTAGATTCCACAGCGCATAGGCAACCGCCGCGCCGTCGTTCTGGGAGATCAGCACGCCATTGCGGCGCTCGGACATGTTGCCGGCGAGCGGGCCATAGTCATCGAACACATGGCTGGCGATGCCCGTGCCGCGCGTGAGGGTGAGGAATTCCCCCTGGAAGCCGATGAGGCCGCGTGCCGGAATCCGGTATTCCAGGCGCACGCGCCCCTTGCCGTCGGATTGCATGTCCTGCAACTCGCCGCGGCGGCGGCCCAGTTCTTCCATGATGCCGCCCTGATGCTCCTCTTCGACGTCGACGGTGAGAAGCTCGTACGGTTCGCTCCTGACGCCGCCGGCCTCCTTGTACACCACGCGCGGTCGCCCCACCGCGAGTTCGAAGCCTTCCCGGCGCATGTTTTCGAGCAGGATGGTGAGGTGCAATTCACCGCGCCCGGAAACCTCGAACACATCGGCGTCCTCGGTGAAATACACGCGCAGGGCGACATTCTTGAGCAGTTCCTTTTCCAGCCGCTCGCGGATCTGGCGGCTGGTGACGAATTTGCCTTCGCGTCCGGCAAGCGGCGAAGTGTTGACCATGAAACTCATCGTGAGCGTGGGTTCATCCACGGCGATGGGCGGCAAGCCCTCGGGATGTTCCGGGTCGCACAGGGTGATGCCGATGTTGATCTGGTCGACGCCCGCGACCAGCACGATGTCGCCGGCTTCGGCGCTCTCCGACGGCAGGCGGTCGAGTCCTTGGAAGGTCAACACCTGGCTGACCTTCCCCTTGCCGCGGTTTTCGCCGCCGTACATCGCCGTGACTTCCTGATTCTGGCGGATGCGGCCGCGCTTGATGCGGCCAATGCCGAGCTGGCCCAGGTAAGTCGAATAATCGAGCGAACAGATCTGGAGTTGCAAAGGGCCATCGACGTCGATTTCGGGCGGAGGAACATGCCTGAGGATGGCTTCGAACAGCGGACGCATGTCCTTGCGCTCGTCTTCGAGGCGGTCGACGGCGAAACCGTTGAGACCCGAAGCGTAGAGCACGGGGAAATCAAGCTGTTCCTCGGTGGCGCCGAGTTTGTCGAACAAATCGAAGGTATGGCTGATGACCCAGTCGGGGCGCGCGCCGGGGCGGTCGATCTTGTTGACGACGACGATGGGGCGCAGACCGAGGGCAAGCGCCTTGCGGGTCACGAAGCGGGTCTGCGGCATCGGCCCTTCCTGGGCATCGACGAGCAGCAGCACGCTATCGACCATCGACAATACGCGCTCGACCTCGCCGCCGAAATCGGCGTGTCCCGGCGTGTCGACAATGTTGATGTGGGTATCGCCGTAGCGGATCGCGCAATTCTTCGACAGGATCGTGATGCCGCGTTCTTTTTCGATGTCGCCCGAGTCCATGACCCGCTCGGCGACCTGCTGGTTGTCACGGAAAGTGCCCGACTGGCGAAGCAATTGGTCAACCAGGGTGGTCTTGCCGTGGTCGACGTGGGCGATGATGGCGATGTTGCGGATGGCGCGGAAGGACATGGGCGGGGGAATTCTTTTGGTGAGTGCTGAAAAAACTTTGTATGTTAGCACACTCGCGCCCATGCTAGAATCCCGCGCCGAATCGGGAAAATCGCGGCCATACCGGGCGTTTCCCGCCGGAAACACAAAGGAGCGGAGCTTGCTTGCGATCATCGGAGGCACTGGACTCACCCAGTTGTCCACACTTGAAGCGCTGCGGCGCGAAGTGGCGCGCACGCCTTATGGCGAGCCTTCGGGGGCGCTGACTTTCGGCAGATTGTGCGGACGGGATGTCGTTTTCCTCGCGCGTCACGGTTACGGTCACACGATTCCGCCGCACCGGGTCAATTACCGCGCCAATCTCTGGGCGCTGAAGACCGCCGGCACGAGAAACATCGTCTCGGTGGCCTCGGTCGGCGGCATCCGCCCGGACTGCGCCCCGGGCGCGCTGGTCGTACCAGACCAGATCATCGACTACACCTCGGGCCGCGCCTGTACTTTCTTCGACGGTATCGACGCCCCCGTGCGCCATATCGACTTCACCCTGCCTTACGACGAAGAAATGCGCCGCCAGATTCTCGCCGCGGCGCGAAACGTGGGCGAAGCGGTGATTGATGGCGCGGTCTATGCTTCCACGCAGGGGCCACGGCTGGAAACCGCCGCGGAAATCAACCGCTTCGAGCGCGACGGCGCCGACGTGATCGGCATGACCGGCATGCCCGAAGCGGCGCTCGCCCGCGAACTGGAACTCCCCTATGCCGCGATCAACGTCGTGGTCAATCATGCCGCCGGACGCGGGGCCAGCGCGCGGGGGGTGCATTTCGAGTGCGTCGAACAGGTCTTGCAAGAAGCCATGCTGCGGGTGCACAAGATACTTTCCCGGCTGTGCCGGCAATAGCGGAGCCGCCGTGGCGAGCACCCCGGAACCGGGGGACGAATATGGATAGATAGACTGGAATTGGAGCGGGAAACGAGTCTCGAACTCGCGACCTCAACCTTGGCAAGGTTGCGCTCTACCAACTGAGCTATTCCCGCGTGGAGGCGCGAGCCGGAGTCGAACCGACCTACACGGATTTGCAATCCGGAGCATAACCGCTTTGCTATCGCGCCCTTGGATGGAACCGCTGTTCCTGTACCGTTCCGAGGGGGCGCATTATAGACATGGCCTCCGCCCGGAGCAAGCCCCCCGCTCACGCGCCGGCGGGGAGATTCTCATAGAGTGCGACAAACTCCTGCGTCAGCTTGTGATGCGGGTCGAGATGGATCATTGGCCGGGCGCATTCGTGCGATTCCTTGATCTTCACCGAGGCCGACAGATAGGGCCGCAATACCGGCAGATTCTCGTCGATAAGCGCCTGCACGACCTTCTGCGGCAAATTCGCGCGCGGCTGGAACTGGTTGACCACGATCCCTTCCACCGCGAGGCCGCGATTGTGATCGGCGCGGATTTCCGCGGCGTTGGCCAGCAGGGCATAGAGCGCATGGCGCGAGAACTCGTCGCAGTCGAAGGGAATCAGGCAGGCGTCGGCGGCGATCAGGGCCGAGCGCGTGAAAAAATTGAGCGCCGGCGGCGTGTCGATGAAAATCTGCTCGAAATCCGCCGCGGCCTCGTCGAGCGCTTCGCGCAACTTGTAGATTTTGTAGCGCGATTCCAGCTTGCCTTGCAGCTCTTCCAGCCGCGGATGCGAGGGCAGGACGGAAAGGCGCTCGAAAGGCGTGGCGGCGGCGAAATCGAGCGCCTTTTTCGGGTTGAGACAAAAACTCAGGCTTTGCTCGAAAAAATCAGCGAGGGTGGATTCCGGCGCGGGCCCCTTGCCGCCGAGCAGATATTGCGTGGAATTCCCCTGCGGATCGAGATCCACCACCAGCGTGCGCTTGCCCTTTTGCGCGGCGATCGCCGCGAGATTGCAAGTGATGGTGGATTTCCCCACCCCGCCCTTCTGATTGAACACCACGCGCCGCATCGCCCTGCCCTCCTTCCTCATATCGCGCCACCGGGTATGGTGTACGGCATTGTGCACGCGATTGGCGGAAAAATGAATCGCGGCGCGCGCAACATCACCCACGCGCCGGGCGGTTTTTCCAGGGCGCGCCGCCGCCCGAGGGTAAACCCTTAAATACATTACCCTATACGCATCCTCGCCAAGAGGGCTAGAATGCCCGCCTTTGGTTTTCCCGGCGTATCGGCGGCATCCGGTCGACGCCCCGCCGGAAAAACCGCCGGCCCCGCCAACGGAGCGCGAATGGGCGGGCCGGCCATTGCGCTCCCAAAGGAAAAAAATGGATCAGGATTTCATCGCCGCGGCACTCGACTACCACCGTGCGCCGACGCGCGGAAAGATTTCGGTCGTCCCGACCAAGAGTTTGACCAACCAGCGCGACCTCGCGCTCGCCTACTCCCCCGGCGTCGCGGCGGCGTGCGACGCCATCGTCGCCGACCCCGACCAGGCCCGCGAACTGACCAGCCGGGGCAACCTGGTCGCGGTCATCACCAACGGCACGGCGGTGCTCGGACTGGGGAACATCGGCCCGCTCGCCTCCAAACCGGTGATGGAAGGCAAGGGCTGCCTCTTCAAGAAATTCGCCGGCATCGACGTCTTCGACATCGAACTGGCCGAAAAAGACCCCGACAAGCTGATCGAAGTCATCGCCGCGCTCGAACCGACGCTGGGCGGCGTCAACCTCGAAGACATCAAGGCGCCGGAATGCTTCTACATCGAAAGAAAACTGCGCGAGCGCATGCGGATACCGGTCTTCCACGATGACCAGCACGGCACCGCCATCATCTCCGCGGCGGGCCTCCTCAACGGCCTCCAGGTCGTCGGCAAGGAAATCGGCGAAGTCAAACTCGTCTGCTCGGGCGCGGGCGCGGCGGCCATCGCCTGCCTCGACCTCATGGTGAGCCTGGGCCTCAAGCGCGAGAACATCTTTGTCTGCGACTCGCGCGGCGTCATCTACCAGGGGCGCGACGCGCAAATGGAACCGACCAAGGCGCGCTACGCCCAAGCGACCGGCGCGCGCACGCTGGGCGAAGCCATCGCCGGCGCGGACGTCTTCCTCGGCCTCTCCAAGGCGGGCCTCCTCAAGCCCGAAATGGTGGCGCGAATGGCCGACAAACCAGTGATCTTCGCGCTCGCCAACCCCATCCCCGAAATCCTGCCCGCCGAAGCCAAGGCCGTGCGCCCCGACTGCATCATCGCCACGGGGCGCTCGGACTACCCCAACCAGGTCAACAACGTCCTCTGCTTCCCCTTCATCTTCCGGGGCGCGCTCGATGTCGGCGCCACGACCATCAACGAAGAAATGAAACTCGCCTGCGTCAAGGCCATCGCCGGGCTGGCGCGCGCCGAACAAAGCGATGTCGTCGCCTCGGCCTACGGCGGCGAAGAACTCAGCTTCGGCCCCGACTACATCATCCCCAAGCCGTTCGATCCGCGCCTGATCACCCGGATCGCGCCGGCGGTGGCGAAAGCGGCGATGGACTCCGGCGTGGCCCGGCACCCCATCGGCGACCTGCGCGCCTACGCCGCCAGCCTGAGCGACTTCGTCTACCAATCCGGCATCATCATGCGCCCGGTGTTTTCGAGCGCCAAGAAAGTCACCGCCGAACTCAAGCGCGTCCTCTACGCCGAAGGCGAAGACGAGCGCGTCATCCACGCCGCGCGCGAAGCGCTCGAAGAAGGACTGGCCCGCCCGATGCTCATCGGCCGTCCCGCCGTGATCGAGACGCGCATCCGCAAGATCGGCCTCGACTTCGTACAAGGGCGCGACTTCGACATCATCGACCCGGAACAAGACCCCCGCTACCGCGAACTCTGGCGCGAATACTACAACCTCATGTCGCGCAACGGCGTCACCCCCGACCTGGCCAAAGTGCGCGTCCGCCGCGACAGCACCCTCCTCGGCGCCCTCCTGCTGCGCCTGGGCCACGCCAACGCACTCGTCTGCGGCACCTTCGGCTCATACGAATACCACCTCCAGCACGTGCGCGACGTCATCGGCCTGCGCCCCGGCGCCAGCCTGTTCGCGGCCATGAACCTGCTCATGCTCCCCCGCCGCGTACTTGCCATCGTCGACACGCAAGTCAACGAAACCCCCGATGCCGAAGACATCGCCGAAATCGCCCTGATGGCCGCCT
This sequence comes from Azoarcus sp., assembly GCA_031277975.1. GTDB lineage: Bacteria > Pseudomonadota > Gammaproteobacteria > Burkholderiales > Rhodocyclaceae > WRNU01. The sequence goes on from JAITLI010000042.1 coordinate 21,435, forward strand.
CCGAGCTGCGCAGCTTCGGCCACGAACCACGGGTCGCGCTCCTGTCGCACTCCAATTTCGGCTCCTCGCAATCGGCCTCGGCCCGCAAAATGCGCGCCGCCAGCGAAATCCTGCGGCGCACCGCGCCCGCGCTCGAATGCGACGGCGAAATGTTCGCCGACGCAGCCCTCTCCCCCGAAACGCGCAACAAACTGCACCCCGACTCGACCCTGAAAGGCGAAGCCAACCTCCTGGTCATGCCCAACCTCGACGCGGCCAACATCTCCCTCAACCTGCTCAAGGCGGCCAACTGCGACGGCGTCTCCGTCGGCCCCATCCTCCTCGGCCCCGCCCGCCCCGTACACATCCTCACCCCCTCGGCCACCGTGCGCCGCCTGGTCAACATCACCGCGCTCGCGGTCGTGGACGCCGCCGCGCTGCATGGCTGACGACATCAGAAATCAGGAATCAAGAGTAGCGGCGGGCGCGGATGTAGCCCCACTTGCCATTCACCCTGACCGGCGCCAGACCATTGGCGGCGAAGTCCTCTGCCTCGTCAAAACGCGGCGCGATGACTACCTTGCCCTTTGCCATTCACCCTGACCCGCGCCAGACCATCGGCGGCGAAGTCCCATACCCTGTCAAAACGCGGCTCGATGACCCACTCGAATTCCGCCCTCTGCCGCGCCTCATCTTCCTCCGCCCGCTTCGCCGCCTGCTCGCACCCGGTCACGGCGGGCCGCACTTCTTCAATCGCCCGCCCCACCGCCTCGCGGCGAGCCGGATCCGGGTCGGCCCGCGCCCAGGCGGCGCACAGACACAACGCCCCCAGGGCGATCCATGTGAAAAGACGAACGCGCGCGGATTGCATGTCACAGCCCCCAGGAAGTCAAGACGAGAGCCAGATGATAGCGGGAACCGGGCGCGCGGGCCTGCGCCTTCGCGGAAAATCCCCCTCACCCCCGCGAGAAGGAAAGGGCGTCGCAGGGGGGGGGAAAGACAAGCAGGCGGCGCGGTGGGTGTGAGGCCGTGGAAAAACGATGGGCAACGATTTCAAAAACGATGGGCATCGATTTCCAAAACGATGGGCATCGATTTCTAAAACGATGGGCAACGATTTTTAAAACGATGGGCATCGATTTTCGACTTTCCCACGTTGCATGGATTGCCACGGCGCTGCGCGCCTCGCAATGACGCCCCTGTCTTCGTCATTGCGAGGGCCGCAGGCCCGTGGCAATCTG
>JAITLI010000049.1 GCA_031277975.1 Azoarcus sp.
CCGGTCAGCTATGTTGACCCGACGGGTGAGATTGCGATTCCTGTTGTTCCCATCATTGTTGGTTTTATTATAGGAGGTATATGGTATGGCTCCCAGCACCCGCCATCAGGAGGCGGCGGAGCAGATGGTGGTTTATCAGGTGCCTTCAGTGGTGGCGGGAGTTCTGGGTCTTGGTCTTGGCCTTGGGTATGGTCGTCTCGTGGAAATAACGATCCGTATCGACTGCCGATTGTAAATCCTGGGCGAGATTGTAATGGCAAGTGCAATCCGTGCCCGGAGGGAAAACGTTGGTGGGTCAATCGTCCCGGTCACGGTCACTCGAATGGCTATTGGCACGAGATCCGTTACAATCAGAATCTTGATACTTGCGTTTGCTATCCGGATCGCCCGAGCAGGGGGCTCCAAGGTAACTGAGGCGCTGAACGATGCAAGACATCACAGATAAAATGCTGTTGTTCAAAGAGGCAGTTCGCCATGCGTGGAATACGTACTTTGTCCAATGTGATTCACCCATGTCTCCGCAAATACAAATGGCGTTTGAGGAAGTTGAGCGAGGTTTATTGCGAGGCATTGTTCTTGCGGCAGTAGGATTGTCTGAGCGTGCAAGCGAGTATAGACAGAGGCCGCTACCGTGGCTCGTCGTAGAACCGATCAAGGAAACTCGAGAGTTGCCGCTGCAATTAGGGAAGGTTGATGATGAAGGAAACACTCGGTGGGGCATGCCTATTGCGTTGTCGATAACGGGGCGTACTGTTTTTGAGTTTTTCGACTTCTTTGACTGGTATCCTTACGGTATGGTCGATTTGCCTTATATCAGGGCGCGCGTCTTTGACCTTCCGAGCAAGCCAGATTCCCGAGGTTCGATAGTGTTGATTGAACAGCGTTATTGCCGGTTTCTGGTGGATGTGGAGCAATAAAGCACGGACAGCGACCTTCGCCCTTCCGGGTTCCATGTCCTTCTCGAGAAAACAGCAGGGCTTCCGCACCCGGAAATCCACACTCGTCAGAGGGGCGCTTGCCACTGTGCCATCCCCTCCACCTCGTCATTGCGAGGCGCGAAGCGCCGTGGCAATCCAATTCGTTCCATCCGGCGAAGCCGCAAACTGACTGTTCTCTGAAATCATGATCGCCCGTCTCATTTTCGCCGCCATCCGCCACCGTCCACTCGTGCTGCTCGCCGCGTTCGCGCTGGCCGCGTGGGGCGTGTGGGCGGCGCGTTCGTTGCCGTTGGACGCCCTGCCGGATCTCTCCGACGTGCAAGTCATCCTGCGCACGCCGTTTCCGGGGCAGGCGCCGAAGATCGTCGAGGAACAGGTCACTTATCCGCTCTCCGCCACCATGCTGTCGGCGCCGGGGGTGAAAACGGTGCGCGGGTTTTCGTTCTTCGGCGTCTCCTTCGTTTATGTGCTCTTCGACGACGCCACCGATCTTTACTGGGCGCGCGCGCGGGTGCTGGAATATCTCAGCCAGGCGGCGGGGCAGCTTCCGGCGGGGGTGACGCCCGCGCTGGGGCCGGACGCTTCCGGCGTGGGCTGGATTTATGAGTACGCGCTGATCGACCGGACGGGCCGCCACAGCCTGGCGGACTTGCGCGCCTTGCAGGACTGGTTCCTGCGGTACGAATTGAAGACCGTCCCGAATGTGGCCGAGGTCGCCAGCATCGGCGGCATGGTCAAGCAATACCAGATCACGCCCGATCCGGTGAGGCTGGCGGCTTTCGGCCTCACCCACGCCGACATCGAGATGGCCGTCGCCAGGAGCAACCAGGAAACCGGCGGCGCGGCGCTGGAACTGGGGGAAGCGGAATACATGGTGCGCGCCAGCGGCTACCTGCAAAGCCTCGCCGACTTCCGCGCCATCCCGCTGAAGACGGACGCCTCCGGCGTCGCCGTGCGCCTGGGCGATGTCGCCCGCGTCCAGACGGGGCCGGAGATGCGCCGCGGCATCGCGGAACTGGACGGCGAGGGCGAAGTCGCGGGCGCGGTGGTGATCCTGCGCAGTGGCAAGAACGCCCTCGCGGCCATCGACGAGATCAAGGCGCGCCTCGCCCGCCTGCAAAAAAGTCTGCCGGAAGGCGTGGAGATCGTCCCCACTTACGACCGCGGCGCGCTGATCGAGGCCACGGTGGAGAACCTCGCCCGCAAGCTGCTGGAAGAGTTCCTCGCCGTCACCCTCGTCTGCGCCCTCTTCCTGTGGCATCTGCGCTCGGCGCTGGTGGCGATCATCTCGCTGCCGCTGGGGGTGCTGGCGGCTTTCATCGTCATGCGCTACCAGGGCGCGGACGGCGTTTCCGCCAACATGATGTCGCTGGGCGGCATCGCCATCGCCGTCGGCGCGATGGTCGACGCCGCCATCGTCATGATCGAGAACGCCCACAAGCGCCTGGAAGCCTGGCAGGACGCCCACCCCGGCGCGGCGCTCACCGGGGAGGCGCGCTGGCGCGTCATCGGCGAGGCCGCCGCCGCCGTGGGGCCGGCGCTCTTCTTCAGCCTGCTCATCATTACCCTTTCCTTCATTCCCGTCTTCGCGCTGGAGTCGCAGGAAGGGCGGCTCTTCTCGCCGCTGGCCTACACCAAGACCTTCGCCATGGCGGCGGCCGCCGCGCTTTCCGTCACCCTCATCCCGGTCTTGATGGGCTACTGGATACGCGGCCGCATCCCGCCGGAAGAAAAGAACCCCCTCTCCCGCCTGCTCATTCGCGCCTATTCCGGCTGGCTCGACGCGGCGCTCGCCCATCCGAAGACGACCCTCGCCATCGCCGCGCTCGTCTTTCTCGCCGCGCTGTGGCCCGCCGCGCGGCTGGGCGGCGAATTCCTGCCCGCCATCGACGAGGGCGACCTCCTCTACATGCCGACGGCGCTGCCGGGACTCTCCGCAGGCAAGGCCGCCGAACTGCTGCAACAGACCGACCGCCTCATCAAGACCGTCCCGGAAGTCGCGCGCGTCTTCGGCAAGGCGGGCCGGGCAGAGACCGCCACCGACCCCGCGCCGCTGGAGATGTTCGAGACCGTCATCCAGTTGAAACCGCGCGGGCAATGGCGGCCCGGCATGACCCCGGAAGGCGTCGTCCAGGCGCTCGACGACGCCGTGCGAATCCCCGGCCTCGCCAACCTGTGGATTCCGCCCATCCGCAATCGCATCGACATGCTCGCCACCGGCATCAAAAGCCCCATCGGCATCAAGGTGGCCGGGGCGGATCTGGCCGCCATCGAAAAGACGGCCATTGCCATCGAAGAAGCCGCCCGGCGCGTCCCCGGCGTCGCCTCGGCGCTGGCCGAACGCCTCACCGGCGGGCGTTACATCGACATCGACATCCGCCGCGAGGCCGCCGGGCGCTACGGCATGAACATCGCCGACGTGCAGGGCGCCGTCGCGCGCCTGGTCGGCGGCATGAACATCGGCGAAACCATCGAGGGTCTGGCGCGCTACCCCATCAACCTGCGCTACCCGCGCGAATGGCGCGATTCCCTCGACGCCCTGAAGCGCCTGCCTATCGTCACCCCCAAAGGCGAACTCGTCACCCTGGAGACGCTCGCCACGCTCTCCATCGCCGACGGCCCGCCGATGCTGAAAAGCGAAAACGGGCGGCTCGCCGCCTGGGTCTATGTCGACGCGCGCGGGCGCGACCTCGCCAGCGTCGTGCGCGACCTCCAGGCCGCCGTCGCCCGGGAGGTCAGCCTGCCGCCCGGCGTCGCCATCGCCTTCTCCGGCCAGTTCGAGTCCCTCGAGCGCGCCCGCGCCCGTATCGCGCAAGTCGCGCCGCTCACGCTGCTCATCATTTTCCTGCTGCTCTACTTCACCTTCTCGCGCATCGACGAGGCACTCCTCATCATGGCCAGCCTGCCGCTCTCGCTCGCGGGCGGCGTCTGGTTCCTCTACCTGATGGATTACCACTTCTCGGTGGCCGTCGGCGTCGGCTTCATCGCGCTCGCCGGCGTCGCGGCGGAATTCGGCGTCGTCATGCTCCTCTACCTCAAGGAAGCCCTGGCCAGGACGCCCGACTGGCAGACCCGGCCCGAGCGCGACGCCCTGCTGCTGGCCGCCATCCGCGAAGGCGCCGTGCAGCGCGTCCGCCCCAAGGCCATGACGGTGGCCGTCATCGTCGCCGGGCTGCTCCCCATCTTCCTGGGCGAAGGCGCCGGCTCGGAGGTCATGCGCCGCATCGCCGCCCCCATGATCGGCGGCATGATCTCCGCGCCGCTCCTTTCCCTCTTCGTCATCCCCGCGCTCTATCTCCTCCTGCGCCGCCGGGAAGCGAAGCGCCTTGTCCCAACGCCCCTTTCACCCACCGAAGGCATCCGCCATGAACCCGCAAAACCGCAAGCACACTGAAACCCGCCATCCCAGCCGCCTCGCCGCCAGCCTCGCCGCGCTCGCCCTCCTCCTCCTCGCGCCCCCCGCTCTGGCGCAGCCCGGCCACGATCATGCCAGCCACGCACCCGCCAGGGCGCAAACCGCCCCCCTTGCCAGCGGCCAGGGCATCGTCAAGAAAATCGACCGCGAAAAACAGCGCCTCACCCTCGCCCACGATCCCATCGCCCAACTCCAGTGGCCCGCCATGACCATGCCCTTCACCGTCGTCGACCCCGCCCTGCTGCAAGGGCTGGAGGTCGGCGACAGGATCGGGTTCGATCTGAAGGACGAACAAACCATCGGCGCCGTGCGCAAGCGGTGATGTGCGAAGCCTCCCCCGCCGCGCCATTGCGAGGCGCGCAGCCGCGGCAATCCAGTTGTCCCGCCAAAGAATTCCCCTCGCCCGCTTGCGGGAGAGGGTTTCGTCCCGAACGGCGCGAAGCGCCGCAAACCGAACACGGGGCGTATCTGCCCGAATACGGGGCGTATCTGCCCGAATACGGGGCGTATCTGCCCGAATACGGAGCGTATCTGCCCGAACACGGAGCGTATCTGCCCGAATACGGAGCGTATCTGCCCGAATACGGAGCGTATCTGCCCGAATACGGGGCGTATCTGCCCGAATACGGGGCGTATCTGCCTGAATACGGGGCGTATCCGCCTGAATACAGGGCGCGGTCTCCGGACGGCGGACTTCGGCGGCGCGCCGCTCCGTCGGTACGAGGCGCGCAGCCTCCCACTCCGTCCTTCAGCTTGAGACTTTGGCGCCGCATTCGCCGCAGAAATGGCCGCCGGGCTGGAGGAGCGCCCGGCAATGGGGGCAGAGTGACGGCGGGGTTTCGGGAGCGTGGGCGGGTTCGGCGGGCGTGGGGGTTGGCCCGGGCGCGGGAATCGCGGGTGAAGACGCTGCCGCCGCGATGATCGACGCCAGGATGTCCGGGGCTTCGCCAGCGGAGCCGCTCGTCGCGGCGGGCGGGATCACCGGTTCCGCGCCGGGCTGGATGGTCGGTTCTATTTTCCGCCAGTGCGCTCCCGCTTGCGCCTGGGCGCGGGCGCGGCGGGTCTCCGGGTCTTCGGTCACGCGCAGGTAGATCAGGTTCAACCCCATCATGGTCATGGCCAGCAGGACGGTGCACACCAGCACCAGTACGGTCATGGTGCCGAACCTGACCGCCAGCGCGTGCGGACCGTTGCCGGAAAGAACGGCGAGGTTGACCGCGTCGAGCGGCGAGCCGCCCAGGATGGATGTCGATGCGTTCAGCACGATGTAATAGCCGGACAGGATGATGCCGCCTACGACGGAGCTGGCCAGCCAGATCAGCAACATGAGCAGGAACAGGCTGGCCAGCAGTTCCGCGATGCGGCTGGTGGCGATGCGCCAGAGCATGGCGAGCGCGCTGGCGATGGTTGCGCCGCTCCAGATGGCGGGGCCTGCCATCGACAGGGCCACGTAGAGGCTGAAAAGCAGCAGGCCGGCCAGCACGACCAGAATGGGGAAAAGCACGGCATGGAGCACCGGCCCCGCCGCCGGGATTTTGCACAGGAAAAGCAGCAGGCTGAGCAGGATGTAGAAAATCATCACGACCGCGATGCCGGCCAGGGAGACCGTGAAAATGCGCAGGGCGGCGAAAATGCCGCCGATCACGGCCCTGTGCAAGTCGCGCGGTTCCTGCCCGCGCGCTTGATCCATGAGCAGCAGTCCGGCGGCGGAGCCGCCCACGGGAAATATCAGCAAGGCCAGGAAGATCAGCAAGGCCGCCGTCAGGAAGGATGAGCCGGGCGTGGCGAGCATGGAACCCATGAACGCCAGCGCGCCCGTCAGCAGGCCGGTGACGAGAAGAATGAACAGGGCTTTTTCGTTGCGCAGCGCTTCGGTGATCCGCAGCAGGTCTCCGTAACGGACGCCCTGCCCCGCCTGGTCTTGATTCATTTGTATCTCCCGCGATCAAGGATTTGTCGTGAAATGGATTCTGGTCTGGAAAGCCGCCTTTCGCGGCGGCACGTTCCGGGCGGCAACTGGCGCGCGCCGCCGCTGCCCGGCTTTTGCCGGAAATTCAGAGCGCCGCGCTTTTGCATTCGGGCAGGTTTTTCCAGCGGCCCTTGCAACGCGCCCTGCGCACGTTTTCCCGGCACCAGAAGTCCGCGCAGTTTTTCAGATCCTCGCGCATCTGGTCGAGCCAGGGCGGTTCTGGAAGGCGCCGCTGCGTTGTCGCGATTCTTGTTGGCGGCTCCCGGCGCGATTCCGTGTGCGCGGGTGGTTCGGAAATTTCGGGCTGTGCGATGGCGCCGGATTGTCCGGAGATTTCGAGTTGCCCGGATTGTATGGAAGGCGCCACGGATTGCCCGGGAGGAAAGCCGGTTTGCCTGGAAGCGGAGCGCAAAGGAGGAAGAGAGGTGGCGCTTTCCGTTTGTTTAGGGGAGGTGGATGACGAGCCGGAATGCGGAGCCGTGCCGGCGATGGGCTGGATGTTCGGGTTGTTGTGTCCCCCGGCGCGCTGGATTTCCGGCAAATTCTCGATCATCGCCACCGATGACGGCTCTGTTGTCGCCCCGGTCCGGGGCGGCTGTGTGGTTTCGGCCTGCCCGCCGTCCGTTTCCGTGGAAAGCGCCAAGGCGTCGTTGCCGTTTTCGGTGGCCGGATCATGTGGCGGTGTGGCGGCGGTCGCCGTCGAAGTTTCCCTGGAGCCGCTATTCGACGTTTCCGGCTGGCTGAAAAACCACCACGCGCCTCCCGCCGCCGCAGCCAGGACGGCGCAGACGATACAGACCGCCGCTACGGAGCCGATGCCCGTATCCCGGGGAGCGGGTGGCGGCGCGGATACGCTGGCGTACCTGTCTTCCCAGGTATCGCCCTCCCCTGTTCCGGTTCCGGGGATGCGCAGCACGTCCAGGAAATCGGCGGTATCCCATGTCAACGGGGCGGATGACAGGCCCGGCTCGACCGGCGCACCCATTTTCCGGGATGCGCCGGCGGACGGCCCGGCCTCCGCCGCCGCTGCGGGGACATCGGCGCGCGGCTTGAGCGGCGCGCCGCATTGCAGACAGAACTTGAGGGAGCGTGTTCCCAGATTGGCCCCGCAGGATGTGCAGAACATGAATCACCTGTCGTGGAAAAACGGGTTTGAAAACGGATTCCGGTTTTGACTCGCATCAGTATATATTGCGTTGAAGCGCCCATCTTATTGCCCTCGCGCTCAAATACAAGACGGGCGGCGTGTTCCGGCGTCCGCGACAAAGAGGCTCGACCGTGCGGGGCGCAGCGGCGGACGGGGGATTTCCGGGGGAGGAGGTTCGAGTTCGAGTTCGGGTCAGGGCGCGGCGGGCGTTCTTCGCGGCGAATATACCGCTGTATCCGCCGCTGGTAGAATCAATGGACGCATCGTCGGCGTTGCGCAAGAAAGAGAAGCGCGGCGCGGCGGCAAGGAAATCGCCGGCAAGCATTTTCGTTCCGGGTGTTCCGGGCGTTCCGCCCCGGATGCGCTCCATATCATGGGAAGGATATTCGATGAATGACGCGGATGTATTGAGGAAAAATATTTCCGTGATGGAGGAGGAAGAAATCGCCCGGCGGCTGGATGTCGACATGTTCAGCGACGAAGCCAGGCCCATTGCGGAAGAGGAATTGGAAAAAAAGCGCGGCGTGCATGAAAAGACCGGGAAAGAGGCGGGGGAAACCGTTGTGTATCGCCTGCAATTCACCGGCTCGGGCGGCGAGTATTTCCGTATATGGATCGTCAATCTATTGCTCGGCGTCCTGACCCTCGGAATTTATTCGGCATGGGCCAAGGTGCGGCGCGAGCAGTATTTCCATCGCAACACATTGCTCGATGGCAGCGGTTTCGATTACCACGGCAACCCGAAATCCATCCTCAAGGGGCGCGTCATCGCCGTTGCGTTCGTTGCCGGTCTGTGGCTGGTCGATAATACGGCACATGCCTTTTATTATCCGGTACTGCTCGCGCTCTCGCCGTTCATTCCCTGGATGATGATCCGCTCTTTCATCTTCCGCAGCCGCAATACTTCGTTTCGCGGCCTGCATTTCGATTTTCACGGCACCTACAAGGGTTTATGCAAGACATATCTCGCTCCTTTCATCGCGCTGATCTTCCTTGGCTGGGCGATGGCCTATGTCGGCGTGATGGCCACCGAAGGGAGAATCCGTCCAGGGGAAATGTCCTTGATGATGGGCGGCATCTTTTTCCTGATACTTTTGCTGACGCCCATGCTCCTGCACCGTTTCAAACGCTTCCAGTTCGACCATCTCGCCTTTGGCGCCTCCCGTTTCGAGAGTCACCTCAAACTCCGGTCTTTTTACGGAATTTTTCTACGCGCTTTTGTGCTGGCCCCCGCGCTCATTGCCTTGGTACTGATACTTGTGTTCGGGTTCATCGGATTCATGGCCGCACAGGGATTTACGATGACAGGCGCCCCCGGGCATACTGGAAGAATCGCCATTGGAGTAATCGTTGCCCTGATCTACATAATGGTCGTCTCGGTACAACAAGCCTATTTCGCGGCGCTCACCTCCAATCTGGTCTGGAACAATACCCGGCTGGACGCGCATGCTTTCAAGGGGGATCAAACGTTCTGGGGCATTTGCGGGGTTGCCGCCAGCAATGGCCTGTTCATGTTCCTCACCCTCGGTCTTTACTGGCCGTGGGCCAAAGTCAGGCTTGCCCGCTATCGCGCCAGCCATACCGCCGTGCTCACTGCCGGCGATTTCGATGATTTCGCCGCTGGCGCCGCCAAGGAGCAAAGTGCGATCGGCGAGGAGCTCGCCGATATTTTCGATTTCGACATCTCCCTGTGATGTAAAGACATGACCCTGGACGCCCATTATTTCGACGGACGCAGTTCGCGCCGCCATTCCGTGAGCCTGGCGGCGGGCGAGGGTTGCCTGCTGCTCGACAGCCCGGATGGCATGCGCATCATCCCTGTCGCGGACATCCGCGTCTCCGAGCCGCAGGGAAGCGCGCCGCGCACCCTGCGTTTCGCGGGCGGCGACGCGTTCTGCGAGGCCGGGCAAGGCCCTGAACTCGACGCGCTGCTCGCGGCGCTCGGCTATCGCAACCCGGTCGCCGTGCGCCTGCAAGGCCGCTGGCGCTGGGCGCTCATCTGCCTGGGCGCGATCTTCCTGACCCTGGCCGCGTGCTATTTCTGGGGATTGCCGTGGGGCGCGAAAGTCATCGCTCCGCACGTGCCGGTCAGCGCCATGCACTCGATCTCCGAGACGGCCCTGGCGCAACTGGATGGCTCCCTGTTCAAGCCTTCCACCTTGCCGGAAGAGCGGCGGCGGAAATTATTGAAAGGTTTCCAGGCGCTGGCCGCCGCCGACCCCGACCTCGCGCCTTTCGGCGACCGGCTTTCCCTCAACTTCCGCGCCGCGCCCCGGATCGGCCCCAATGCTTTCGCGTTCCCCGGCGGACAAATCGTGCTGTTCGACGAACTGGTGCGGCTGCACGACGACGATGAGGAAATTTTCGCCATCCTTGCCCATGAACTGGGCCACCTCAGCAAACGTCACGGCGCCCGCCAGCTCATCCAGTCCTCGGTGATCGCCGCCGTCGCCGCCGCCTGGCTCGGCGACATCTCCTATGCCGCCGTCGCCGTCAGCACCGCGCTGCTCAATTCAGGCTATTCGCGCGACATGGAGCGCGAAGCCGACGACTACGCGGCCATCCTGCTCCGCCGCCAAGGTAAATCCCCCGCCCTGCTCGCCAACGCGCTGGAAAAGCTGGACCGTTTCCACCAAGCGAGGCAACGCGGGACGGCATCCAGAAGCAGCGGGACAGAGACGGCGGACAAAACCGGAGAAAAGAACGGCTCCGGGAACACCGCCAGCGACGATGAAGACGAAGACGGCATTGAAAAACACTTGGATTGGCTCTCTTCGCACCCCGGTACCGGCGAGCGCATCCGGCGATTGCGGGAGAATCCGGAAAGCGCGGATCGTTGATGCGGTTTGCCATCGGCTCGCCGCTTCAGCGCATGTCGAACAACTCTTGATGGAAATCGCCGACACTGAAGCCGCGCCTGACCAGACCGTGCCGCAAGGCCTGGCCGAATCCCGCCGGACCGCAGAACCATAACGAAGCGTCCCGCCATCCCGGCGCTTCCTCGCACAGACGCGCGGCGTCGAGCTTGCCGCCGCGTTCGCTGGCGATCAGGTGCAGCGCCACCCCGGCGGCCCTGGCCAGTCCACGCAGACGTTCGATGAATGTTTCGTCCGGCGTTTTCGTGCTGTAAAACAAATCCACCGTGGTGCCTGCCGTTTCCGTCCGGCTCTGGCGGGCGAGTTCTTCCATGCGCGCCATGTAATCCAGATTCGCTCCGGGATTGACCTGTTTTTCCCGGCTGAACAATGCATTGTAGCCACCGATCTGGGCGCGCGCCTCGTCCTCGCGCACCGCCCGGAGATAGGCGCCCACGGTTTCGGTGTAGTCAGGGGCCGGGTTGTTGCCGGCGGCAATCTCCCTTACCTGCGCGGAGAACGCGTTGGCATAGTCCCCCATGACCCGGCGGTTGAGGGCGTGCTGGACCTCGTACCCCAGCACGAACGCCAGATTCCGCTCATTCTTTTGCTGCCTCTCTGGGTCGCTCGCGGGCGCGATACTGCTCAGCGGCAGGCTGATCGTCCTTGTCCCGGAGTCGTATTCTCCGCCGGCATGGATGCTCCTCAGCAGCGCCAGCGACTCCAGCACCGCCTGCTTTTCCCCCGCCGCCGGCGTGACCGCCTCCCTGACCTGTCCGGCAAGATGCGGCGAACCATTGATCGCCGATTGCAGGTTGTCCACGGCTTCCTTCGGCGTCGATCCCAAGCTGTTCGCATGTTCTCCAGGAAAGGCAAAACGCATCATCATGTCCTGCACGCGCAGGCTGGACACGAGACCGGCCTTCGGCGCCGCGCCATCGGAACGGAAATCGCCCGCCGGCAGCGTGACCACCCCCGTGGTCATGTCGTAGGCCCCTGCCAGGTTCGGCGTTGTCCCGTCAGAGAGCGCAAACCCCTTGAGACGCCCTGCCGTCGCATCCTCGTCGAGACGCTGCAACAGCCCGCCATCCTGGGCGAGCGTCGCGCGCAGTTGCGCTTTCTGCGCGGGCGTTGCCTCCGATTGGCTGTAAAACTGGTCGAGGATTTTCTGGAGCGCGCCGTGTTGCCCCGCCCCGGTTTCCCGCCGTCCGCTCCGCCCCGCCGTCACCCCGCCGGCCATCGCCGTGCCCGGCCCCGCGCCGATCGCCGTCGCGACCATCGTCTTGCCCACGTCTTGCGTGGCACTGCGGCCATCGTATTGCCTCGCCTTGAGATTGGCGCCGATCTGCGGCAGGACTTCCTCCGCCTGCTCGCCCAGAAACTCCTTGGCCGCCGCCATCAGCCCCGCCTGGACGACGCGGCCCTTGACCATCTGTTCGACCACCGCCTTTTCCAGCCCCGTCTTCCCGCTCAGAAAGCCCGTGATCCCTCCGATGCCCGCCGCGATCCGCGAGTCCTTCAGCGCCTGCTCTTCGGCCTGCCCGGCGGACAGCCCCTGCGCCATCAGGGTATTCTTGAGGTCCAGGTAGGCGTCGCCCCGCGCCCCGCCCGCGTTGAGCACCGCGTTGCTCGCCCCCGCCGCCCCCACGGCAACCGCCGCGGCGCGCGCCGCCGTCGCGCCCCGGGCAAGCGTCGCCGCCTGCGCCACCTTGGCCGCGCCGACGCCGGGAACCAGGCTCGGCAGGTTGGTCGTGACGAAGCGCATGGCCAGCGCCGGATCGCTGAAGTACTGCCGGGCCGCCTCGCCGATCTCGCTCTTCAGCCCGTCCTTGCCCGCCTGGCTGATGGCCGCGTCGGCGCGGGCGATTTTCTCCTTGAGCGCATCCGATTGCTGCTCGCGCCAATGATCGGCGTTGTCGTTGAAAAACGCGGCAATGCTCCCCGAGGGCGACAGCAGGTTCGGCACCGCGCCCAGCACGGTATTGACCCCTTCCGCGAGCTGCACGCCCGTATCGGAGAACGCTTCGCCCCATGTCCGTTCCTGCGTCGTGGCTTCTTCCGCCATCATCGCGCTCCTTCAATCCTGCAAAATAATCGGATCAGAAATGACCTGCCCCGCGCCGCCCGTGCTTCGCCGCCCAGCCGATGCGCTTCCGCATCAAGACTTTATTGCGGAGTCCAGTTCGAGGCGGATGGATTTCATGCAGGCGCGCCGCCTCTCGTCCGTTGGCGCGCTCTCTTCCAACCGTTCCCAGCGCACCGCGATGACCACGCCCACGCTGCCGCGGCCATAGCGCTGCACGAGAAGCCTGCCGGCGCTGTCGCGCAGCGCCTGCTTTTTCTCGAACCCCGCCTGGAGCAGGAATTTGTCATAACCGTCGAAACCCATGTTCCACTTCCAGGGCGCATCGGCGATATATTGCCGCTCTTCTTCCGGCCCGCCGCTGAGGTATTCGCACGCCGCGCCGACACCGCCGCGCTCGCCATCTTGATAGGCAAAGCGGAAATACCAGTCATGATCGTAGAATTGCAGCGCGAAATGGCCGCTTCCCCTCCCGGATCGCGTCATGGGCAC
>JAITLI010000082.1 GCA_031277975.1 Azoarcus sp.
ACACGTAGTATAGTCCGGGCGGGGCAACGTCAATTCTTTCTGGAAGGAGACGCCATGTGCCAGACTGTCGAAGAGAAACACGAAAAACACCGCCAACATCACCATTGTGCATGCAATCGTACTGGCGAGTTCCATTCGGAACACAGGGTTCCCGCCAGCCATGATCTGGAATATCCGGAGGTACGCTTTCCGACGCGCGCGTTTTTTGCGGAAATCGGCGAGGAAAGGCTGCGCGCGCTGGTTTGGCGGCACCATGGGCTGTTGCGCGCGGATGCGGAAATCGGTCATCTTTTCGCCGCCGACGATGCGGTTTTCGCCGAGCGGATGCGGATCATCGCCAAATTTTTCGTTGAAGCCTGTGGCGGCCCCGCCGCCTATAGCGCGACGGAAGGAAACAATGTCTGCATCCGCAGCCGCCATTTCCCTTTTGAGATTGATGAGCGCGCCCGCGAAATATGGCTGGAAAAGCTCCATGCCGTCTTGGAAGAAAGCGAGCTTTCCCTTGAAATGCGCGAGATGTACTGGATCTGGCTGGAAGCGATGTCCATCCGCATGGTCAATCGCCGCCGCAGCAAGGGGCAGCCCCTGCGCCTTTCCTACGCCGAGGCGCGCGAGCGATTCGGGAAGGAGGCGTCCGCGGCCGCGCGCTGACGCCGCGCGTCAAGCCACGATGGCACGGGCTTCGCTTTCCTCGCGCCGGTCGATGCGGCCAATGCGGTAGACGGTCTCGCCCGCGGCAGCAAGGCGGGCCGCGACGGCGTCGGCATCGGCGGCGGACGCCACCACGACCATGCCGATGCCGCAATTGAAGACGCGGTGCATTTCATCTTGTTCGACTTGCCCCGCCTGCCGCAGCCACTGGAAAAGCGGCGGCAGCGGCCAGCTCGCGGCGTCGATGCGCGCAACGAGGCCATCACCGAGGATGCGCGGCACGTTGCCGGTGAGACCGCCGCCAGTGATGTGGGCAAGCCCCTTCACCGCGCCGGGCAATTCACGGAACACCGCAAGCAGGGGCTTGACGTAAATGCGGGTCGGCGCCAGCAATACGTCGCGCAGGGGGCGGCCATGGAAATCGGCGGCAAGGTCGGGAGCGGTCGCGGCGATGATCTTGCGGATCAACGAGTAGCCGTTGGAGTGCGCGCCGCTGGAGGCCAAGCCCAGAACGATGTCACCCGCGGCGATGTTCGCTCCGTCGATGATTGCGCTCTTTTCCACCGCGCCGACGGCGAAACCGGCAAGATCGTATTCTCCGTCCGGATACATGTCCGGCATCTCGGCGGTTTCTCCGCCGATCAGCGCGCAGCCCGCGAGTTCGCAACCGCGCGCGATGCCCCGCACCACTGTGGCCGCCGTGTCGACATCGAGCTTGCCGCAGGCGAAATAGTCGAGGAAAAACAACGGCTCGGCGCCCTGCGCCAGGATGTCGTTGACGCTCATCGCCACGAGATCCTGCCCCACAGTGTCGTGCCGGCCCAGCGCGAAGGCGAGCCTGAGTTTGGTGCCGACGCCATCGGTGCCGGAGACGAGCACCGGCTCGCGGTATTTGCCCGGCACGCCGAACAGCGCGCCGAAGCCGCCGATGCCGCCCAGCACTTCGGGACGCATCGTCTTACGGGCAAAAGGTTTGATGCGTTCGACCAGCGCGTCGCCCGCTTCGATATCGACGCCCGCGTCGCGGTAGGAAAACGAAGATTGCGAAGATTGGGAAGGTTGTTGGGCGCTCAAGGCTGTTCCTCGGGTAAATCGAAAATGGAAGATAGCGCTTGAGGCCGCGCCGTCAACTGGCTACATTGGGGGGCTTTTGCGGGCGCGATCCGCGCTACCCCGAAACTGACGATTTTCGCCTAAACTGGAGATTCTACTTGAAATGTTTGTTTCCCACCTTCCCCACCCGCACACCGCCGCTTGGGCCGCGTTCGCGCTCGCGCTGGCCGGACTGCTCTGGCTGCTTTCCCCCATTCTCACGCCTTTCGCGGTCGCCGCCGTGTTCGCTTATCTGTGCGACCCGGCGGTCAACGCCCTGACGCGCCGCCGCTTGCCGCGCCCGGCGGCGGTCATGCTGGTGATCGCCGCGCTGGGCCTCGCGCTCGTCGCGCTCGCGCTCATCCTCCTGCCGGTGCTCTACCGCGAAGCGCTGATGCTGGCGCAGCGCCTGCCGGAATTGATCGGCCTGTTCAACCAGCGCGCCAGCCCTTTCTTGGCCGAACGTTTCGATATGGAATTGCGCCTCGACGCCAGCCAGATCAGCGCATGGCTCCGGCAATTCCAGGACAGCGCGCAGGATTTACTCCCGGCGCTGCTCGCGCACGCCGGCCAGAGCGGCATGGCGATTGCCGGGGTGCTCGTCAACCTGCTCCTGATTCCGATCGTGACCTTCTATCTGTTGCAAGAATGGCCGCGCCTCATCGCCGGACTGACGCATGCGCTGCCGCGCCCATGGCTGCCGCGCACCCTGCGCCTCGTCGGCGAAATCGACCGCGTGCTGGCGCAGTTCTGCCGCGGACAAGTATCGGTGATGCTGCTGCTGGCGGTGTACTACAGCCTGGGGCTATGGCTGGCTGGCATCCATTTCGCGCTGCCGGTCGGCGTCCTGACGGGACTGCTGATTTTCATTCCCTATGCCGGTTTCCTGGGCGGACTGACGCTCGCCGTGCTCACCGCGCTCTTGCAGGGCGGCGGCTGGGAGCCATTGATCGGCGTCGCCGTGGTCTACGGTCTCGGGCAATTGCTCGAAAGTTTCGCCCTCACCCCTTATCTTGTCGGCGAGCGCATCGGGCTGCATCCGCTGGCAGTGATCTTCGCCCTGATGGCTTTCGGCCAGCTTTTCGGTTTCGTCGGCGTGCTCATCGCCCTGCCGGCCAGCGCGGCGCTACTCGTCGGCATCCGCGAAATCGCCTCGGCGTGGTTCGCCAGCCCCGTCTACCTCGGCGGCGCGGATGAGGCGACACGCTCCGCGCCCCCCGCCGCCGGGCACGACGGCGAAGAACAGCCATGAAGCAGCTTCTCCTCGACCTAGGGCCGGATCGTCCGCCGACGCTGGAGAATTTCGTCCCCGGCGACAATATCGAACTGCTGGCGGACATCGCGCTTTTCGCCGCGGGCCGCCCTCCCCTGCCGGGAGCGCACTTCTACCTGTGGGGCGCGCCCGGCAGCGGGCGCAGCCATCTGCTCCAGGCAGCGGCCGCCCGCGCCCGCGAGCATGGCCGCCCGGCGTTCTCCATCGCCGCCGCCGAAGCCGCCGGCAATCTGCCCGCGGACAAAAACGCGCTACTGGCGATCGACGACATCGAACAGCTTTCCCCCCCCGCCCAGATCGCGCTTTTCAACGCCTTCAACCGCGCGCGCGGCAACGGCCAATCGCTGCTGCTCGCCGGCCCCGCCGCGCCGCGAGAACTCGGCCCGGCGCTGCGCGAGGATTTGCGCACCCGCATCGGCCAGAGCCTGATCTTTGAAGTCCGCCCCCTCGACGACACGGCAAGAACCGCCATCCTGCACGCGCTCGCGGCACGGCGCGGCCTGCGGCTGGCCGACGACGTGGTGGGCTTCATGCTCAACCATGGCCGCCGCGACCTGCCGAGCATGGCGGCGGCCCTCGGCGCGCTCGACACCGCCTCGCTTGAACACAAACGACCCATCACCCTGCCCTTGCTGCGCCAGCTCATACAACAAGGCTTGCGTCTGTGAGCCCTCATATCCATAAATAATCGTGAAACTAGCCACCTGGAACATCAACTCCCTGAAAGTCCGCCTGCCCCATGTGCTCGCTTGGCTCGACGCCAATCGCCCCGACGTACTTTGCCTGCAAGAACTGAAACTGGAAGACAAGGCGTTTCCGGAAACCGAAATCCGGGCAGCCGGTTATCACGCGGTTTTCGCCGGGCAAAAAACCTACAATGGCGTCGCCATTCTCTGCATGGCGGCGCCGAGCGAAGTGACGCGCGGCATTCCCGGTTTCGCGGACGAGCAAAAGCGTCTCATTGCCGCGACCATCGAAGGCGTGCGGATCGTGTGCGCTTACTTTCCCAATGGACAGGCAACAGGTTCGGACAAGTATCGCTACAAACTCGCTTGGCTCGACGCCCTCACCGGCTGGCTTGGCGGCGCGATGCGCGACTATCCGAAACTCGCGCTCGCCGGCGACTTCAATATCGCACCGGCGCCGGAAGACGCGCATCCCGGCTGGAAAGACGAAATTCTCGTCTCGCCGCCGGAGCGCGCCGCATTCCAGGCGCTTCTCGACCTCGGGCTGATCGACGCCTTTCGCCTTTTCGGACAACCCGAAGGCAGCTATTCGTGGTGGGATTACCGGATGGGGGCATTCCGGCGCAATTTCGGTATGCGCATCGATCATATCCTGGTCCCGGAGGCGTTGCGGGCAGCTTGCCGCGCCTGCGCGATCGACCCCGCGCCGCGCAAACTGGAGCGTCCGTCGGACCACGCGCCGGTCGTGCTCGAACTGGATATCTGATCACCAGACTTTCCAGCGCGAACCC
Source organism: Azoarcus sp. (assembly GCA_031277975.1). Lineage (GTDB taxonomy): Bacteria > Pseudomonadota > Gammaproteobacteria > Burkholderiales > Rhodocyclaceae > WRNU01. Next base: position 4,494 of record JAITLI010000082.1, read on the forward strand.
CGCCATATTGCGCGCCTCCTTGCTTCTCCGCGGCTTAGAACAAATTAACTTGATGTGGCTCATGTCGATCCACACTTTTCCCATCGCTTGAGCGCCACATGACGGAGGATATGCGGCTTCCATTTACCAATCCGTTCTAGAGCAACAGATGTCCTCGCGCGTCTCCTCATGTGCGGCGGGAACGATCATGGCAGCAAAATTTTTTTACATGCACCTTGTTTTCTTCCTCAATTTCCGTATAGCCGTACATCTTATGCATCCATACGCGGCGGGCGGCGTTTACCTGAAAGCATGGCATGACGCGAAAAAGGGAGTGAACGCCCCGTTGCCGCCTTGGGGCTTGCGGCCTCGCAAGCTTTGCTGGTCATGAGATTTCCCAGGGGAGAGTTGCCATGGCTATGACCTGCGCCGGGATCACGCTTTCGCACCGAGCAGGCTGCCACGCCCCGCGAAAAGAGCGCCCGTAGCCCGATCAGGGCTTCAAGGCGGACATCAGGTGGTACGGCATATGCGAAACAAAACAGAGCGAAGACGCCTCGCCGGGCGTTTCGGGGAAATGGCCATGTTCATGCTGCAGCGTGCCTGCTGGCGGTATCCGCATGGGCCGGGCATGATGACAGTGACTCGGTGTATCAGTTGTTCACGAAAAAAGACAGGGAAAGGCTGGATTCGCGGTATGCCTTTATCCTTGATTCGATGGACGCCCTTCCCTTGCCGGAGAGACTGCCCATATTCCTGCTGGCGGCGGGGTTGTCGACGCTGTCCACATGGCTGGAACAGGATAGAGCCATGGCGCCGTGCCGGTTGTTCGAGAAACAGGCCAGTGAAAGGCGGGAATTGCACCATGCTGTCGCCCTTGGCCTGATCGGAGCGATCCCGCCGCCGGAAAAACAGCCCGTGGACAAGGAGGCTGCCGCCTACCTCGCGCTCGTGGGCAATCCCACGTTCCACGTCCGGGATGTCCTGGATGAACCGCGTTAGGCGCGTCTGAAAAATATCATCGGACCCCTATTACTCGGGCGGCGCGGGCGGCGACGCGCCTGTGCGGATCATGGAATTCCGCGGCGACGGCTATGTATATAACTGTCGTCGACGCTAGGGGCGTGCCTGTCCCCGAGTTCGTACTTTCGGAGCAACTGGTGGCCATCTCCGGCGAATTCAAGATGTTCGAGGGCAAGGCGCATATTCTCGACCTGGTCTTTCCATCTCCTAGCGCCAAAGGCAGAGACGTCTTGTCCATTTACCCGGCAAGGATGGCGTCGATCAAGACCCCGGAGGAAAGAATAACGCCGGAAAAGTTCATCGGCACGCGCCATACCGGCCCCTGGAGTTTCCTGCGGGACGCGAAGTCCATGTTGGAGGATCTGTGCAGCGCGAGAACGCCACTACGGATCAGGGAGGGAGGCGGGATTCCCGTATCGTGGCTTTTGCGGGGAACGCCCCATATGCACTAACCTAACATTGCATTGCATTGCATTGCATTGCATTGCAGCACAATATAATTGCAAATTTCTTGTTTCAAGACGTTTTTCGATCAAGAACAGCTTGCTTATCCTGCTGAAACAGTGAGCGACCTGGCTCAGAGAAACGGTGTTACTTTTCACCACGAACGCGAAGAAAGACATTTCTCTCCATAGACTACGCCTTTCCCATTTCCTCTGATACGAGGGGGGAAAAGTCCAGCCTGGAAAGCAGGACTTCAAAGAGAACCGCCAGCACCATTTTCCCGTTCAGCCACGCCTCCATGGACTCGGTACGCTTTTTCGGGATTTCCCCCATTCCC
>JAITLI010000101.1 GCA_031277975.1 Azoarcus sp.
GGATTGAGGCGGCCTCGCGCTATTCAAAAGAAACGCAAGTGCTCCATCATCCCCGCCATTTTCTCTCGCGGAGCCATTCTCCCGGCGGAACTCGCCAAAAGCAAAAGCCCTCCCCTCCCCCTCGTCATTGCGAGGGCCGCGGGCACGCGGCAATCCAGACGGCCTTGCAAGTTCCCGTAGCGCTTCGGAGAGTGGAACCGCCGCATGGACGGCACATGATCCAAGGCGCGGCCGCAAACTGACTGTCCCCCATCCTCTGAAGCGATTACCCGATGGAAAGCATCCACATATACTCGCGTGAAATCCACACTGGATGGAAAGCCCTCCCCTCCCCATGCGGTACGGCACGGGCAGGAACGTTGGCGATCGATACAGGAAAGCACGCGATCATTCGCCTTTTTGGTCGACATAGCCATAAACGCCGTCGAGGCCGACGGGAAACAGCGCTGCGATCACGTCGCTATTTACCCACTTTCGGCTTGATTTACTATATTTAAGTTAGTGCTTATGGGGGGGAGGATCGGGCGGCTCTCGTTTCTCTTGCCGGGGGAATCCTTTGAGCGTGGAAGCTTTTGGAAAAACAAAGCCCAAAGAACGGGATTCAGTCCTGGCAAAGGTGAAAATAGGAAAGCAGGTTCCGTAATTCATCGGCAATGTGGGAAAGACTGACTGTGCGTTGGCGTACCGTTTCCAGGGACGCCACGTTCTCTTCGATGCCGGCCAGGATGCGGGTCAGGTGCGCGGCGATGTCGCTGGTCGCCTGGGATTCTTCCGCCGCCGCCTGGGCGATGTGCTGCGCCATCCCGTTCATGATCTTGCCTTTTTCCGCCACTTGCCCCAACCCCGCGTCGGATTGATCCATGGCCTGTTCCGCTCCGGCGACCTGGGTGGAGACTTGTTCCATCGCCGTGAGCGCTTCTTGGGTCACGGACTGGATTTCAGCGACGGTGTGGCTGATTTCGTTGGTCTGTTCATTCGCCCGCTCGGAGAGTTTGCGCACTTCGTCGGCCACCACGGCGAATCCGCGGCCCGCTTCGCCGGCGCGGGCAGCCTCGATCGCGGCGTTCAGGGCCAGCAGGTTGGTCTGCGCGGAAATTTCCCGGATACCGCCGGAAACCTTGTCGATCTGGAGGATGGAGTTCGATAGCTGGCGCACGATCCCGCTGGCCTCTTGCATGGTGCCCACCATCTGGCGCGAGGCCAGGCGTCCGTCGTGCATGCGCTGCACGGCGCTGTCCAGTTCTCCGTGCGATTCCACCACGGAGCGGGCGGTTTCGTCGGCGCCGGTAGCGACCTCCTTGGCGGCAGTGCTGAGTTCTTCCACATTGGCCGCGATGTGGCTGACCGACTCGGATTGCCGGGAAGATTCCCTGTGAATGGCTTCCATCGCGTCTTCCAACTGGCTGGAGTTGCCCTTGATCCGCTGCGCCGCTTCGTCGATTTCCGCCAGCGTCACTTTCAGGTGCGCCTGCATGGTGGTCATGGCGTTGAACATCGCGCCCAATTCGTCGCGGCGGCCCATGGGAACGGTGTCGGTGAGGTTTCCCTGCGCGATGCGGTCCATCAGGGAAGTGGCGTTCACCATGCCGTTCAGGGCGCGATGCTGCCAATAAATCAGCAGGATGCCAGTGAAAATACCGGCACCGCACAGGATATGGCCTATCCATCCTCCGCCCAGTAATTCAAAGAAAATGGAAGCGATCTGCAAGACTACTTGCAATGCCGCGAGACCGACCAGCCGGAGACGCAGCGAGGGCGGTTTCTTGCCGGGGCCTGGCAGGCTGCGCTTGTTTTCGTTCAATTGCTTGTACAACTGTTCCGCCTGGCGTATCCGCTCCCGCTCCGGCGAGGTGCGCACGGACATGTAGCCGACGGTCTCGTCGTTTTTCTTGACCGGCACGATCAGGGCATCGACCCAATAGTGGTCGCCGTTCTTGCAGCGGTTCTTGACGATTCCCCGCCATGGCAGGCCCGCCTTGAGCGTCACCCATAAATCGGCGAACGCCTGGCGCGGCATGTCCGGGTGACGCACGACGTTATGGTTGCGCCCGATCAGTTCGCCGCGCTCGAATCCGCTCAATTCGACGAAAGTATCGTTGACATAAGTGACAATGCCTTTCAGGTCCGTCCGGGAAACAATGTGGCGCCCTGGTGGCAAAGGAACTTCTTTTTGCGTAACGGGAAGATTCGTTTTCATGGCAGGCGTCCTCGAACAATGTTCAGCATGCTGCTCACGAGCATCATAGGCGATACGCATCCACTTGCCTACGGGAAAAGTAAGCACTAATGCTTCTGTTTGCGCGATTTCCCGCGCCAGCGCCGGGAAAAGAGCACGAGTCATGATACGCGCCGTTTCCCTGTTTCCTCGCCTCCCCCGCCAAGCCATAGCAATGCCGCGCTCCGCGCATGTATGCGAAAGAGATGCATGCTCCGGGGTTTGGCGGGTTTGTCGCAAACAACACGTCGACATCCTGAACCGTTTTTCCGAACCTGCACAAATCTTCCCAAACCAGGACAAATCCGATCGGTGGATTTGCTGCCGGATTCCTGCTTCGCCGCTGTCTTGCGACAATGGTCAAAGCTTTCCTCCACAGGCCAGCAACGGGGAATTCACGGCGCAATTCCCTGAATCGAGGGCGGCGTTCTGATAACCGGGTATCGGGAAGCGGCGGGAATGAAAAGCACGCTTCCAGGAAAACCGCCCGATTTACACGGCCTGATCAAATCCCCCCGATCCACACTGTCTTGAGTTCGAGGTAATTCTCGATACCGTGCCGCGAACCTTCGCGGCCGATGCCGGACACCTTGGTACCGCCGAAAGGAGCGGATTCGGAGGTAATGATCGGCGTGTTGACAGCGACCATGCCGAATTGCAGCCCCTCGGCAATGCGGAAAAGGCGGGCGAAATCGCGGGTATAGAAATAGGATGCAAGGCCGTATTCGGTGGCGTTTGCCTGTTTCAGAGCTTCGGCGTCGTCACGGAAAGGCTGGATCGTGACCAATGGACCGAAAATTTCTTCGCGCCAGATACGGGTTTGCGGGCCGGCCTGGGTGATGACTGTCGGTTCGAAAAAGAGTCCGCCGAGCTTGTGCGGCTGGCCGCCGGTGACGATCTTCGCGCCATTCGCCCGGGCATCGGCGACCAGCCCGGTGATGCGCGAGAGCGCCGCGCTGTTGTTGAGGGGGCCAATATCGGTGTCGGGGTCGAGACCGTTGCCGACGCGCAGGGCGGCGGCGCGGGCGGCGAAACGCTCGGTGAAACGGGCAAACAGGGTTTCATGGACAAAAATGCGGTTGACCGCTGTGCATATTTGTCCGGCATTGCCGAACTTGGCGGTGACCGCGCCGTCGATGGCGTCGTCGAGGTCGGCATCCTCGAAGACGATGAAAGGCGCGTTGCCGCCCAGTTCCAGCGTGATTTTCTGTACTTGTTCCGCCGCCCGCGCGAGAAGCAGCCGCCCGGTGCGGGTCGAGCCGGTAAAGGAAATCTTCCGTATGGCCGGATGGGCGGCGAATGTCTTGCCGATGGCGGGCGGGTCGCCAAGGATGACGTTGAACACGCCGGGCGCAATGGCGGCGCGGCGGGCGAGTTCGGCGAGGGCCAGCGCCGAAAAAGGCGTCGCCTCCGCCGGTTTCAGGACGACGGTGCACCCGGCGGCAAGCGCGGGCGCGGCCTTGCGCATGATCATGGCGCTGGGGAAATTCCATGGCGTGATGGCGGCACAGACGCCGATGGCTTCACGGAACACAAGCAGGCGCTGGCCGCGCCGTGGCGGCGGGATGATTTCACCATAAATCCGCCGGGCCTCCTCGGCGAACCACTTGGCGAAAGTCGCGCCGAAAAGAACTTCGCCCCGCGCTTCGGCGAGCGGTTTGCCCTGCTCCAGCGTCATGATGCGGGCAAGGTCATCGCTGTGCTGGAGGATGAGCGCGTGCCAGCGTTCCAGCCGGGCGGCGCGCTCCCTGGCCGGAAGCGCCTTCCATGCGGGCAGGGCGGCTTCGGCGGAGTCGATGGCATGTTCGGCCGCGGCGGCGGTGAGCGTTTCCACTTCACCGAGGCTCGCGCCCGTGGCCGGGTTCGTCACGGACAACGGCGGGCCGTCGCCGGTGAGCCATTGGCCGTTTACCCAAGGCTGGCGGCGCAGCAACAGGGGATCTTGCAAAGCGAAAGGATCGTTGATGTCGGTCATGCGCGGGCCTCTTGCGGGATCGGGGCAATAGTTTTTCCACCGGCCATGATGGCTGGTGTATTGGTATCGATGCCGCCGGAAACAGGCGGATACGCCCTGAACGTGTCCGTCATTTGCGGCGTTTTGCTGTCATGTTCTTCAGGTGTGCTGTTTACCACGGGATCGGGGTAGTTGCCTACCCTGTCGATACCAGCGGGACCATTTGATCATGCGGGCGCTCCGCGCCCGGTGACTTTTTCTGATCCCTGATCCCCGACGTCTGATCCCTGTTTCGGGAAGTCCGGCGCTGTTTCCAGAAAACCCCCGCGCTTTCTTCGATGCGCCGGGCATGCTCGGGATGACGGCTTACCTTCCGCGCTGTCTTTGCCGCCGCCGGAAATCTTCAGCCCCGCCGCGCCTCGCCAAACACTTCCGCCAGACTGCCCGCGTCGAGCGCGACATCAAACCAGCTTTCCAACTGCGCGCGGTTCGCCTGCCACAAGCGGACTTCAGCCCATTCCGGCAAAGGGCCGAAACGGCGGGCCAACAAACGCGCCAACATCTTGGCCTCGCCCTGTTCCTCCGCGTGCAGAGCCTTCTCCTCCGCATGCAAGGCTC
>JAITLI010000115.1 GCA_031277975.1 Azoarcus sp.
CGACGCGCCCGTCGCTGATCCGGATGACGCGCCCGGCCTGCGCGGCGACTTGCGGGTCGTGGGTGATGAGGATGACGGTGTGTCCGGCATCGGCCAGTTCGCGCAGCAGGGCCATGACCTCCGCGCCACTCCGGGTGTCGAGCGCCCCGGTGGGTTCGTCGGCGAGGATGACGTGGCCGCCGTTCATTAGCGCGCGGGCGATGGAGACGCGCTGCTGCTGCCCGCCGGAGAGTTGTCCGGGCCGATGCCCGGCGCGTTCGGCCAGGCCCAGCCGGGCGAGCAGCGCGGCGGCGCGGTTGAGCCGAAGCCCGGACGGCGTGCATGTATGCCACAGTCAGTAGCAAGGGCCAGGTCACATTGCCCAAGGCCATTCGTGACCAATTGGGACTGAGCGAGGGCGCCCGTCTGGATCTGGAAGTCGTGGATGGCAGCCTGCGCGGACGCCCGGTCAGCCGCACCGCACTGGACATCCTGGGCGCCCTGTGCCAGCCCGGACGAAAGGCGGTCAGCGTGGAAGAGATGAAAGAGGCCATCGAGACCGCAGCAACCGCCCGGTACCGCAACAATTACGGATTGTGCTGGACAGCGTCCGCGATGGGTTGCGCAGTCATCAGGCGCACGACTGGACGGTGACGCGGGCATGAACGATTGAAAGACGGGCGACTGCCCGGCGCGCGAATCGTGGACGTTGCTGCGCGCGTTGAAGGGCCGGGTGATGGTCCGTGGCTATCCGAGTGAGGTGTACGACGATTTACTGCAAGGTTGGCAGCGTCTGGCCCGGGAACATTATGCGCATAACATGGGATGCTCGTGCGCACGGAAGTGCTGTGGATATCGCCGGCGTGACGTGAATGGCATGCTTTCACGACATGAAAGGAATTTTCGCGGGGCGTCCTGAAAAATCCCCCCGAGTCCCGGAAAATCCCCCATTTATCTCACTCGCGCCCATCAAATATCTCAACCCTCATCATTCCCCGCTGTGAAAAGTGGACTCCCCTCCCCTCCCCTCCCAGCGGCGCTGCGCGCCGGATAGAACGCGCTGGATTGCCACGGCGCTGCGCGCCTCACAATGACGCGTTCCCCCAAAGGATTCCCCGGGCGGTACAGGGGCGAGGGAAATTCTTTGGCGGAACGCGTCACAAGCGAGGGCTGCGGGCCTGTGGGAATCTTTCTTGCATTGCGCGCGCCGGGCGGATAGAATCGCGCGTTTTCCTACCAGCACACAGGACCCTACCCATGGCCAATTCAGCACAAGCGCGCAAACGCGCGCGTCAGGCGGTCAAGGCCCGCGCCCACAACGCCAGCCTGCGCTCGCGCCTGCGCACGGCGATCAAGGCGGTGCGCAAGGCCATTGCCGGTGGCGACAAGGCCGCCGCGCAATCCGTCTTCCGCAGTTCGACAAGCGTCATCGACAGCATCGCCGACAAGAAGATCATCCACAAGAACAAGGCAGCCCGGCACAAGAGCCGCTTGTCGGCGGCAATCAAGGCGATGACGGCCTGACTCCAGGGATCGGAGCCGGGCGGCGGCGCGCGCTCCGCGAGGTTGGCCTCCTCTCCCTGACCCTCTCCCCCCGCGGTATATATTATACGGAGGAGGGAGAGGGGAGTTCCTTGGCGGGACTCGTCATTGCGGGATACCTGCCGCCACGCGGTTCTTCCGCTTTGTCATTGCGAGGCGCGAAGCAGCGCTGATTTCTTCGCAGCAGGGAGTCCGGGCGGGTATTTTCCTCCCCTCTTTTTTGTTTAGCCAGCGTCGCCGCGCGCCGCATGGAACGACGCCCTCTTCCGGCCATCCCATCGACTGACGATTCATCCGCCATGGTCTCCGGGTGTGGAGACTCTGGAAGGGGAGCTGTCGCCGCACAAAAGGGTGAGCAGGCCGAGCAGCGCGCCGGGCGCGGCGTAGTCGGGGCAATACAGCACCAGTCCGGCCACGCCGGTCAGCCAGCCAGTCCACGCCAGCGTCCGCGAATTCAATGCGAATCCCAGCGCGCCGCAGGCCAGCGCCAGCCATCCCAGACGCTGCATCTGAAAGCTCTGTATCAGTATCCAGCTCAGCCCGCAGGGCAGCAAGGCGGCGTCGCTTCCGCCGGGGCCGCAGTCACGCGGCAAAAGTCCCTTTTCGATCACGCCGAAGCGTAGCGCCGCCAGCGCCAACCCCAGCGCCGCCGCGATCAAAAGCACGCGGGCGCAGGTGCGCCATCCGGTCCCGCTGTTTTCCGGTGTTTTCCTTGTCATGCTCATGCCGAACCTCCTTCCCGCACGGGGATTTTCCGCGCAACACCGCAGTCACGCGGCGGGAACGGTCGCCGCGCCGCCCGGCCTCGCCACGCGTCCGCGGCCCCGCGCCTTGTTCATGCCTCGACCGCAAAGCCGTATAATGACGTTCGTGGCATACAGTATGTTGTATCCGGATATTGCTCCAGCGGAGAAACGCCCTGAATGGCATAAAATCATCGCCTGCCGCCGACGCTCTACCCGGTAAAGACACGAATTCCAGCACAGTTCCGTCATCATCCTCGCCCCCGTCGTCAACATGTGGATACCGCCGCGCCCATGACCGAGACATCCATGAAAAACGCCGCCTCCTTCGCCTTGCGCCTGTTCGTGGCCGCCGCCATTGCCTTCGCCGTCGCCATTGCCCAGTATCTGCTGTGGCAGGCATTCAATCGCGGCAGCACCTCCGCCGACACGTCCCTCAGTATCAAGGGTTTTTCCTACAGTGGCTACCGGCCCGGACAAAACCCTTTCGCCAACAGGCACCCGAGCGCGGACGAATTGGCGAGCGATCTGGATTTTCTCAAGCAGCAGAAGATCGACAGCCTGCGCACATATGGCATTTCCGCCTTGCCCGATCTGCTACCCCTGGCTGGCGAGCGCGACATCTTGATCACGGCGGGGGCGTGGATCGACAACAATCAGGAACACAATCAGCGCGAGATCGAGGCCCTGATCGGCGCGGCCAATGAAATGCGCCATGTCGAACGGATCATCGTCGGTAACGAAGTTCTGTTGCGCGCCCAAAAGGAGGGCAACGTCGGGCAGGCTTTCGAACGGCTCACGGACTATCTCGACAAGGTGCGCGCCAGCGTGCGCAAACCCGTCTCGACGGCGGAGCCATGGCATATATGGCAGAAGTACCCGGAGCTCGCCGATCATGTCGATTTCATTACCGTGCATATTTTCCCCTATCATGAGGAAATCGGCATCGACGACGCACTCACGCGCGTGTTCCTTCGTTATGACGAAATTGTTAGACTTTTTCCGGACAAGAAAATCGTCATCGGTGAAATCGGCTGGCCGAGCGACGGGCCGACACTGGGAAACGCCGTCCCCTCGCCGGAAAACCAGTCCCGTTTCGTGCGCGAGTTCCTCGCCAATCCGCGCACGACGACACTCGATTATTTCTTGATGGAGGCGTTCGACCAACCATGGAAACTCGACGCCGAAGGCTGGGGCGGCGCTTATTGGGGCATGTTTTACGCCGACCGCGAACGGGGGGCGAAATACCCGCTCAAGGGCGATATCGAGAATCCATACTGGTCGGCCAAGGCGTACAATGCGGCGATCATCGCCTTCCTGCCGATGTTCCTCGTCGTTTTCTTCCTGCCTGGCTGGAACGTCGCGGGGCGCGTGTTTCTCGCCGTGATGATCCAGGCGTGCGTATCGACGCTGATCATCGGCCTCAATATCCCCGTGGAAAAATATCTCGGCCAGCGCGATCTCATCGGCCTGGTCATACTCCTCGGCGCAACCTGCCTCACCATCGCGGTATTGCTCTCGCACGGTTTCGAGTTCGGCGAAATCCTGTTCAAGCGCCGCTGGCAACGGCGTTTCATGCCATTGCCGCCCCACGGCGCGGACGAGCAGCCGTTCGTCTCCATCCACCTTGCCTGCTACAACGAACCGCCGGAAATGGTGATCGCCACCATCGACAGCCTCGCGGCGCTCGATTACAGCAATTTTGAAGTGCTGGTGCTCGACAACAATACCCGCGACGAGGCATTGTGGCGGCCGCTGGAAAAACGCTGCGCCGAACTGGGGCCGCGCTTCCGTTTCTTCCACTTGACGGACTGGCCCGGATTCAAGGCCGGCGCGCTCAACTACGGGCTACAGGTCACCGACCCGCGCGCCGGGATCGTCGGCGTGGTCGATGCCGATTACGTGGTCGATCCGCAATGGCTGGCCAGCCTGGCGCCACATTTCGATAAAGCCGACGTGGCCGTGGTGCAGGCGCCGCAGGCGCACCGCGACTGGGAAACGCAGCCTTTCCGCCGCATGTGCAATTGGGAATTCGACGGTTTTTTCCGCATCGGCATGCACCACCGCAACGAGCGCAACGCCCTCATCCAGCACGGCACCATGACGCTGGTGCGCCGGCAGGCTCTCGAAGAAGTGGGCGGCTGGTCGGAGTGGTGCATCTGCGAGGACACCGAACTGGGCTTGCGCCTGATCGAAAAAGGCTACGACACCCGTTATGTCGACCACATTTTCGGGCGCGGCCTCACGCCGTCGGACTTCGCCGCGATCAAGAGCCAGCGCTTCCGCTGGGCCTTCGGCGCCATGCAGATTCTCAAGGCCCACCTGCCCAGGATACTCGGGCGCGGCGCGCTGAATTTCGCCCAGCGCTACCACTTCCTCACCGGCTGGTTTTCCTGGCTCGGCGACGCCCTGCAACTTCTCTTCGCCTTCGGCAGCCTGTTCTGGACGCTCGGCATCCTCGCCTTTCCCAAGGCGTTCAGCCTGCCGGTTGCCACGCTGGCCTTGCCCGTTCTCGGCTTCATGGCCTTCAAGGCCGCACTCGGCCCCATCCTTTACCGCCGCACCATGGCCTGTCCGTGGCGCGACATCCTCGGAGCCTCGATTCTTTCGGTCGGACTGGCGCACACCATCGCGCGCGGGGTCTTTACCGGCCTCGTCAAGAAAAAGGGGGTCTTCGTCGTCACACCGAAAGGGTGGAAAGCCAAGGGCGCATTCGCCTTTTTCGGCCCGATCCGGGAAGAACTCGGCCTTCTGAGCGCGCTCGTCCTCGCTATCGCCGCACTGTTCCAGGCGCGCGGCGCCAGCGATCTCGAAATGCGGCTATGGATCGGCATTCTGGCCCTGCAATGCATTCCCTATATGGCGGCGCTCGCCTGCCAGATCGCGGCCTATTTGCCAGAGCGGCGACCGCCCGCCCATTTGCCTAAACCGGGCCGTGAACTTCTTCCAGCCCCTTGATTAGCAAGCCATCCATAATGTAGATGCTTCGTGACAACTGTTGTAAAGATCCATGACCCGCGACCGGATTCTTCTGCTATATGGTTTTCTTACCCTGTTGGCGGCGGGGCTGGTGGCGATGCTTGTGCTCCCGGAAGATGCGACCGAAACGCCGCCGCCTTCTTCCTCCGGGGCATCCACGCAGGAAAAGCCTTTCGGCATGGGCGAGCAGCTTGGCGCGATCCGCCCCATTCCCACGCTCCCGGCGGAAGAGCTTCAATCCGGCAAGGTACTGCTGGGCGAAAAGCTGTTCAACGATCCACAGCTTTCGGGCGACGGCACCGTCTCGTGCGCGACCTGCCACATTCTCGCCCGTGGCGGCGACGACGGACTCAAGGTTTCGACCGGCGTGGGCGGCGCCACCGGCGATTTCAATGCTCCGACCGTATTCAACACGGTGTTCAATTTCCGCCAGTTCTGGGACGGGCGCGCCATGAGTCTTTCAGAGCAGGTCGACGGCCCATTGCTGAATCCTTCCGAGATGGCCAGCAATTGGGCCATCGTCATCCGCCGCCTCAACGACAGCGCTTCCTACCGCAAGGCATTCGGCCGCGAATACAACGGGATCATCAGCGAGGAAACCGTCACTGACGCCCTGGTCCGCTACGAAACCACGCTGCTCACGCCCAATGCGCCATTCGACCGCTTCCTCGATTGCCAGAACCTGAAAAGCGACCGCGCCGACTGCGAATCCCATGCCATCACCGCGGAAGTCCGCGAAGGCTACCGCCGCTTCTCTGACTACGGCTGCATCAGTTGCCATCAGGGCGTCAATATCGGCGGGAACTTCTTCCAGCGATTCGGCGTGATGGGCGATTATTTCGCCGATCGCGGCAATGCCACCGAAGCCGACCTGGGCCGCTACAACATCACGCACCGCAACGAAGACCGCTATGTATTCAAGGTTCCAAGCCTGCGCAACGTCGCGGTCACCGCGCCCTATTTTCATGATGGCAGCATCGCCTCCCTCGATCAGGCGATCGACATCATGGGGCGTTACCAGCTTGGCCGCGCCCTGTCCGAAGAAGACCGCCGCCATATCGCCGCTTTCCTCGAAAGCCTGACGGGAGAATTCCGCGGAGAACGCTTGCAGCCATGAGCATCGACAGCCAGGCGGGAGAGATGCCCAAAAACGCGACGACCGCCGCAAACCCGCCCGCCGCGCCGTTTCGCAGGGGAGTCATACAGGCGCTGGTACTGGTGGCGGCGGCCACGCTCACGCTGTTGTGGCTGTTCGGCAACGCCGACGCGGTCTCGTCCGTCGAACACCAGAACTATTCCCGGGATCTGCGCAGCATCCACCAGATCGACGCCGAAATCAACGCCGCCGTACTGGCCGTCCGTTTCGGTCTCTACCAGAATTTCGATGCCATCACCCAGGGCGCCCGGGACATCGCCCGCGTGATCGAAACCCTGCGCCGCACTCCGGATTTCCTCTCTAGAAGCGACACCCGCCGCATTCTCGACAAGGTCGATGAATTCAGCAAACTGATGCAAATCAAGAACGAAGACATCGAGCGCTTCAAGAGCCAGAACGCGGTGTTGCGCAATTCGACCCACTATTTCCCGGTCGCGGTCAAGAACGCCCAGGCGCTCGACATCCCCGCGTCCCTGCGCACCGAACTCGACATGCTGGCCAACGAGGTGCTGAATTACATGGTACTGGGCGACGGCGAACTCGCCGCGCATATCCGCAGGCACATCGAAACACTCGAACGCGCCAGCCGCGACCTTTCGCCCGACACCGCCGCGGCCATGCGCAACGTTTTCACCCATGCACAGATCATGGAAAACCGCAAGTCGATGGTCGACAAGCTGCTGCACGACATCATCAGCATCGGCAGCACATCCCAGGGCGAGCAGATCATCCAGATTTACAACTCCGGCTATGAGCATGCCACGCGCCAGGCGCATGTCTACCGGGTGCTGCTTTTCGTCACCGCGCTCGTGCTCGCCCTCTATCTGGTACTGGTTTTCGCCCGCCTGGGCCGCGCCACCCGGGCATTGCAGGATTCCAACCACAGCCTCGAACAACGCATCGGGGAATTGCACCGCGCCCAGGCCAATCTCAAACTCTACGCCACGGTATTCACCAGCGCGGCCGAAGGCATGGTCATCACCGACGCCCGCGCCCGGATACTGGTCGCCAATCCGGCCTTCACCGCCATCACCGGCTACGAACTCGACGACATCCGTTCAAGGCCGCCGTCGCTGCTCAGTTCGGGCCAGCATGCGCCGACGTTCTACCACGACATGTGGAAAGCATTGAACCGGCGCGGCAAATGGCAGGGCGAAATCTGGAACAGGCGGCGCAACGGCGAGATATACCCCGAATGGCTGTCGATCACCGCGGTGCGCGACAGCGAGGGCAGCGTCAGCCACTACATCGGCGTGTTCTCCGACATGACCGAGCGCAAGCGGACGGAAGCCCACATCCAGCACCTCTCGCACCACGACCCGCTCACCAACCTGCCCAACCGCCTACTCATGCAGGAGCGCCTGAACGAAGCCATCGCCCAGTCGCGGCGCATCAACTGCCAGACGGCGGTACTCTTCCTCAACCTCGACCGTTTCCGCAACATCAACGACACCCTCGGCACCGAACTGGGCGACGCCCTGCTCCAGCAGGTCGCGCACCGCAGCCAGAGCCTGCTGCGCGATACCGACACCGTTTCCCGCCTTGGCGGAGACGAGTTCGTCTTCATCCTGCCCGACATCAACCAGCCGCAGGACGTAGCCAGCATCGCGCGCAAGCTGCTCACCAGCATCGGCCGCCCCTACCTGCTGGGCGAACACGACATCACCATCACCGCCAGCATCGGCATCGCCATCTCCGACGCCGACGGCAACACGGCGGCGGAACTGCTGCGCAACGCCGACGCGGCCATGAGCCGCGCCAAGGAAGACGGACGCAACAATTTCCGTTTCTACTCCGCCGACATGAACACCTCGACGCTCGGCGATCTGTTGCTCGAAAACCAGTTGCGCGGCGCGATCGAGCACAACGAACTCGAACTCCATTACCAGCCCAAGGTGGACGCCCGCAGCGGCGTATTGCAAAGCGCCGAGGCGCTGCTGCGCTGGCGCCATCCCGAGCAAGGGATGATCCCGCCCAACCGTTTCATCCGTCTGGCCGAAGAATCCGGCCTCATCGTGCCCATCGGCGAATGGGTGTTGCGCACGGCCTGCCAGCAAATCCATGATTGGCGCAAGGCCGGCCTGCCCGTGGTGCCGATCGCGGTCAACCTGTCGGCGCAGCAATTCCTGCAAAACGATTTGCCGGTACTGGTGGGCGAGAGCCTCGGCGCTGCCAGCCTCGAACCCGAACTGCTCGAACTCGAACTGACCGAATCCATGTTGATGCGCAACGTCGAGCGCACAGTAGACATGCTCGCCCGCCTGCGCGAGATGCGGGTGGGGCTGTCGATCGACGACTTCGGCACCGGCTATTCCTCCTTGTCCTACCTCAAGCAGTTCCAGGTCAACGTGCTGAAGATCGACCAGAGTTTCGTCTCCGACATCCACGATGCCGACGCCGACGGCAAGATCGCCGTCGCGGTGATCGGCCTCGCCCACGCGCTGGGCCTCAAGGTGGTCGCCGAAGGCGTGGAAACCGAAAAGCAGCGCGTCTTCCTGCTCGATCACGACTGCGACATCTTCCAGGGCTATCTTTTCAGCCGCCCGCTTTCCGTCGCCGATTTCGGCAAAAAGCTCGCCGAACTGAAATAAGCCCCGCGGCGTATACATCGCCCTGTCACTACACGGCAAAAATATGTAAGATATGAAGCGACATACGTACAACTACGTATACGCATCTTCTCATCATATCCTGCCCACTCTCCCCGTACCTCCTCACAGCCCTACGTACCAACTATTACCTCGCCACCGCCGTTGGGGCGCGCGCAGGCGCGGATGGTTTCTTTCTTTCGTGAACAACAAAAACAGACAGATAGATCGTATTCGCGCCATTTGCCAACGCCCATAGCCCGGATGCATGCGAAAGCCATTCCAGGCAAAGAGGGAAAACCATGTTCGCAAAAAAATTCATTTCCAGAGGCGTGATTACCATTCTGTTCTGGGCGGCCATGTGGGCCTGGGTCGCCATGGATCTGCACCAGACCTATCACGGCGATATGGAGACCGCGGCGGCCAACGCCAGTTACATGACGCGCATCATGGAAGGCCATCTGCTGTCCATTTCCCAGAAAATGGACGCGCGTCTCCTTGAGCTTGTCATGATCATGCGGGAAGGCATGCTCGCGGGCCGCGATCTCCGGACCATCGACGCCCATCTGCGCCTCGGGATGGCGGATTTCCCGGAAGTCATGAGCTTTCGCATCGCCAACGCCAAAGGGCGCACCATCGCCAGCTCCGACGGAGACACTTCGGTCGACATTTCCGGCCGGACCTATTTCCAGCAACTGCGCGATTCGCCCAATGAAAGATTCGTGACTTCCGGGCCGCTCAAATCCCAGGTAGCGGACGAATGGGCCATCGTTTTCGCCCGCCGCATCGAAATCGGCAATGGCGAATTCGCCGGCGTGGCGTCGGCGGTGGTGCTGTGCGGTTGGTTCGAGGATTTTCTCCGCGATCTGTCCAAGGTGAAAGATTACATGGTGGTTCTCTGGAGCAAGGATCTGGAAATGGTCGCACACTGGCCTCCCCTGCCTGGCTACATCGGCACACAGCTCCAGGAAATACAGGACGACGATTCCATGGAAACCCGCGCGCCCTACGAATTGCTGACTACGGGGCCACTGACAGGCACCTTCACCCGGAAATCCCGCATAGGCGGCATCAAACGCTTTTTCCATTTCCGCAATATGCGCGACGCGAATCTGCCATTCGTGCTCATCCTGGGGCAAAGCAGGGCCGCCGTGCTGAAAGCCTGGTCGCAACGCGCCGCCATTTATGCGGTACTGTGCTCGCTGATCACCATCATTTCATACTTCATGCTGAAGGAATGGAAAGCGCGCTACCGCTACATGGAAAGGCTGACCGAACGCCTGACCCGGGAAATGGACGAAAAAACCCGCGAAAGCCGGACATTGCTGGACTCCATCCCCGACCCGGCCTGGATGGTCGATGCGGGCGGCCATTTCGTGGCGATCAACAAAACTTTCCAGATGTTCAGGAACATGGAAGAAGCGCAAATGCTCCGGCTTTCGGTGGCCGACGTCTGCTCCCCCGAAGAAGCGCGCCTCTTCGAGCAGGGGCGGCAAGCCATTCTCGAACAAGGCATTCCGCTGCAACAAATGGTCTGGATCGGCGCGCCGGACAAAACGCGCCCCTATGAAATCTCGCGCGTCCCCATATTCGACGAAACAGGCAACATCTACCGCATCGTCGGCATCGCGCGGGATCTGACCCAACACTACGAAGCGGAATCCCGCCAGCAATTGATTTCCCAACTCTTCGAGCATGCCCGCGAAAACCTGATCATCCTCGGCCAGGATCTGCGCATCATGCTCGTCAACCAGACCTTTACCAGTCTCATCGGCTACAGCCAGGAAGAACTACTGGGACGCTATCCGGAAGAATTCCTCGCGGAAGAATTCGATCAGCCATTCATCCAGGCAATCATTCACCAATTGAGAAACACAGGCTTCTGGAATGGCGAATTCCGCATGCGCAGCAAACGCGGCAAGGAAAAGCCCCTGGCCTGCCGCATCGTTTCCCTGGACAACCAAAGCAGCCGCACAAAAAACTGGATCGTCTTCATGAACGATCTGTCCGAGCGCAAGGAAATAGAAAAGCGCATCAAACACCTGACCAGCATCGATGCGGCCACCGGACTCCCGAATCGCGCCACCTTCCTGAACAGGCTGGATGAACGCCTGCAAGCCGGCGACCTGAGCGCCCTGCTGGTGCTGCACCTGAACCGCCTGAACCACATCAACGACGTTTATGGCCACAGCGTGGGCAATTTTTTACTGTACCGCATCAGCAGGCGCATACGGCGTCTGCTGCGCGACAACGACGCCCTGGGCCGCCTGAGCGACGACAACTTCGGCATCCTGCTGAGCAATGCCGAACCGTATAGCATCGAAACCATCCTCGGGAAAATCGTGGCCGCGACGAGCAGGCCGGTCATCATCGAAGGGAAATCCGTCGCCAGCGCCGTCAGCCTCGGCGCCTGTCTCGTTCCCGACGACGGCCAAAAAACAGGAGAACTACTGCGCAACGCGAACGCCGCCATGCACTGCGCCCTCGGCACCGGCGTCAACACTTACCGCTTCTTCGCGCCGGACATGAGCGAGAACCTGATTCAGCGCCTGCGCCGCGAAAACGACTTGCGCAAGGCGATGGAGCGCCATGAACTGCAACTGTATTACCAGCCCCAAGCGGACATCGACGACGGACGCATCGTCGGCTGCGAAGCCCTGCTGCGCTGGATGCACCCCACGCAAGGCGTCCTGTCGCCGCTGGAATTCATCTCGCTCGCCGAAGAAACCGGCCTCATCCTGCCCATCGGCAAATGGGTGCTGGAAGAAGCCTGCCGCCAGAACAAGGCATGGCAGGACCAGGGCCTGCCGCCCATCGTCATGGCGGTCAACATTTCCGTCGTGCAGCTGATGCACAAACAACTCATCGGCGACATCACCGCCGCCCTGCGCGATTCGGGGCTGGAGCCGCGCTGGCTGGAGCTGGAGATCACTGAAAGCATCCTGATGGAAGAACAGATGACCGACATGCTGCAAAGCCTGAAAGCACTGGGAATCCAGCTTTCCATCGACGACTTCGGCACCGGCTATTCC
The DNA here is from genome assembly GCA_031277975.1 of Azoarcus sp. Lineage (GTDB taxonomy): Bacteria > Pseudomonadota > Gammaproteobacteria > Burkholderiales > Rhodocyclaceae > WRNU01. Next base: position 12,020 of record JAITLI010000115.1, read on the forward strand.
AGCCTCGCCTACCTGCGCCACTACCCGTTCAACAAACTCAAGATCGACCAATCCTTCATCCGCGACCTGTGCTCGGACAACGATGCCGTCGCCATCGTGCGCATGGTGCTGGGCATGGCCCGCGAATTGCGCCTCCAGACCGTCGCCGAAGGCGTGGAAAACCAAGAACAACTGGGCTTCCTCGTCGCCTGCCAATGCAAGGAATACCAAGGCTTCCTGTGCAGCCAGCCCATATCGGCCCCGGCATTCGGGCAGCTTCTGCAAGAGCGCCACGCGCAAAAGGATTGAGGCGCGGCGCGCGCCCCAGGCGGCGGGAAAAGAATTCCCGGGTACCCAGACCGGGAACCTCGCATATACTGCGTCCATCGTCCGCCGCATCTGCGGCCTTATTTTCTGCGTAGCCGTGATAGCGCATGGATTCCCAGGACAAGAGGGAAAATAATGAAATTCTTCAAGGTATCCGTATCATGGCTGGTTGCGTTCATTTTATGCGGCAACCTGCTATCTTGCGCCCAGAAAAACAGCGACACCCCAGGCAACGCCAACGATATAAACAATAGTTGGAAAATCCCGGATCACTCCGAATATTCCATCCAATATCCCCTCGATTGGGAATTGAACCAATGTGGGATGGCAGGGACAAGATTCCTCATTTTATCCGATATGGATTCAGAAAATGACGATTTCCGGGAAAACCTCAATCTGATAACGGAACCCGCCACAATGGATCTGGACGCCCACATTGAAGCTGTGAACCATTTGCTGCCGCAAGTTTTCACGAATTACCAAAAAATATCCCTCGAAAAAATAAGAGATGGTTCCGGCGAACATTACGAAATGATCTCGATATTCGACATGGAAACGCCTCATACCAGAGTCAAGAACCGGCAACATTTCTGGATTGCCAATGAGAAAGCATATACACTGACGTGGTCGAGTACACTCGACAGGTTCGATGATTACAGGGAAACCGGAGAAAAAATCCTGAAGTCTTTTAGGATAAAACAATAACAAATAGCATGCTAGACAAAACTGATCCAAGAAACCTCCGATTAACCGTCATTGCGGGAAACGAAGCCCTGTGATGATCCATACAGCGGTTCAGCCTCCCTCAACGTTGAAGAAGGCTGAAGCGCAACCCGCCCAGCCTCCTGCAACGTTGCACAAGGCCGAACCAAAATCCATTCGGGCATTTGCAAATCAACGTCGCCGCGCTCCGTATGGTTGAGCCTCTCCCTCTCCCAGCGGGAGCCTGGACGGCATCATGTTTCATGGATCATGTGCCGGAATACTGGCGCCGCGTTCCGGGGAGGGTGGGTTTGGCTGGCGGGAGGGCGAGCAGGCGTCCTCTTCTTTGCCGGATGTGGGGGCCGGCCAGCGCGCCCAGTCCGCTGTTGCCGTGCGCGTGGCAGATGGCGCAGGCCAGCGCGTCGGCGGCATCCAGTTGCGGGGCGGCGGGGAGCGCCAGCAGGCGCATGACCATGTGCTGGACTTGTTCCTTGCTTGCCTTGCCGTGTCCAACCACGGCCTGTTTGACTTGCAGGGCGGTGTATTCGGCGACGGGCAGCCGGCACGAAACGGCGCCGCAGATGACCGCACCACGCGCTTGTCCGAGCAACAGGGTGGATTGGGGATTGACGTTGACGAAGACTTTTTCGACCACGGCGATACCGGGCTGGTAGGCGGCGATGATCTCGCGCACGCCGTCGAGGAGTGTTCCGAGGCGCGCGGGCAGGGCCTCGCCGCTGTTGCTGCGGATGCAGCCGCTGGCGATGTAGCGCAGGCGCTGGCCTTGTATATCGATGAGGCCGAATCCGGTACTCCGCAGCCCCGGATCGAGTCCGAGGATGCGGGTGGTTTGCGGGGAGGCCGCGCCCGCCGCCCGCATGGGCTTACTCGTGGTCGAGCACGGCGGAGGTGTAGACCTCCTGCACGTCGTCGAGCGACTCGAAGGCGTCGAGCAGTTTTTGCATGCGCGCGGCCTCGTCACCGGAGAGTTCGGTGTCGTTCTGCGCTTTCATGGTGACTTCGCCGAATTCGGCCTTGAATCCGGCGGCTTGCAGTGCGTCGCGCACGGCGGTGAATTCCCATGGCCCGGTGATGACTTCGATCGAGCCATCGTCGTTGGCGATCACGTCTTCGGCGCCGGCTTCGAGCGCGGCTTCCATCAGGGCATCTTCGTTGGTGCCGGGAGCGAAAAGGAGTTGGCCGCAGTGGGTGAACTGGAAAGCGACGCAGCCGTCGGTGCCCATGTTGCCGCCGTATTTGCTGAAGGCATGGCGCACATCGGCGACGGTGCGTGTTTTGTTGTCGGTGAGGCAGTCGACGATGACCGCGGCACCGGCGATGCCATAGCCTTCGTAGCGGATTTCTTCGTAAACGACGCCTTCGAGCTGGCCGGTGCCGCGTTTGATGGCGTTTTCGATGGTGTCCTTGGGGACGGATTCGCCCTTGGCTTTATCGACGGCCAGGCGCAGACGGGGATTGGCGCCGATGTCGCCGCCGCCCATTTTAGCGGCGACTGTGATTTCCTTGATGAGCTTGGTGAAGATCTTGCCCCGCTTGGCGTCCTGACGTCCTTTGCGATGTTGGATATTGGCCCATTTGGAGTGACCAGCCATTTGATGAACCTCTGAGAGCGGCATGTATAGGTGGAAGGCGGGACATTATACAGGGATCGGGGACAGGGCAATCGCACGCGCATCAGGGAACCTCTGAAACCAATGTGGGTGCCGGAAGTTTGATGCAATGGAGCGCGGATTGAAGATATGTCGTGAAGTACATTCCAGAGTCCGCCCGGCGCTTATCGGCGCGGCTATCGAACAGCATATCCCGGGGAATTTGGAAATGGGTTGAAAGACGGGCGCGGCATGGTCGTCCAAAACCATGAACTCATATTTCGGTTGAAAAACCGCGCGCGGCGGTCATCGGCTGGGCGCCGCGCGCCAATGGAACAGGCCAAAAAGCGGCGTTTTTGGCCTGCCACGGCGCCGCCAAACCCGCAAATGGAAAACGGTCTGTCCAGCGCGAGCCACTCACGCCGCTCATCGCCGGCACGGGCAACCGCCGCGCCACCCCCGTTCCGCCCAAAGCGGAGACCGCCGATTCGTTTCCGCAATGGCAAGATCGTCGTGACATGTTTGCAAACACGCGCCGCATAGTTAGACTTCGCGGGTTGCTTGTTTTCATTCATCTACGGAGACTCTCATGACGCAAACCGGATCCAGCCTCACATTCGCCCTGAACGACGGCAACCGCATTCCCCAACTCGGGCTGGGGACCTGGCAGACGCAGGAAGATGCGGCGGCGGCAAGCGTTGCTGCCGCGCTCGCAACCGGTTATCGCCTCGTCGACACTGCGGCGATCTACGGTAATGAAAGCGGTGTCGGTGAAGGGCTGCGCCGCTCCGGCCTCGCGCGCAGCCAGTATTTCATTACGACGAAGCTGTGGAACGATCACCAGGGCTACGACGAAACCCTGCACGCTTTCGACGAAAGCCTGAAGCGCCTGCGCCTGAATCACGTCGATCTGTACCTGATCCACTGGCCCATGCCGCACCAGGGTCGCTATGTGGACAGTTGGCGCGCGCTGATCCGGCTGCAAAAGGAAAAACGAGCAAGGTCGATCGGCGTTTCCAATTTCCAGATCGCGCATCTCGACAGAATCATTGCCGAAACAGGCGTGACGCCTTCGGTCAATCAGATCGAATTGCACCCGGATTTCCAGCAACGCGAATTGCAGGCATACCACACCGCGCACGGCATCCGCACGCAATCATGGAGTCCGCTCGGACAGGGGGCGCTGCTCAAAAACGACACGGTGCAAAAGATCGCGGCCAAGCATGGCAAGACGGCGGCGCAGACGATCATTCGCTGGCATCTCGACAAGGATCTGCTGACGATCCCGAAGTCCATCCACCCCGAGCGCATCGCGGAGAATTTCGCGGTATTCGATTTCACCCTCGACAGCGAAGACCTCGCCCGCCTGGCGCTACTGGACAACCCCAACAACCGTGTCGGGCCACATCCCGATACGGCGAATTTCTGAATCCGGGGATCGGGAATCGGAAGGCGTGGAACGAGGCCCGCGTATCGAACCGGGACAATGGCGAACGGGGGAATCCCTTGGAAGAGTGGGCACCAAAAAAGTCAGCGCCACTCACGCTCCGCATGGAACGACGCCCTCTCCTACAAGCGGGGGAAGGGTGGATCTGCCGAAGTTGCTGTCAGAAGGAGACTTCCGCCGGCGCGAGGCGGTTCAACGAATACATCGTACTCATCACCTCGCTGCCCGGCGAGGTCGGTGCCGACGAGGTGCTTTCCGCCTACCGGTACCGATGGCAAATCGA
>JAITLI010000127.1 GCA_031277975.1 Azoarcus sp.
CTGCAAGGCCATGTGGATTGCCACGGGCCTGCGGCCCTCGCAATGACGAGGGGGTAGGCTCTCGTGATGATGAGGGGGGAGGCGTGCGCAATGACGAGGGGGGAAGCCACAATGACGAGGTGGGAAGCCATCGCGAGGAACGAAGCGCCGTGGCAATCCCCCTACGTCGTCATTGCGAGGCGCGCAGCGCCGTGGCAATCCATGCAGCGGTTCCACTTTCCGAAGCGCCACGGCACCCCGCAAGGCCATGTGGATTGCCACGGGCCTGCGGCCCTCGCAATGACGAGGGGGGGGACGTCATTGCGAGGGGCGAAGCGCCGTGGCAATCCAGTGCGTTCCATCCGGCGCGCAGCGCCGCTGATTTCCTTTGCCTTGCCAGAAACCGGACACAGTGGAGGAATGAGAAATGGTGTATGTCCACGAATTGAACACGCCGCTCGGCCCCGCCACGGCGGGCGCTGGAGATGATGCGCTGACCGGGTTCTGGTTCGCCGGGCAGAAATACTATCCCGTGGAGCGCGGCGGCTGGCTCCGGAAACCCGGTCACTTCATTTTCAGGCGGTTGGAAGCATGGCTGGAGCGTTATTTCGCCGGCTGCGATCCGCTTGCGGAAATTGCCCTCGATCCGCCGGGAACGCTCTTCCAGAAAAAGGTATGGGCATTCCTGCTGCAGATTCCCTATGGGAAGCTGATGACCTATGGAGAAATCGCCCGGGAACTCGCGGCGCGGGAAGGTCTGGCTTCCGTGTCCGCCCGGGCGGTCGGCGGCGCGGCGGGGCGTAACCCCATTTCCTTGTTGATACCGTGTCACAGGGTCGTGGGCGCGAACGGCGGGCTCACGGGTTACGCTGGAGGAATCGGCAGGAAAGCGGCTTTGTTGCGCCTCGAAGGCGCCTTGGGCGTGGAAGACTTCGCGGCGCCGCCGCTGTGGAAAATCCCTGAGAAAGAACTCGGCGGGCGTGGGTGAGCGGTTTTTCATTGCGCTTTCAGCCCGCGCGCTTCTCCAGTTCTTCCCAGCGCGCCAGGGCGGCGTCGAGTTCGGCGGCGATTTCGCCGAGGCGGGTGTTGAGCCTGGGGGCTTCCCGTGGCGTATCGCGGTATAGCGCCGGATCGGCCAGGCGTGTTTGCAGCGCGGTTTCTTCGGCTTCGAGGGCGGCGATGCGGCCGGGCAGGGCTTCGAGTTCCCGTTTTTCGTTGAAGCCCAGCTTGCCGCCGCCGCGCCCGGCGGGAGGGGGAGAAGAGGGCGGCGGCGCGGGGGCGCGGCGGGGGTTTTCTTCTCCGGGGCGGCGCGCGGCGGCGCGTTCGTCCTGTACGCGCCGCCATTCTTCGTAGCCGCCGGCGTATTCTTCCCAGCGCCCGTTGCCTTCGGCGGCAATCACTTGCGTGACGACGTTGTCGAGAAAGGCGCGGTCGTGGCTGACCAGGAACAGGGTGCCGTCGTAGCCGGAGAGCAGTTCTTCGAGCAAGTCCAGCGTTTCGATGTCGAGGTCGTTGGTCGGCTCGTCGAGCACCAGTACGTTGGCCGGACGGGCGAAGAGGCGCGCCAGCAGCAGGCGGTTGCGTTCGCCGCCCGACAGTGCGCGCACCGGCGAGCGCGCGCGCTGCGGCGCGAAGAGGAAGTCGCCCAGATAGCCGATGACGTGTTTTCGCTTGCCGCCGATGTCGATGTAGTCCGCCCCCGGGCTGATGACTTCGGTCAGGGGCAGATCGGGGTCGAGTTGGGTGCGCATCTGGTCGAAATAGGCCGCCGCGAGCCGCGTGCCGCGCCGGATGCCGCCCGTGTCGGGGGCGAGTTCTCCCAGGATCAGCTTGAGCAGGGTTGTTTTGCCCGCGCCGTTCGGCCCCATGATGCCGACCCGGTCGCCGCGCAGGATGCGGGTGGAGAAGTCGCGCACGACCACTTTGCCGCCGTGGCTTTTGCCGATGTGCGTCAGTTCGGCCACCATTTGCCCGCTTTGTTCGCCGCGTTCCAGCGCCAGGCGCGCCTGTCCCAGGCGTTCGCGGCGTGCGGCGCGCGCGCGGCGCAAGGCTTCGAGCCGCCGCACCCGGCCTTCGTCGCGGGTGCGGCGCGCTTCCACGCCCTTGCGAATCCATATTTCTTCTTGCGCGAGCAGCTTGTCGAAACGGGCCTCCGCCTTGGCCTCGGCTTCCAGTTCTTCGGTCTTGCGGCGCTGGTAGTCGGAGAAACGCCCCGGATAACTCGCCAGGCGGCCGCGGTCGAGTTCGACGATGCGTGTGGCGACGTGATCCATGAATACCCGGTCGTGGGTGATGACCACCACTGTTCCGGCAAATGAGCGGATCAGTTCTTCGAGCCACAGGATGCCGTCGAGGTCGAGATGGTTGGTCGGCTCGTCGAGCAGCAGCAGGCGCGGTTCGGCCACCAGCGCCCGCGCCAGCGCCACGCGCTTGATGCCGCCGCCCGACAGGCTCGCCAGGGGGAAGGCGCCTTCCAGTCCGAGCGCGGCGAGTGCCTGTTCGACGCGTTGGTTCAGCCGCCAGCCGTCGGCGGCTTCGATTGCCTGCTGCAAGGCCGTCAGCCGTTCCAGCGCCGCGCCGCCGCCGCGCTGTTCGGCCACGGCCAGCGATGCCGTGTGGTAATCGGCCAGCAGGCGGGCGGCTTCTCCCAGGCCGTCCGCCACGGCGGTATACACGTCGCGGTCGAGCGGGAAGTCCGCTTCCTGCGGCACATGCGCGGCACTCAGGCCCGGCTGGCGCCAGACGGCGCCATCGTCGAGCGCGGTCTGCCCGGCCAGCACGCGCAGCAGGCTGGATTTGCCCGCGCCGTTGCGCCCGATCAGCGCCACCCGCTCGCCGGGATCGAGTTGGAAAGAAACATGGTCGAGCAGATCGACGTGACCATAGGCAAGACAGGCATTGTCAACGGTCAGGATCGGCATGGACGGGCCTTCGCCTTCGGCAACGAGTAGACGGGAAGCGGATTCTATAGAAAATCGACTTGGCCCGGCTCGTATCAGTTTCAGTTCGGAGCATTTCCCCTTTTTCCGGAAAACATGGCGGAAGAATAACAGCCGGGGAGGATGCGGCCGTACACTCGGGGACGATGTCTCCGGGCGGTACAAGCCAGCGCCGCCAGGCGGGGGAGGGGAATCCATTGCCGCCGGGCGTCGCGCCCGGCGGGAGGGCCGGGCGGAGCGCGGCGGGTCAGCGTTTGGGCAGCAGGATTTGCGCTTCGCCGGTGGTGACTTCGGTCTCGCCCACTGTGCACACGGTGGAGAGTGTCACGCGGCGCTTCGCGGGATCGAGCGCGGTGACGGTGGCGCGGGCGACGACGGTGTCGCCGATGCGCACCGGGGCCTTGAATTTCACCGTCTGCGAGAGATAGATCGCACCGGGGCCGGGGAGCCTGGTGCCGAGCACGGTCGAGATGTAGGCCGCCGAGAGCATGCCATGGGCGATGCGGCCCTTGAACATGGTGCTGGCGGCGAATTCTTCGTCGACGTGCACCGGGTTGGTGTCGCCGGAGACGCCGGCGAAGGCGAAGATGTCGGCTTCGGAGACGGTGCGGGCAATGGAGGCGGTCTGGCCTTCTTTCAGGTCTTCAAAGTCGTACAGATAGACTTCGGAAAAGTCACGCGGCATGGCAATGCTCCTTTCGTTGCGATGTTTTCCGGCAACGCGCCGGAAAGTGGCGAGCATAGCGCATTGGCGGCGCGGCGAAAAACAGAAAAAGGCGAACCGGGGTTCGCCTTGCCCGGGGGGGTCTTGCGCGCGCCGCGCGGCCCGGGCTTATTTCAGCTTGATTTCCTTGTACGGCACGTGCTTGCGGGCGACGGGGTCGTACTTGTTGAATTCGAGCTTTTCGGGCGTGGTGCGCTTGTTCTTCGAGGTGGTGTAGAAGTGCCCCGTACCGGCGGTCGATTCGAGCTTGATCTTTTCGCGGGCGCCTTTGGCCATGGTGGTCTCCGTTTGCTGGATGAGTGCTTGCCGGGGTCAGATCTTATCGCCGCGGGCGCGAAGTTCGGCGACGACGGTGTCGATCCCTTTCTTGTCGATGGTGCGCAGGGCGGCGTTGCTGACGCGCAGGCGAATCCAGCGGTTCTCGGCTTCGCTCCAGAAACGGCGATTCTGCAGGTTGGGAAGGAAACGGCGCTTGGTTTTGTTGTGGGCGTGGGAGATGTTGTATCCCACCATCGGTGCTTTGCCGGTGACTTGACAGACGCGGGCCATGGAAACGCTCCTGGAAGGTGACAGGATTTCTGAAAGCGTGGGAGTCTACCATGAAAGCCGCCCAGAAGTTAAGTCGGCGCTGACTCTCCAATTATCCCCCGGGAATCAGACGTGCCGCCACTGTTTTCCTTGCCCCGCTCAAGGCTGGCCCAGGTCCATGGAAGCCGATCCCCGATCCCTGTCACAGCAACCCATGTTCCGCGAACGAGAACGGCTCGCCGCCCGCGGGGATGATGAGGTGGTCGAGCACCTCGATGTCGATCAGCGCGAGCGCGGCACGCATGTCGCGCGTGAGCAGTTTGTCGGCCTGACTCGGTTCGGACGCGCCGGACGGGTGATTGTGGGCGAGGATGACGGCAGCGGCGTTGCGGGCGAGGGCGAGCTTGACGACTTCGCGCGGATAGACGCTGGTCTGGGTCAGGGTGCCGCGAAAGAGATCGGCGGCTTCGATCAGGCGATGGCGGGCGTCGAGCAGCAGGACGCAGAAGACTTCGTGGGGAAGGTGGGCGAGGCGCAGTTGCAGCCAGTCGCGCGCCGTCGCGGGCGAGTCGAACAGATTGCCTTCGTCCAGGCGTTCGGCCAGCGCGCGGCGGGCCAGTTCCATCACCGCCTGGAGTTGGGCATACTTCGCCAGCCCCATGCCGGGCACCGCCGCGAATTCGGCGGCGGAGGCGTTGCACAGCCGGTTGAGCGCGCCGAAACGTCCGAGCAGACTGCGGGCGAGATCCACGGCGCTCTGGCCGCGCGTGCCGACGCGCAGGAACAAGGCGAGCAGTTCGGCGTTGCTCAGGGTCTGGGGGCCGTGGGCGAGGAGTTTTTCGCGCGGACGCTCGTCTTCGGGCCAGTCGGTGATTGCCATGACGGTGAGTTCGGGAGAAATGATGGAGAATTATACACACATCATCGGTTGTCTGCGCGGGCGCAAGATCGTGCTGGGCGTGAGCGGCGGTATCGCGGCGTACAAGGCCGCCGCGCTCGCGCGCGAATTGGGGCGGGTGGGCGCGGATGTCCATGTGGCCCTGACCGAAGCCGGTTTGCGCTTCGTGTCCGCGCTGACTTTCCAGGCCCTGTCGGGCCATCGCGTGTGGACGTCGCTCTGGGACGGGGACGCGGAAAACGGCATGCCGCATATCGCCCTCGGGCGCGGCGCCGACGCCATCCTCGTCGCGCCCGCGAGCGCCGACATCATCGCCCGCCTCGCCCATGGCCGGGCGGACGATCTGCTCACCGCGCTGTGCCTGGCGCGCGACTGTCCGCTCTTCGTCGCCCCGGCAATGAACCGGCAGATGTGGGAAAACCCGGCCACGCAGCGCAACGTGGCGACGCTGCGCGCCGACGGCATCATCATTCTCGGCCCGGACGAGGGCGGGCAGGCGTGCGGCGAAACCGGGCCGGGGCGGATGCTGGAGCCTGGGGCGCTGTGCGAGGCGCTGCTGGCTTTCTTTACTCCCCGGCTGCTGGCCGGGCGCAAGGTGGTGGTGACCGCCGGACCGACGTTCGAGGCCATCGACCCGGTGCGCGGCATCACCAATTCCAGCTCCGGCAAGATGGGCTACGCCATCGCGGCGGCCTGCGCGCGCGGCGGCGCCGAAACCGTGCTGGTCAGCGGGCCGGTGGCGCTGCCCGCGCCCGCCGGCGTGCGGCGGATCGACGTGGCCAGCGCCCTGCGCATGCGCGACGAAGTCCTCGCCGTCCTGCCCGGCGCCGACGTGTTCATCGCCGTGGCGGCGGTCGCCGACTACCGTCCGGCGCAGACCGCCGGGCACAAGCTCAAGAAGTCGGGCCTGCCCATGCGGCTCGAACTCGTTCCCAATCCGGACATCCTCGCCGAAGTCGCGGCGCGGCCCGATGCGCCGTTCTGCGTCGGCTTCGCCGCCGAAAGCCAGGAACTGGACGCCTACGCCGAGAGCAAGCGCCGCGCCAAGCGCCTGCCCATGCTGGTCGGCAACCTGCTCGCCGATGGCGTGGGCGGGGACGACAACACCGTGGTCATCTACGACGACGCAGGCCGCCACCCGTTGCCGCGCGCCCCCAAGGCGCTCGTCGCGCGCCAGATCGTCGAACACCTCGCCCGCCTGCTGCCCGCAGGCTGAGGCGGGATTATCGCAAATAACCAGGAACAACCAGGAAAATGCAAGACATGCGGCACATCGACATCAAACTGCTTGACCCCCGCCTGCGCGCGCAGCCGCCCGCCTATGCCACCGCCGGTTCCGCCGGGTTGGACTTGCGCGCCTGCCTCGACGAAGCGCTGGCCCTGTCCCCGGGCCAGACGGCGCTGATCCCCAGCGGCATCGCCATCCACCTTGCCGATCCCGGACTGGCGGCCATCGTGCTGCCGCGTTCCGGACTCGGACACAAGCACGGCATCGTGCTCGGCAACCTCGTCGGGCTGATCGACTCGGACTACCAGGGGCAGATCATGGTCTCCGTGTGGAATCGCGGCAACGAAGCTTTCACCATCGCGCCGCTGGAGCGTATTGCCCAACTGGTGGTCGTGCCGGTGGTGCGGGCCGCCTTCGACATCGTCGACGACTTCGTTGCCAGCGCGCGCGGCGCGGGCGGTTTCGGCAGTACCGGCAAACACTGAAACGGAGCGGAAAACGATGGCTGGACGCGCGGGCATTCCCACTGGCGTACACATCCTGTGCGAACGGCAAGGGCGCATCCTGCTCCTGCGCCGCGCCGGCACCGGATTCTTCGACGGGCTGTTCAGCCTGCCGGGCGGCCACGTCGAAGAAGGCGAATCCCTCCGCCGGGCGGCGGCGCGGGAACTGGAAGAAGAAACCGGCCTGCGCCTGGCGCCCGCCGATCTTGGCTGGCTTGGCGTGATACACCGCCGCTCGGACAGCAACCGCATCGACTTCTTCCTGCGCGCCCGCGACTGGCAGGGCGAGCCTCGCCTGTGCGAACCGGACAAATGCAGCGCGCTCGACTGGTTCGCGCGCGACAGCCTGCCGGATCTGGCGCCGTATATCAGGGTGGCGCTGGAAGCGGGGGAAGGCGGCTGGCTGCGCGAACTGGGGTGGTAAACGTATTTCTCCTGATCGACCGTCATTGCGTGGCGCGCAGCGCCGTGGCAATCCAGTTCGTTCCATCCGGCGCGTGAGCGCCGCGGATTGGACACGAGCCGCTTCGGCTTATTTGCTCTAAGATCACGCCCTTGCAAAGCCTGTCCGTCCCCATGACCGATCACGACACGCCCTTCGATGCGCCTGCCGCTCCGCCTTCCGGCACGCTGCCGCTCGACCAGTACGCCGAGCGCGCCTATCTTTCCTACGCCATGAGCGTGGTGCGCGCGCGCGCGCTGCCGCAGGTGGAGGACGGTCTCAAGCCTGTGCAGCGCCGCATCCTGCACGCGATGAACGAGATGCGCTTGTCGGCCGCGGCGCGGCATGTGAAGTCGGCGCGGGTGGTGGGCGATGTGATCGGCAAATACCATCCACACGGCGACGCCAGTGTCTACGACGCCATGGTGCGGGTGGCGCAGGATTTTTCCTTGCGTTACCCGCTTGTCGACGGTCAGGGCAATTTCGGTTCGCGCGACGGCGACTCGGCGGCGGCGATGCGCTACACCGAATGCCGCCTCACTCCGATCGCCGAATTGCTGCTCGCCGAGATCGAGCGGGGCACGGTGGATTTCCTCCCCAACTACGACGGCGCTTTCCAGGAGCCGCAACTCTTGCCGGCGCGGCTGCCCTTCGTGCTGCTCAACGGCGCTTCCGGCATCGCCGTGGGCATGGCGACCGAGATTCCGCCGCACAATCTCCGCGAGGCCGCCGCCGCCGCCTGCCACCTGATCCGCCATCCCGGCGCCAGCCTCGATGACCTCCTGGCGCTTTTGCCCGGCCCCGATTTTCCCGGCGGCGGACAATTGATCTCGCCGCCGCGGACGATCCGCGAGGCCTACGCCTGCGGGCGCGGCAGTCTGCGCCTGCGGGCGCGCTGGCATTTCGAGGAACTGGCGCGCGGGCAATGGCGCGTCATCGTCGACGAATTGCCGCACGGCGTCTCCGCCGCGCATGTGCTGGCCGAAATCGAGGCGCTCACCAATCCGCAAGCGCGCGCGGGCAAGAAAGAAGTCGGGCAGGAACAGAAAAACCTCAAGCAACTCGTGCTCGGCGCGCTCGATACCGTGCGCGATGAATCGAGCGACAAGGCGCCGGTGCGCATCGTGCTGGAGCCGCGCTCCAGCCGGCAGGCGCGCGGCGAGTTCATGGCGGTCATGCTCGCGCATACCAGCCTGGAGACTTCCGTCCCGGTCAATCTCACCATGATCGGGCGCGACGGGCGGCCACAGCAAAAGAACCTGCGGCAAATCCTCGCCGAATGGGTCGAATTCCGCTATCTCACCGTGCGGCGCCGCAGCCGTTTCCGCCTCGATGAGGTCGAGCGCCGCATCCACATCCTCGACGGGCGCATGATCGCCTTCCTGCGCATCGAGGAGGTCATCCGCGTCATCCGCGAATCCGACGAGCCGAAGCCGGCGCTGATCGCCGCCTTCGGGCTGAGCGAAATCCAGGCTGAGGACATTCTCGAAATCCGCCTGCGCCAGTTGGCCCGTCTCGAAGGTTTCCGCATCGAAAAGGAATTGGGCGAACTGCGCGAGGAGCGCGACGGCCTGCGCCGCCTGCTCGACGACCATGGCGCGCAGACCCGGCTGATCCTCAAGGAAATCGAGGCCGACGCGAAGAAATACGGTGACGCGCGCCGTACCCTGATCGAAGCCGTCGCTCCGGCCGCGCCCGTCGAAATCAGCGCCCCCGACGAACCCGTCACGGTCATCGTGTCGAAAAACGGCTGGATACGTTCGCGCCAGGGCCATGGCATCGACCCGGCCACCATCGCCTACAAGGCGGGCGACTTCGCTTTCGCCGTCATCGAGACCCGCAACGCCTGGCCGCTCGTCATTGTCGACACCCGTGGCCGCGCCTATACGGTCAAGGCCGCCGAACTGCCCGGCGGGCGCGGCGACGGCGTGCCCGTCTCCACTCTGATCGACTTCCAGGACGGCGGCAAGCTCGCGCAGGTCGTGGCCGCCGAGCCTGATTCACAATGGCTTTTCGCCAACAGCGGCGGCTATGGCTTCATCTGTCCGCTGTCCGGGGCTTGCGGACGCCAGCGCGCCGGCAAGGCATTCATGGCGCTCGAAGGCGGGGAAAGCGTGCTTGCCCCGGCGCGCGTCATTGGACAATGGGTCGCCGCCGTCTCGGACGCGGGCCGCATGCTGCTTTTCCCGCGCGCCGAAATGAAAGTCCAGTCCGGCGGGCGCGGCGTCATCCTCATGGCGCTCGATGGCGATGAACGCCTCGCCGCCGTCGCCATCCCCGCCGACGACGCGCCGCTCGTCATCGAAGGCGCCGGACGCGGCAACAAGCCTGTCGTCCTCACCCTGCGCCCCACGCAACGCGAGGGCTCGCGCCACCGCCGCGCCCGCCGGGGCACGCCGCTGGCGGTGAAGATCAGGCCCGGGCGCATGCGCTGAGATCGGGGATCAGGGATCGGCGCGCACGCAATCGACGTAGTAGCGCCCGTCCTCGCCTTTCACCAGGCCGTGGATGTCCGTCTCGAAGCCCGGGAACGCCGCGTTGAAATCGCGCGCGAACGCGAGATAGCGCACGATGGTGGCGTTGAAACGTTCGCCCGGAATCAGCAGCGGAATACCCGGCGGGTAAGGCGTGACCAGCATCGCCGTGACGCGCCCTTCGAGGTCGGCGATCGGCAGGCGCTCGATCTCGCCGTGCGCGACGCGGGCGAAAGCGTCGGCGGGTTTCATCGCGGGCACCATTTCGGAAAGATACATCCGGGTGGTGAGGTGCGCCACGTCGTGCTCTTTATAGAAATGGTGGATCTGGCCGCACAAATCCTTGAGGCCGACGCGCTCGTAGCGTGGACGATGGGCGATGAATTCCGGCATGACCCGCCACAGCGGCTCGTTGCGGTCGTAGTCGTCCTTGAATTGCTGCAATTCGGTGACCATCGTGTTCCAGCGGCCCTTGGTGATGCCGATGGTAAACATGATGAAAAAGGAGTAAAGCCCGGTCTTTTCGACGATGATGCCGTGCTCGGCTAGGTACTTGGTGACAATGGCCGCCGGGATGCCGGCGTTGTCGGCGAAGTCGCCATCGACGTCGAGTCCCGGCGTGATGATGGTGGCCTTGATCGGGTCGAGCATGTTGAAGCCGGGGGCCAGCTCGCCGAAGCCGTGCCAGCGTTCGTTGGCGCACAGCATCCAGTCTTCGCGGCTGAGCAGGCCGTCGTCGTCGAGCCGCTCCGGCCCCCAGACCTGGAACCACCAATCGTCGCTGTCGTAATCGCCGCCCACCTTGCGCATGGCGCGGCGGAATTCGATGGCCTCCGCCAGCGACTCGTTGACCAGCGCCGTGCCGCCGGGCGCCTCCATCATCGCCGCCGCCACGTCGCAGGAAGCGATGATGGAGTATTGCGGCGAGGTGGAGGTGTGCATCAGATAGGCTTCGTTGAACACGGCGCGGTCGAGTTGGCGCGTCTCGGAATTGTGCACGAGGATTTGCGAAGCCTGGCTCAGTCCGGCAAGCAGCTTGTGGGTGGATTGGGTGGAGAACACCATCGAGTCCCGGCAGCGCGGCCGCCCTTCGCCAATGGCGTGATAGTCGCCGTAAAAGTCGTGGAAGGCGGCGTGCGGCAGCCAGGCTTCGTCGAAGTGCAGGGTGTCGATGTTGCCGTCGAGCATCTGCTTGATGGTTTCGACGTTGTAGAGAATGCCGTCGTAGGTCGATTGGGTGATGGTGAGGATGCGCGGTTTCTTGCTTTTCGCTTCGCGCGCGAAGGGGTTGGCCTCGATCTTTTTCTGGATGTTCTCGAAGCGGAATTCTTCGAGCGGGATCGGGCCGATGATGCCGTAGTGGTTGCGGGTGGGCGTGAGGAAGACGGGCACGGCGCCGGTCATGATGATCGAATGGAGCACCGATTTGTGGCAATTGCGATCCACCACCACGATGTCGCCGGGGGCGACGGTGGTGTGCCAGACCATCTTGTTCGAGGTCGAAGTGCCGTTGGTGACGAAATAAAGATGGTCGCAACTGAAGATGCGCGCCGCGTTGCGTTCCGAAGCCGCCACCGGGCCGGTGTGGTCGAGCAATTGGCCGAGTTCGTCGACGGCGTTGCAGACATCGGCGCGCAGCATGTTTTCGCCGAAGAACTGGTGGAACATCTGCCCGACCGGGCTTTTCAGGAAGGCGACGCCGCCCGAATGGCCGGGGCAGTGCCAGGAATAGGAACTGTCGGCGGCATAGTGGGTGAGGGCGCGGAAAAAGGGCGGCGGCAGCGAATCGAGATAATGGCGGGCTTCGCGCACGACATAGCGGGCGATGAATTCCGGCGTGTCCTCGAACATGTGGATGAAGCCGTGCAATTCGCGCAGGACATCGTTGGGAATGTGACGCGCGGTGCGGGTTTCGCCATAGAGGAAGATCGGAATATCGGTATTGCGGCGGCGGATGGCTTCGACGAAGGCGCGCAAATCGGCGATGGCCTTGTCGGCGGCTTCGCGCGAGGTGAATTCATCATCGTCGATGGAGAGGATGAAGGCGGAAGCGCGGCTTTGCTGCTGCGCGAAAGACGCGAGGTCGCCGTAACTGGTCACGCCCAGCACATCCATGCCTTCCTTCTTGATGGCTTCGACCAGTGCGCGGATGTCCAGCCCGGAAGCATTGTCGGAGCGGAAATCCTCGTCGATGATGATGATGGGGAAGTTGAATCGCATGACAGAACTCTCGTCGAGAATAACGGTTAGCGGCCACGACATCTATTTGCGAATTGCGCCGGCATGGGCATCCAAAACCCTTCATCAGTCCGGACAGTCAAAACGGAGAAACATTTCCTTTGAGTCCAATCAAGCCACATCCGTGCTTCGTAATCCTTGTTCTCTTGGGGGTTGAACCTTAGCGCTACATTACAGCGCATACTTCTTAGTGTCATTCCTGTATACTTGAGGGTAAAAGGCTTATCTGCTTCGATGTAGATTTCCGCAAAATGACGTCCACGCGCATTTTGCCCCTTTGTATCATTTGAGGGCGGTACAGCATGAATCCGTATGGGGTCGGGCATTCCTAAATCTCGACCATTGTAGGCTTTTATTTCTGTCATCGGCTTTCTATCACCGAGAACGATCCTTCCATAATTGGGAACGTTCTTGCCATGGCAATCACTTCCCGGATACCCATTCACCCAACTAGCGTCGGTAATCACTCGTAACCTTGCTCTCGGAACACCTTCCTGCGCGTCCATGATGGGTGGTACCGTCATACACCCCGCCAAAGCACAGAAAAACAACGAACAGATTGTCTTCACTTCATTCTCCTCATTCCTCATGACAAAAAATCGAAAACCAGATTCAGATTTTCGGCAGCGTGACGCCAGTCTGCCCCTGGTATTTACCGCCGCGATCTTTATAAGAAGTCTCGCACGGCTCGTCGGACTCGAAAAACAGCACCTGCGCGCAACCCTCGCCCGCGTAGATTCTGGCGGGCAGCGGCGTGGTGTTGGAGAATTCCAGCGTCACGAAACCCTCCCATTCCGGCTCGAAGGGCGTGACGTTGACGATGATGCCGCAGCGCGCATAGGTGCTCTTGCCAAGACAGATGGTGAGCACGTTTCGCGGGATGCGGAAATATTCGACCGTGCGTGCCAGCGCGAAGGAATTGGGCGGGATGATGCAAACGTCGGCGTCGATTTCGACGAAGGACTTGGGGTCGAACGCCTTGGGGTCGACCACGGTGGAGTTGATGTTGGTGAAGACCTTGAATTCCGGGGCGCAGCGGATGTCGTAGCCGTAGCTCGACGTGCCGTAGGAGACGATTTTCCGTCCCCCGGCCTCGCGCACGAGCGCGGGCTCGAAAGGCTCGATCATGCCGTGTTCTTTGGCCATGCGGCGAATCCAGCGGTCGGACTTGATGGACATGACGGCGCTCCGGGACAAGCGGGAAAAGGGCGTAGTGTAAGCGCGGAAGGCGCGATTGCAAGCGCGGCGATGTTCATGGGGGGCCGGAACATCAAATAATTATCAGCGGCGCTCGCGCGCCGGACAGAACGCACTGGATTGCCACGGCGCTTCGCGCCTCGCAATGACGAGATGGAGGAGGCTCTCGCAATGACGCGTTCTTCCGTTCCCCCCTCCCCCGGTCTGTACACCCGCCAAGCGGGGAAGGGGAATTCATTGGAAGAATTCGGCATTGCGAGGCGCGTTCCTCTAAACAGCTCCGATCCCTGTTTCCAGCCGCATCGGTCAGGCTCCGAAAACCACATTGCGAACCCGCATGGAATCGCGATTTCTGGCGAAGCGGCAATGCTGATCGTGTCGCGTCCGCGCGCCTGTGCTATACATGGCCTTCCTTTTGCAGGGGGCGGCGAACATGAGCGAAAAGAATTACCCAGTGGTATTCGGCACCGAGGACATCCTCCGGTCGCTGTGCGATTCCGTCGTCAAGGTGCTGCATCTGGCCACCGCGAGCCGGATCGCTTATTCCGGGATGATCCAGCGCATTTCCCGTACTTGTCTCAAACCCGACATCGGCTGCTTCGTGCTGTTCGATGGCGGTTTCTCCGGGCTGGTGGTCATCAATTTTTCCGCCGCGGCGGCGATGGAGCTTTACGAGTGCTACATGCTCAACATGGGCATGGCGAAAGGTGAACTCGCCAGTAATTTCACCGCCGACGACGTGGGCAATGTCATGGGCGAGCTGATGAATCAGATCGTCGGCGATTTCACGCGCAAGGTGTCGCAGGACTTGCAGACTCACATCACCCAGAACCAGCCCAAGATGCTGGCGCTCACCAAGCAGGTGGTGCTCTCCATCGACACCCATCTCGACCAGCCCGAGGCGCGGCGGGTGACGTTCCAGACCGGGCGCGGCAATATTTTCTATCTCGAAATGGCGATCGACCGCACCGAATTCATCAAGTTCCACGAGTTCGAGGTGGAGGACGTCGACCCCGACGCCCTGCTGGAGCAGATCAGGAGCGGCGGCGAAACCGCCTCCGGCGCGGCGGATACGGATCAGGACGAATTGCTGAAATCTCTCGGCATGTAAGACCGTTCCATGTACCATCCGCCCATTTCGGCAAGCCGCCGCCGTTGCGCCGCATCGCTGTCGCACGGCTTGGCCTGTCCCGCGATTTTTCCGCTACGGGCGTGTTCCGATGCTCCGTTGCGCTTTGTTCTCGACTGGCCACACGAAACCATCATGGATCTTTCCGCTTTGCAGCCAGCCCCGGTCTGGCGTCATTTTTCCAATTTGTGCCGTATCCCGCGTGCCTCCGGCCAGGAAAAGGCGGTGCGCGACGCGCTGGCGGCCTGGGCGCGCGCCCGCGGGCTGGCGGCGAAAACCGATGCTGCCGGTAATCTCGTTTTGGGCAAACCCGCCAGCCGGGGTTACGAAAACCGGCCCGGCGTGGTCTTGCAAGGCCATCTCGATATGGTGTGCCAGAAAAACGGCGGCAGCGCGCACGATTTCGCGCGCGACCCCATCCGCCCCGTATTGCGCGATGGCTGGGTCACGGCGGGCGATACCACGCTGGGCGCGGACAACGGCATCGGCGTCGCGCTGGCGCTGGCGGCGCTGGAAGACGAGGAATTGGCGCATCCGGCGCTGGAAGTGCTGCTGACCGTGGACGAGGAATCGGGCATGCATGGCGCGCTCGGCCTGGAAGCGGACGCGGTGCGGGGCCGCCTGCTGCTCAATCTCGATACCGAAGAGTGGGGCGAACTCTACATCGGTTGCGCGGGCAGTGTCGACGTCATCGCCGATGCGGCCCTGCCCGTGGAGCCGCCGCCGGAAGGCGCGCGCGCGTTTACCGTGCGCCTGTCGGGGCTGGCCGGAGGACATTCCGGCATCGACATCCACCGCGGACGCGGCAATGCCATCGTGCTGCTGGCGCGCTTGCTGCGCGCGCTCGCGGCAAAAGGCGCCGATTTCCGGCTGGCGGCGCTGGACGGCGGCACGGCGCACAACGCCCTGCCGCGCGAGGCCGCGGCGACAGTGCTGCTTGGCGCCGGCGCGGTGCCAATCTCGCAGGCGCTGGCTCATCTGCAAACGCACGCCGATGAATTCGTGAGCGACCTGCGCGGCAAACTGCCCGGCGAGGACGGCAAGCTTCGCATCGACATCGCGTCGGCACCGCCCGCCGCGGTATTGCGCCATGACGCGGCGCGCGCCGTGCTGTCGCTGCTCCACGACTTGCCATACGGCGTGCGCAGCATGAGCGAACACATGCCCGGCGTGGTCGATACGTCCAACAATATCGGAGAGCTGCGGCTCGATGGCGGATGCCTGCACATCAATGCCATGGTGCGTTCGTTGCGCGCGCCAAGTTTGCGCGCCCTGTCGGAAGAAATCGCCGCGCGCTTTTCCCGGGCAGGGCTGGATGTGCGCACGCAGGGCGACGGGCCGGAATGGACGCCCGCGCCGGATTCAAGACTGCTCGCGCTGGCGCGGGATGTTTACCGCGAGACCTTCGGCGGTGAAGCAAAAATCCAGGTGATCCACGCCGGGCTGGAATGCGGCGTCTTCAGCGCGCTCTGGCCGGACATGGAGATGATCTCCTTCGGCCCCACGATCCACGGCGCGCACGCGCCGGGTGAGCGCGTCGAGGCGGCGAGCGTGGAGCGGGCATGGCGGCTGCTCGTTGGAATACTGGCGGGCGTCGGGGATCGGGGATCGGATCAGATTTGAATCAGCGGCGCTTCGCGCCG
>JAITLI010000140.1 GCA_031277975.1 Azoarcus sp.
AGTTCGATGCCCTTGTAGATGATCTCGCCGATATTCTGGCTCTGGCTTTGCCCGGCATAGGGATGCGGCGGCGCGAGGCGCACCGATTCGATGGCGTCATCGACCTTGTTGTGGAAGATCACAGCGCTGCCGGCGACGCGGGGGACGATGCGATCCCTGATGCCCAGTTCGACATTGCGGGCACGCTCCGGCCTCAGCCATGGGTTCGACACGGCGCCGCCGAAACGCGAGGAAAAGCGCTCGAACATGGTCGGAAAGCGGGTGCGATCCGAGACGGCGAAGTGAACGGCACCGCCGCCCCGGTAACGCCAGATCGCGGCGGCCTGGTAGTTCGTCGCCCATTTGTCGGCGGTGGGCTGGTCGAACCTGGCATCGCTGGCGTATTCCTCGGCCTTGTCCGTGAAACGGGCGTCGCGGCTCAGGCCAAGGACGAGGTCGAAGCGCGGCGTGACGTGCCAGGTTTCCTCCACGGCGAGGGAGAACACGTCTTCATTGGTATCCTGCCGGGGTTCGACGAAACCCGTGGCATGGGTCTTCTGCCATTCGGTGTGATTGTCGCGCCGCCAGTGCAGCGCGCCCTTGAGGGTGTGGCCAGCGATCGGGTCGCCGCCGAATTCGATGCTCGCACCATAGGCGTCGTCGTCGTAGTAACTCGTCCAGCTTTTGGTATCGAGCGAGACATTGGTATAGGCGACGAGATCGTTCTGGAATTTGTTGTAATAAGCGCGCGTCTTGAGATAGCTCTTCGTCCCCAATTGCGTGTGCGACAGCCAATAGAGGCTCCATACATCCCAGACCGGCCAGTCCCAGGTGCTGACCGTGGAGGCGCCGTCGACCGCGCCGATGGCGTGCTTTTCGCCGCGCTGCTTGACGAAATTGAGCGAGTATTCGTCGGTGGCGTTGGGCGTGAAACCGGCCTTCAGGTTCGCGCGCCAGTCCCTTTTGCTGGTGTGGTCGCGCTTGCCGCCGTCCTCGGCCACGGTGGGCTTGAAGCCGCCGGACAAATACCAGCCGCGCACGTCGCGCTGTTCGATACCGCCCTGCACATAAAACGCCTCCCGCCGCGCCCCGGCGTTGGCGTAGGCCGTGTAACCGTTATAGTCGCCGTCGTTGGAAAACGCGGCGCTGGCGCGCAGTTCCGCCTCGAAGGGCTTGACCGGCTTGCGGGTGACGAGATTGATGGCGCCGCCCATGCCGTCGGGGCCGTTGAGCACCGAAACGTAGCCCTTGGAAACCTGTATTTCCGCGAGATCGGGCGTGAGGAAGCGGTCGAAGTCGATGCGGTTGTCCGCAGGCAGGTAAAGGCGAATGCCGTCGAGCAGCAGCGGCACTTGCCAGCGGTTGAAGCCGCGCACACTGATGAGCGCCTCATTGCGGCTGCCCGCCCCCGGCGTGGTGCTGACGCCGGGCATGAGATTGAGCGATTCGACCAACCCCTCGCGGCTGAAATCCTGCAACTGTTCGCTGTCGAGCGTGTCGGGCGCCAGCGGCGAGGTTTCGCTTTCTGCCGTGGCGGTCACGGTGATTTCGCCGAGGGTGAAAACGCCTTCGGCGGGTTCCGGGGCAGCGGCCCGGGCGGCGGGAAAGTGACAGGCCAGCGCCGCGCCGATGAGAACGCCGGGCAGCCGGTATATCGGGAAATTTACAGGGAAACGGCGAAGGAAAGTGGCGGCCATGGCAGTCGTCTCGCAGGATGATGAAAATCCACACAGAGCAATACGCATGCCAATATATATCGAACGGAAAAATATGGGTATCCTGCGGATAAACCGATGTTTAATAAGGCATTCATGAACATGGAGGGGAAACTTCCTGCTGTCGCGTCCAGAACATAATGTCGCGTTGCGGACGCAGGCGCATTGTCGCTGTCCGGTTTAGAACCTGTTCCAGTAGCCCCGCCGCCCGCCAGGCGATCATGCCACAAGCAAAATGCACCATCGCCATGAACGTCTCGGGAAGCTTCTCCCAACGAACGAGTACCCGGCGAAAGCGGGTTCATCCAGCCGTGCGTGCGTTCGACCATCCGGCGCCGTGCCCTGAACCCGGCTTCCTCCCTGATGGCCTTCGCCGCGCGTGCGAAGATGCGCGGTAAAGCCGAACGCTTGGACGATGGTGGGCAGAGTTCGGGTTGCGGGCATCGGAAGGACTCGTCAAAAGCGAAAGCCCCCGCCTCGTCACCACGAAAGCCTCCCCCGCGCGCAGGGGCGGATGGCAATTCGCCCGGAGTCTACCCCCTCGTCATTGCGAGGCGCGAAGCGACGTGGCAATCCAGTTCCTTCCAACCGGCGCGCGGCGGTGCCGACTGAAAAAGAGGGCGGGAAAACGCCCGCCCACCTCCCCCGCCGCAAAGCAGTATGAAAAGGAGAAATAGGAAAATGTATCCCGCCAGCCATGTTGTTGTCTTTGCCGCCGCGCTCGTTTTCCTCCCGCCTTGCGTCCATGCGCAAGCACCGGCAGCGGCGGGCGGCGATTTTTCCCATATCGTCGCCGCCGGAGCGGAGCGCGACGCCTTCACCCACATCCCTTGGAACAAAATCCCGCCGGACTTGTGGGACAAGGTGCGCAATGGCCGCTCGCTCACGCGCCAGGTCTGGGTCATCTCTCCTTCGCTGGAACCGCGCATCGCCGGTCTCGGCCCCACCTATAATCGTCCTTCCTGTCTGTCCTGCCATCCCGGCAACGGGCGCGGCGAAGCGCCCGCCGCCGCCAGCGCGGCTATGCACAGTATGCTGGTCAGGCTCTCCATTCCCGGCGTCGACGCACATGGCGGCCCGAAGCCGGAACCGCGCTACGGCGATCAGTTGAACGAATTCGGTATTCCGGGCGGTGTTCCCGGCGAAGGCGAAGCTTTCATCGAATGGCAGATGCGCAAGGAACGCCTCGCCGACGGCGAGGAAATCGTCCTGCGCTGGCCCAAGATCGGTTTCCGCAAACTCGCCTTCGGCCCGCTCGCCGACGGCTACCTGACTTCCGTCCGCGTCGCGCCGCCGATCTTCGGCCTCGGCCTGCTCGAAGCCGTGCCCGAAGCCGACATCCTCGCCCTTGCCCGCGCCCAGCAAGCTGCCGGCGACGGCATCGCCGGACAGCCCAACCATGTGTGGGACGCTGGCAAAAAGCGCGAAACGTTGGGCCGCTTCGGCTGGAAAGCCAACCAGCCCACGACACGCCAGCAAATCGCTGGCGCCTTGTCCGGCGATATGGGCATCACCAGCGACATCCAGCCCGAACCCAACTGTCCCCCCGTGCAAACCGCCTGCGCCGCGATCCGTGCGAAAACGGGCGAAAAACACCCGGAAATCTCCACTGCCGATCTGGATGACATGACCCTCTACCACTACGCGCTCGCCGTCCCCGCCCCCCGCGGCCGCGACGATGCCGTGGTCGTCCGGGGCAGGGCGCTCTTCGCCGCCGCCGGTTGCGCCGCCTGCCACCAGCCGGAACTGAAGACCGGCCCCTTTCCCGCCTTCCCCGCGCTTGCCAACCAGACCCTCCATCCCTACACCGACCTGCTCCTGCACGATATGGGGCCGGAACTTGCCGATGGCCGTCCCGACTACCGCGCCAATGGCCGCCAGTGGCGCACGCCGCCGCTATGGGGCATCGGCCTGCTCGATGCCGTCAACGGACATTACGGCCTGCTGCACGACGGCCGCGCGCGCAACCTGCTCGAAGCCATCCTCTGGCACGGCGGCGAAGGAGAAAAAGCAAGGGAGGCAGTACGGAAAATGTCCGCCGAAGAACGCGAGGCGTTGCTTGCGTTCCTGAAAACATTGTGAAAATCTGTTTGGAATTTTCCTGGTTTGCCGGCAAGAACGCCGAGCGTGGCCGTGGGCGTCAGCAAAGGCAACGCCCAGCGCGGAAGTGGCCATTCATGCCTTCCGGCGATGCGGGGTCATTTGCGAAGGACATCGCGCCGCCGCCCGGGATCAATACTGTTCGGATGTCGCGTTCCGCCCGATCGCCAGGCCGCGATCCCGGTCAACCCGCCGCGCCCACCATGCCGGTGACGCGAATGGTGCGCGACTCCGGCACCTCGCTGTTGGCGATGACGCGCAGCGACGGCACGGCGCGGCGCAGGAAGCGGGAGAGCAGCATGCGCAGCGGCGCGGGGGCGAGCAGTACCGGGGGCAGGCCGATGTCTTCCTGGCGTTGCGCAAGCTGCGCGGTCTGGCGCAGCAGGATGTCGGCCAGCCCCGGTTCGATGGCGCCGTCGCCGCCCGCGCCCATGGCTTGCAGCAGGAGCCGTTCGAGACCCGGTTCGAGGGCCATGACCTGTACTTCGGCGTTGCCGGGGAAAAGCCCTTGGACGATGGCGCGGCCCAGCGCCTCGCGCACCCGCGCGGTCAGCTCGGCGGCATCCTGGATGCGCGGCGCGTATTCGGCCAAGACTTCGACGATGGTGCGCATGTCGCGGATGTTGACTTCTTCGGCGAGCAGGTTCTGCAAGACCCGCTGCACGGTGGCAATCGGCAGCAGCTTGGGGACGAGATCGTCGACGAGCTTGGGGATTTCCTTGGAGATGTAGTCGAGCAGCGCCTGGGTTTCCTGGCGGCCAAGCAGTTCGGCGGCGTGGCTGAGGATGACGTGATTGAGGTGCGTCGCCACCACTGTGCTGGCATCGACGACGGTGTAGCCCAGAGCGTGCGCCTGTTCGCGGTTGGCGTTGTCGATCCAGTAGGCGGGCAGGCCAAAGGCCGGGTCGATCGTTTCCCGCCCGGGTAGCGGCCCCGCCACCCGCCCGGGGTTGATCGCCAGGAATTGGCCAGGGAAGGCTTCGCCAAGGCCGGTTTCGACGCCCTTGAGGGTGATGCGATAGGCGTTGGGCTTGAGTTCGAGGTTGTCGCGGATGTGCACGGGCGAGGCGAGGAAGCCGACATCTTGCGCGAATTTCTTGCGCAGGCCGCGGATGCGGCGCAAAAGCTCGCCGTCCTGTCCTTTGTCGACCATGGGGATCAGGCGATAGCCCACTTCGAGACCTAGCACATCGACGGGGGCGACATCATTCCAGCTCGCTTCCTGCGCTTCGGCGGGTTGTGTTTCGCCGCCGGGTTCTTCTTCGGGCGGCGGCGTGTCCATGCCCGCCGCCCGCCGCCTGTTGCGCCGCCACGCCAGCGCGCCGAGCGCGGCGGCGAAGAGCAGGAACACCAGGTTGGGCATCCCCGGAATCAGGCCGAGGACGCCGACGATGACGGCGGTCAGGCTGAGCGCCTGCGTATTGCTGAAGACTTGTCCCATGACCTGCGCGCCGATGTCTTCGTCGTCGCCTACCCGCGAGACCACGAGACCGGCGGCGACCGAGACGATGAGCGAAGGTATCTGCGCCACCAGGCCGTCGCCGATGGTGAGGATGGTGTAGGTATGGGCGGCGTCGGCGAAGGCCATGTCGTGCTGGGCGACGCCGACGAACAGGCCGCCGAGGATGTTGATGAGCAGGATGAGGATGCCGGCGATGGCGTCGCCGCGCACGAATTTGGAAGCGCCGTCCATGGAGCCGAAGAAGTCGGACTCCTGCGCGACTTCCTTGCGGCGCTGTTTGGCGGTCTTTTCGTCGATCAGCCCGGCGTTGAGGTCGGCGTCGATCGCCATCTGCTTGCCGGGCATCGCGTCCAGGGTGAAGCGCGCGCTCACTTCGGCGATCCGCCCCGCGCCCTTGGTGATGACGACGAAGTTGATGATGGTGAGGATGACGAATACCACGATCCCGACGGCGGTGTTGCCGCCGACGAGGAACTGGCCGAACGCTTCGATCACCTTGCCGGCGGCATCGGCGCCGCCGTGGCCGGCGAGCAGGACGATGCGGGTGGAGGCGACGTTGAGCGACAGGCGCAGCAGGGTGGTCACGAGCAGCACGGTGGGAAAGGCGGAGAAATCGAGCGGCTTTCTCGCGTACATCGCCACCAGCATCACCATCACCGAGACCGCGATGTTGAAGGTGAAGAACACATCGAGCAGGAACACGGGCAGGGGCAGCACCATCATCGCCAGGATCATGACGATGAGCAGCGGCGCCGCCAGCATGCGCAGGTTCGCGGGGGAGAGGATTTGCCGCGGGTTCAGGCTGTCGTTACTGGCCATGTGCGGGGTCTGTCATGTGTGGGGGCGGCGGGGTCACGCTTCGGGCGGCGGGCCGGGATCGAGCGCGGCGGGCACCGGCAGATCGGCGGGCGGCGGCGGCGCTTGTTCGCCGCTTTCCATCGCGCCATTGAGTTGATAGACATAGGCCATGACTTCGGCCACGGCGGTGAAGAGCGCGGCGGGAATGGATTCCCCCAGTTCGCAATGCGCGTAGAGCGCGCGCGCCAGCGGCGGCGCTTCGAGCAGGGCGACGTTGTGTGCGCGCGCAATCTCGCGGATTTTCAGCGCCGCCTCGCCGCGCCCCTTGGCGGTGACGATGGGCGCGGCCATGCGCGCCGCGTCGTACCTGAGTGCCACGGAAAAATGCGCCGGATTGGTCACCACCACATCGGCCTTCGGCACCTCCGCCATCATCCGCCGCCGCGCCATCTCGCGCTGCATGGCGCGGATGCGGCCCTTGACGTGCGGATCGCCTTCCTGTTCCTTGTTCTCACGCTTGACCTCTTCCTTGGTCATGCGCAGGTTCTTGTGGTATTGCCACAACTGGAACGGCACATCGAAGAGCGCCAGCAGGCCGAGGCTGGAGACGATGAGGAGCGCGATCCACACCACCGTTCCGGCAAAATCGGCAGCCGCCAGGGCCAGTGGCTCGGTCATGAAATCGAAAAGATGATCGCGGTTGCGCCACAGCACCATGGCCCCCACGCCGCCGATCAGCCCGGCCTTCATGACCGCCTTGAGCATTTCGGCCAGGCCGTGCAGCGAAAACATGCGCTTGATGCCTTGCAGCGGATCGAGGCGGCTGAACTTGATGCCGAGCGCCTTGGGGGCGAGAAGGAAGCCGCCGAGCATCAGCGGCGAAGCCACCGCCGCCAGCATGAGCACGAGGAAAAGCGGCATCAGGGTCAACAGCGCCCCGCCGAACAGATTTTGCAGCAGGGCGGCCAGGCTCGCCCCCGTTAGATCGAAAGCCGTCTGGCGGTCGAACGCAAAAGCGCGCCGCAACAATCCCAGCAGGCGCTCCCCCATCCAATCGCCGAGCAGCCACAGGCACAGCGCCCCGCTCATCGTGACCAGGAAAGTCGACAGCTCGCGCGACTGCGGCACCTGCCCTTCTTCACGGGCTTGCTCCAGTCTTCGGCCTGATGCTGGTTCTGTCTTTTCGAGATCGCTGTCTTCGGCCACGCCCGGCTCCGCATCCTGTCCGTCCCCGCAACGGCGCGGACACAAAACGACATGGCGTGATTATCGCCAGCACCCGCCGGGGCCGATGCCCGGATGTGGGCGGAAAAGCGGCCTTATTTCGCCGCGCCCGCCCAAATGTACCGCCCGGGGGCATCGTCCCCAAGTGTACGACCACATCCTCCCCGACTGTTGTCGCGGTTCATGGATTCCACAAGACAATCGAAATTCCCCGGCTTGGCTGCCAATGCGTCAGGCATAGGCGGGCGCGAATGCCTGTCCGGGGTTTTCCGTGGGGCCGTTTTCGCCCCAGTAGGGTGAAAGTGCGCGCAGTCGCGCGATGATCGGCGGGACGGCGGCGATGACGCGGTCGATTTCTTCTTCCGTGGTGTCGCGCGAGAGGGAAAAGCGGATGGTACCGTGCGCGGCGGTGTAGGGGATGCCCATGGCGCGCATGACGTGCGAGGGTTCGAGCGAGCCGGAAGTACAGGCGGAGCCGGAACTGGCGGCGATGCCTTGTTTGTTGAGGAGCAGCAGGATGGCTTCGCCTTCGACGTATTCAAAGGCGATATTGCTGGTGTTCGGCAGGCGGCTGGCGGTGTTGCCGGTGACGAAGGCGTGCGGGACGCGCGACAGGATGCCCTGTTCGAGTTTGTCGCGCAGGCGGCGGATTTGGGTGTTTTCGTGGTCGAGATGGGCAAGCGCGAGTTCGGCGGCCTTGCCGAGCGCGACGATGGAAGGGGCGTTTTCGGTGCCCGCGCGCCGGCCGCGCTCTTGGTGGCCGCCGCGCAGCAGGGGGCGGAAGCGGCAGCCGCGCCGCAGGTAGAGGACGCCGATGCCCTTGGGGGCGTGCAGTTTGTGGCCGGAGAGCGAGAGCATGTCGATTTTCGTCTCTTTCAGGTTCATCGGCACTTTGCCCACGGCCTGCACGGCGTCGGTATGGAACATGATGCCGCGCGCGGCGGCTGTTTCGGCCATGGTTTCCACCGGGAAGATCGTGCCGGTTTCGTTGTTCGCCCACATCGCCGAAACGAGGGCGACGTTGCCGCCAAGGAGCGCCCGGTATTCGTCCATATCGAGCCGGCCTTTTTTATCTACTTTGAGCTTGTGGACGACGTAGCCTTCTTTTTCGAGCCAGTCGCACAGGTTGAGGATGGCGGGATGTTCGACGGCGGTGGTGACGACGGTGTTGCGTTCCGGCTGGGCGCGCAGGGCGGAAAGGATGGCGGTGGAGTCCGATTCGGTGCCGCAGGAGGTGAAGATGATTTCCGAATCGTGCTCCGCGCCAAGGAGCGCCTGCATTTGCTGGCGCGCGTTTTTCACCGCGGCGCCGACTTTCGCGCCGAAGGCGTGGATGGAGGAGGGGTTGCCGAAATGTTCACTGAAGAACGGCAGCATGGCTTCGACGGCGGCGGGATCGACTTTGGTGGTGGCGTTGTTGTCGAGGTAGATGGGGGCGGGGGTGTTCATGCCGGCTCCTTGTTCTTGTCTGTTTGCATCATGCCTGTGCCGTGGGCATGTACGACACGGGCAATACCTGTACGAGTTCGCCGAGAGCTTCGACCAGCTTTTGCTGGATGCCGCCCAGCGTCGAGGCTTCCATCATGCAGCCGGCGCAGGAACCCTTGAGGTTGACGTAAACGTTGCGGCCCTGGACTTCGATCAGTTCCACGTCGCCATTGTCGCGTATCAGCATGGGACGGATGCTTTCCAGCACTTCCTCGATTTTCTTGATGCGCTGTACGAGGGTGAGGCGCGGCGCGGCGGGCCTGGGCGCGATGGGGCGGATCGGCGGCGAGACTTCGCCGGGGCCGGGGCGTTCCGCCTTGACTTTGGCGAGGATCTCTTCGATGCCTTCGTGACAGGCCGCGCAGCCGCCGCCCGCCTTGGTGTAGAAGGTGACTTCTTCGATCGTGTCGAGGTTGTTGGCGCGGACGACGTCTTCGATCAGCACCGCGTCGACGGCGAAGCATTTGCAGACGAGCGCGCCTTCTTCATGCTCGTCGCGCCAGCGCTCGCCGCGATAGTTGGCGATGGCCGCATGCAGCGCTTCGCGCCCCATGACCGAGCAGTGCATTTTTTCGGGAGGCAGGCCGTCGAGGTAATTGGCGATGTCCTGGTTGGTGACGGCGAGCGCCTGTTCCAGCGTCATGCCCTTGACGATTTCGGTGAGCGCCGAGGAGGAGGCGATCGCCGAGCCGCAGCCAAAGGTCTGGAAACGCGCTTCTTCAATGATGCCGGTGTCGGGATCGACTTTCAACATCAGGCGCAACGCGTCG
This sequence comes from Azoarcus sp., assembly GCA_031277975.1. Classification (GTDB taxonomy): domain Bacteria; phylum Pseudomonadota; class Gammaproteobacteria; order Burkholderiales; family Rhodocyclaceae; genus WRNU01. The sequence goes on from JAITLI010000140.1 coordinate 9,537, forward strand.
CCGCACTGGATGGAGCCGACGTCGCCCACACCGTTGGCTTCGACAAGCGGCCCGGAGTTGCGCGGATTGAAGAAATGTTCTCGGACTTTCTCGGAGTATTCCCACATGGTTCCGGCTCCCTAGATCGAAAACGATTGCCCGCAAGCGCACTGCGCGTTGGCATTGGGGTTGTCGAAACGAAAGCCGGTCTGGGCGAGGCTGTCGATGAAGTCGATGTGTATTGCGTCGACCATCGGCAGGGTGAAGGGATCGACGAAGATTTTGATGTCATCGACGTCGATCTCCAGATCGTCCTCCGCTTTGCCGGCTTCCAGCCGCATGCCGTATTGCAGCCCGGAACAGCCGCCGCCTCGCACCAGTAGGCGCAATCCGGCCACGGTCGTCTCCGAGCCGCGCATGAAGCGGCGAATGGCCGCGGCCGCCTTGGGGGTGAGGGTAATCATGGTTATAGGTCTCCGTTCTCTCTGCAAGGGTAAGGGGCGGGTTTTGTGGAGCAATGAACGTGCCAAATTTATAACTTCAATCAAAACAACAGGATGGAAGATCGCCGAAATGGTTTTGTCGCAAATACGACAAAATGTCCGCGACAGACAGGAACTAAACAGACAATCCGGCAAGCCGTTTTTCGCAATGCCATGAATTTGGGCGAATTTTATTCTGGCATGGCGCTTGCTGCGGCAGAGCGTCCCCGAGAGGAGTTCCTGTACCATGCCTATCGTCATCATCAACGACACTACGCTGCGCGACGGCGAGCAATCCGCCGGAGTTGCGTTTTCGCTCGGCGAAAAAATCGCCATCGCCCGGCGGCTCGACGCCATCGGCGTACCCGAACTGGAAATCGGCGCGCCCGCGATGGGGCCGGAAGAAAGGGAGAGTATCCGCGCCGTGGCCAGTCTTGGACTCAAGGCCAGGCTCATGGTCTGGAGCCGCATGCATATGGACGATCTGGCGGCGAGCGCCGGTCTGGGCGTCGATAGGGTGGATATTTCGGCGCCGGTTTCCGACCAGCATCTGGTACGCAAACTGGGGAAAGACCGGAAATGGTTGCTGGCCAATTTGCCGCGTTTCATCGCGCAAGGGCGCGAGCAGGGGCTAGAAGTGTGCGTCGGCTGCGAGGACGCCTCCCGCGCCGATGCCGATTTCCTGCTCGCCGTCGCCGAAATGGCCGCCCGCGCGGGCGCGGTACGGCTGCGTTATGCCGACACGCTGGGCATCGCGGAGCCGTTCCAATTGCGCGACACCGTGGCGCGGCTCGTCGCGGTTTGCGGACTCGACATCGAAATGCATGCCCACGACGATCTGGGGCTGGCGACCGCCAACACGCTCGCCGCCGTGCGCGCCGGGGCAAGTCATGTCAATACAACCGTCAACGGACTCGGCGAGCGGGCGGGCAATGCCGCGCTGGAAGAAGTGGTGATGGGCGCGGAAAAGCTCTACGGCTGTACGACCGGGGTCGATCTCAAGGGCTTTCCGGCCTTGTCGGAGATCGTCGCCAAGGCTTCCGGCCGCCCGGTGCATTGGCAGAAGAGCATCGTCGGCCATGGCGTGTTCATGCACGAGGCGGGCATTCACGTCGACGGACTCCTGAAAGACCCGCGCAATTACCAGGGTTTCGATCCCGGAGAGGTCGGACGCCGCCACAGCATCGTGCTCGGCAAGCATTCCGGTTGCCGCGCCGTGCTCGCCGTGTATGCCGGAATGGGTATTTCGCTCGATGAAGCGACGGCGAAAAAGCTGGTCGACGCTGTGCGCGCGTTCGCCGCCGCCGCCAAGCGCCCGCCCGGCGAAGCCGATCTGCGGGAATTCCTCGCCGATCACGGCGCGCCTGCTTTCACCTGAAAGGAATACGATGGACATGGACGCGGATACCGGCCCGGACTGCGATGAAGCCTTGCGGGAACTCGTTTCCGCCGAGGATTTCCTGGAATATTTCGGCGTGCCCTACGATGAATGCGTCGTGCGGGTGAATCGCCTCCATATCCTGCAACGCTTCCACGATTATTTGAAACGCCATGCCGCGCGGATGCCGGCGGACGCCGCCGGGCGCGCCGCCATTTACCGGAAATGGCTCGCCCTGGCCTACGATGATTTCGTCAGGTCGGATGCGCTCACCGAAAAGGTCTTCGCTGTTTTCCACAACGCGCCGCGTCCCGAAGGCGGCATGTTGTCGTTCGTGCCGCTGGACAAGGTGTTCCGTTGAGCATGATGGCGGATTCGCGCGTCCTCCCGCCTTCTTCCTCCCGCTTCGCGCCCGACGATGAAGTGCGCGTCATCCGCAATGTCCGGAACGACGGGACTTATCCCGGCGCCGCCCGGGGCGATCTGCTCGTGCGGCGCGGCAGCGTCGGCGTGGTGCGGGACATCGGCACGTTCTTGCAGGATCAGATCATCTATTCCGTTTATTTCCACGTCGAAAACCGCCTGGTTGGCTGCCGCGAGGAAGAGTTGATCGGCGCCGGCGAAGCATGGACGCCCAGTCTGTTCGAATTCCGCGACGAGGTGCGAAGCCGCGCCGTGTTGCAGGTAAATGGTAAAACGATGATCGAACCGGGCGACGACGGCGAAATCGTCAGGGTACTGCGCGATCATCCGGGCGGTCCTGCCTATCACGTCCATTTCGCGTCCGCGCCGGGGCGGGTGTTCCTGGTGCCGGAAACAATGCTGGAAGAATGCGACGGCGCGCGGCTGTCCGGCGCTTCGGAATCCGGAGCGCCGGAAAAGGACGCGGAGCTGCTTCATTACCACCGGCGCCCCCAGGCTTTCACCCGCCCCGAAATGCGCGTCCTGCGCCATATCCTCGTTACTTTCGACGGCGCCGGGCAAAAACAGGACGCCATCGCCCTGCTGGAAGGACTGCGCGGCCACATCCTGCAATCCGCCGACCGCGCCGCCGCCTTCGCCGCCGCCGCCCTGGAACATTCGCATTGCCCGACCGCCTTGGGAAACGGCGTGCTCGGCACGATCAAACTCGGTCAATTGTTCCCCGAACTGGAACCCCACGCCTTTTCGCTTGCCGAGGGCGCGCTTTCGACGCCGGTGGAATCGCCCGTCGGCATGCACCTCATCTTCTGCGAACGCATTCATCCGCCCATGAGCATGAGTTTTGAATAAAGTGCCAGCAGCCTATACGGCTATGATCTGCGCAGAAAAATATAGAAACGTGGCAGAGCATTTCTAAGCAGCTTATTCGGCTACGGGTTTCACGCTGCGGGTCGAGCGCAGCGAC
>JAITLI010000172.1 GCA_031277975.1 Azoarcus sp.
CGCGTGAAAAGCGATGCTCTGCATGGATTGCCGAGGCGGTTCCTCCGACCAGCACGGCATCCGGCAGGATGCGCTGGAGTCGTGCGGCAGAGGACAAGACGAGTTCCCACTCAGGCAGCGGTGCGGTGTTCTTCGGCATAGCGCATCCAGAAGTGATGGCGTTGAGCGTAGGGGTCGGAAGCGTAAGGGCGGCACACACGCTCCACCTTGTCCAGCAGGGCAAGGTCGGACAAAGCGGCCCGGCGCAGTTCCGCCCAATCACTCCACCGCCCGCGTGAGATCACGTCGTCGATAGCGGCGAGCGTGAAGCGTTGATGGTTGAGGTGGCGATGAAGCATGGCGAACAACACACTTTTACGATTGTAATAACCGCATCTTACGTGAGCGGCGCGAGGAAAGCAACACGATTTTGCGATTGTGCAGGGATATGCGGCGCTGACTGGCTGGACGCTTTCCAACCAACTTTTACGAATACCCGAAAAATCCAGCCGCTTCTTTTTTGGGAAATACTGTCCGCAGGCGAAAATGCCAAGTTTCGTCTCCGAGTGGGTGGCGGCATTAGAGAAAATTTCCAAAATACTCTTTTTGAATTCTGTGCACAATGCTTCAGTCATTGACGGTATTCTCTGCCGTTCGAGATACTGGCGCAGGTAAGCGGTGAAATAGCGTTCATCGTCCGGCTTCAGGCGACGGTAGGGCATCGTGGAAGCAAAACTGTCTCTTCGTGGCCATAGCCATACTCTGTCAGAAAACCATTTCTGGCCAGAATATCTTTGGTTTTTTCGTGCATGCCGACGATGCTGACGTCGTTAAGATCGTCGGCCGCACAGGCGAGCACCACGCCAAGCGGCGCACTCATGTTGGCTTCGAACCACTCGCAGTCGCAGAAGTCCAAATGAATTTCTTCAAGGAAACATCTGGTCATCTCCGTGGCGAGCCGCGCGAGGCTTTTGTATCCTTCCAGCGAGTTTTCGGTGTTGCCCACGATGCATTCCACAAAAAGCTCCCCTGTCCTATCCGGCGATTCGCCACTGGCGCAACCGGCGACCGCATCAGCGGTGCATTATCCAGATTTTCGCTGGGCATGTCGATTTGCCCCACCTCTCGACATCTCCCGCTTTCTCCTCCTAAAATCCGTCCTTTTCGCCGAGGAGCGTTGCGACCCCCGTCCGGGGCCAGGCTCGGCAAACGCATGAAGCAACGGCGCTCGCGCGAACCCCTGCCGGTTTGCCGCGCCGTCCCGGATCAAGGCGCGCGGCGGCGGCGCGAAACGAGGACGACCATGCAAGCCGACCGCGGCGAAGAACTCCGACAATTGCTCGCACGCCGCATCTTGGTGCTCGACGGCGCGATGGGCACGATGATCCAGCAGCACGCGCTCTCCGAGGCCGATTATCGCGGCGCGCGCTTCCGCGATCATCCGAAGGAACTCAAGGGCGACAACGACGTGCTCGTGCTCACGCGCCCCGATGTCATCGGCGGTATCCACCGCGCTTACCTGGAAGCCGGGGCCGACATCATCGAGACGTGCTCGTTCAATGCCACGCGGGTGTCGCAGGCCGACTATGGCCTCTCCGGCATCGCCCGCGAACTGAACGAGGCCAGCGCCCGGCTGGCGCGCGCACTATGCGACGAATTCACCGCGCGCACGCCCGGGAAGCCGCGTTTCTGCGCGGGCGTGCTCGGCCCTACCTCGCGCACGCTGTCGATCTCGCCCGATGTCAACGACCCCGGCTACCGCAACATCGAATTCGACGCACTCGCCGAAGATTATTTCGAAGCCGTCGGCGGGCTGGCGGATGGCGGCGCGGATTTGCTGCTCATCGAAACCGTTTTCGACACGCTCAACGCCAAGGCGGCGGTTTTCGCCATCGAAAGGTTGTTCGAGGCGCGCGGCCAGCGCCTGCCGGTAATGATCTCCGGCACCATCACCGATGCGTCGGGGCGCACGCTCTCGGGGCAGACGGCGACGGCGTTCTGGCATTCGCTCGCGCACGCGCGGCCCATTTCCTTCGGTTTCAATTGCGCCTTGGGGGCGAAGGATTTGCGGCCCCATGTCGCCGACCTGGCCGCGTGCTGCACGGCCTTCGTGTCCGCCCATCCCAACGCCGGGCTACCCAATCCGCTCGCGCCGACCGGCTACGACGAAACACCGGAGCAACTCGCCGCCGAGATGGGCGGCTGGGCGCGCGCCGGGCTGGTGAACATCGTCGGCGGCTGCTGCGGCACCACGCCCGCGCATATCGCGGCGCTGGCCGAAGCCGTGGCGCAAGCCGCGCCCCGCGCCTTGCCGGAGATCGCGCCGCGCCTGCGGCTCGCCGGGCTAGAGACTTTCGAGGCCGGGGCGGGCAGCCTTTTCGTGAACGTGGGCGAGCGCACCAACGTTACCGGCTCGCGCGCTTTCGCCCGCATGATCGTCGAAGGGCGTTTCGATGACGCGCTCGCCGTCGCCCGCCAGCAGGTCGACAACGGCGCCCAGATCATCGACATCAACATGGACGAGGCGATGCTCGATTCGCCCGCCGCCATGGCGCGTTTCCTCAAGCTCATCGCCGCCGAGCCGGACATCGCCCGCGTGCCGGTGATGATCGACTCCTCGCGCTGGGATGTGATCGAAGCCGGTTTGCGCTGCGTCCAGGGCAAGGGCATCGTCAACTCGATCTCCCTCAAGGCGGGCGAGGCGGAATTTCTCCGCCAGGCGCGGCTGGCGCGGCGTTATGGCGCGGCGGCGATCGTCATGGCCTTCGACGAGACCGGGCAGGCCGACACTTTCGCGCGCAAGACCGCCATCTGCCAGCGCGCCCACGACCTGCTCACGAAGCCCGAAACCGAAGGCGGCGCGGACTTTCCGCCCGAAGACATCATCTTCGACGCCAATATCTTCGCCATCGCCACCGGCATCGAGGCGCACGACAACTATGCCGTCGACTTCATCGACGCGGTGCGCTGGATCAGCGCCAACCTGCCGCACGCGCACACCTCGGGCGGCGTTTCCAACGTCTCCTTCAGCTTTCGCGGCAACGACGCCGTGCGCGAAGCCATCCACACCGTTTTCCTCTACCACGCCATCCGCGCCGGGCTGCGCATGGGCATCGTCAACGCCGGGATGCTCGGCGTCTACGACGAACTCGATCCCGTCCTGCGCGGTAAGGTCGAAGATGTCGTCCTCAACCGCCACCCCGGCGCGGGCGAAGCGCTTGTCGAATTCGCCCAGACCATCCGGGAAGGCAAAACGCGGGAAAAAGAACCGGGCGGCCCCAGCCTCGCCTGGCGCGACGCCCCGCCGGAAGAACGCCTCAAGCACGCGCTGGTGAAAGGCATCACCGACTTCGTCGTCGCAGATACCGAAGAACTGCGCGCGCGGCTGGAAGCCGAAGGCAAGCCGCCGCTGGCGGTGATCGAAGGCCCGCTCATGGCCGGGATGGAAGCCGTCGGCGACCTCTTCGGCGCGGGCAAAATGTTCCTGCCGCAAGTCGTCAAGTCGGCGCGGGTGATGAAGCAGGCGGTCGCGCATCTCGTGCCCTATATCGAAGCCGAAAAAGCGCGCGGCGGCGGCGCCAGCAAAGGCCGCATCGTGCTGGCCACGGTCAAGGGGGACGTGCACGACATCGGCAAGAACATCGTCGCCGTGGTGCTGGCCTGCAACGGCTTCGAGGTCATCGACCTCGGCGTCATGACCCCGGCGGACAAGATTCTCGCCGCCGCGCGGGAACATTCCGCCAACGCCATCGGCCTGTCCGGGCTGATAACCCCCTCGCTGGAAGAAATGTGCTTCGTCGCCGCCGAAATGCAACGCCAGGGGCTGGATATGCCGCTCCTCATCGGCGGCGCCACCACCAGCCGCGCCCACACCGCCATCAAGATCGCGCCGCATTACGCGCAACCCGTCGTCTATGTGCCCGACGCTTCGCGGGCGGCCAGTGTCGCCAGCGCCCTGCTCTCCAGCGTCGGCGCGGAAGAATTCAAGGCGCGGCTCGCCGCCGACTATGCGCAGATTCGCGCCCAGCACGCCGCCAGCCAGCAGGAAAGCCCGCTCCTTCCCCTGGCGCGCGCCCGCGCCAACGCCCTGCACACGCATTGGACGCCCGCGCACGCCTCGTGCGATTGCGCCGCGCACGCCCCCCGCCCCGCCACCGCGCTTTGGCAGCCGCCGCGCCCGCGCACGCTCGGCGTGCGGGCGCTCGACGTCGATCTGGCCGCCCTGCGCGCCTACATCGACTGGGGGCCTTTCTTCCAGGCCTGGGACCTGACGGGCCGCTTCCCGCAAATCCTCGACGACGCCACCGTCGGCGAAGCCGCGCGCGCGGTCTACAACGACGCCCTAGCGATGCTCGACGAAGTCATCGCGCGCGGCTGGCTGCGTGCCCGCGCCGTCTTCGGCCTCTTTCCGGCCAACAGCCTCGGCGATGACATCGCCTTCTATCCCGACGAGCGCCGCGAGACGCCTGTCATGATCTGGCACGGCCTGCGCCAGCAGCGCGAGCGCCCCGCGGGCAAGCCGAACCTGTGCCTAGCCGACTACATCGCCCCCAAGTCTTCCGGCGTGCAAGACTGGTGCGGCGCCTTCGCCGTCACCACCGGGCTGGGCATCGAAACAAAACTTGCCGAATTCGCCGCCGCGCACGACGACTACCGCGCCATCCTCCTCAAGGCCCTTGCCGACCGCCTCGCCGAAGCCTGCGCCGAATGGTTGCACGAGCGCATCCGCAAGCACTACTGGGGCTACGCCGCCGCCGAATCGCTCGACCACGACGGCCTCGTCCGCGAACGATACCGGGGCATCCGCCCCGCACCCGGCTATCCCGCCTGCCCGGATCACACCGCCAAGCGCGGCCTCTTCGCCTTGCTCGACGCCCCACGCAACGCCGGGATGGCGCTCACCGAGTCCATGGCCATGACCCCGGCGGCGAGCGTGGCGGGCTTTTACTTCTCGCATCCCGAAAGCCGCTATTTCGTCGTCGGCAAGATCGGCCGCGACCAGCTCGAAGACTGGGCCGCGCGCGCCGGCATGCGCGTGGAAGAGGCCGCGCGCTGGCTCGCGCCGTTGTTGTGACGCTATTGTGAAATTGCATTCCGGCGGCGGCCGGAACGCCGTGCAACGCCTGGCCCGGCGGGATCGAAACCGCCCTGCCCACCGTCCCGCGATTACGCAAAACTCGATGCCCCGACCCCGATCCCTGGCCCCGAAGCCGTATAAAATCCGGTCATGCCTGAATCCGCCATTCCACTCGACACCCGTTCCCGCATCCTGCTCAAGGCCCTGATCGAGCGCTACATCGCCGATGGACAGCCGGTCGGCTCGCGCGCGCTTTCGCGCAGTTCTGGCCTGGAACTCTCGCCGGCCACGGTGCGCAACGTGATGAGCGACCTCGAAGAAATGGGCTACATCTCCAGCCCGCACACATCGGCGGGGCGCATCCCGACGGCGCTCGGCTACCGTTTCTTCGTCGATACCCTGCTCACGGTGCAGCCGGTGGAGAGCGTGCGGGTGCGGGAACTCAAAACCCAGCTACAGACCGGCCAGCCGCGCCGTCTGCTCAGTTCCGCCTCGCAACTGCTCTCGAAGCTGACCCGCTTCGCTGGCGTCGTCGTCGCGCCGCACGGGAAAGCCGCGCTCATCCGCCAGATCGAATTCATCGGCCTGTCCGAAAACCGCATCCTGCTCATCATCGTCACCACCGACGGCGACGTGCAAAACCGCATCCTGCTCACGCGCCGCGCTTATTCAGTCGCCGAACTGAGCACGGCGGCGAACTACCTCAACGAGCATTATGCGGGACAGGCCTTCGACGAAATCTGCCGCCACCTCCAGGCCGAACTGCGCCAACTGAAAAGCGACATGGGCGAGCTGATGGCCGCCGCCATCGAAGCCGGCTCCGCCGCCGCCGAAGAAACCGCGGCCAACTACATGATCTCGGGCGAAACCAACCTGCTCGACATCGAAGATCTCTCCTCCAACATGTCGCGCCTGCGCGAACTTTTCCGCCTGTTCGAGCAACGCACCGGCCTCATGCAATTGCTCGATCTTTCCCGCCGCGCCCAGGGCGTGCGGATCTTCATCGGCGACGAATCCGGCATCACCCAACTCGACGGATGCAGCGTAATCACCGCGCCCTACGAAGTCCATGGCCGCGTGGTCGGCTCGGTCGGCGTAATCGGCCCCACCCGCATGGCCTACGACCGGGTGATTCCCATCGTCGACATCACCGCGCGGCTGCTGTCGAGCGCCTTGTCCTCCCCGCCCTGAACCGCCCCCGCCCGCACCATGGCCCGCTTCCGGCCCGAACCTGTCCACGATCCCACGCCCGCCGCCCATGCGCGCACAGGCGTACTGCTGGCGAACCTCGGCACGCCAGCGGCGCCGACGGTGGCGGCCCTGCGCCCTTGGCTGCGTCAATTCCTCTCCGACCCGCGCGTGGTGGAATTGCCGCGCATCGTCTGGCAACCGATTCTCAACGGCATTATCCTTGCCACCCGCCCGGCGCGCTCGGCGAAAAAATACGCCAGCATCTGGACGGCGGAAGGCTCCCCGCTCAAGATCCATACCGGGCGCCTGGGCGCCGCCATCGCCGCCAACCTCGCGCGCGGGCAGACCGCCGATGATCGCGGCGGCGGCATCGCCGTCGCCTGGGCGATGCGCTACGGCGAGCCATCCATCCCCGGCGCGCTCGACACCCTGCGCGCGCGCGGCTGTGGCCGCATCCTCATCGTCCCGCTCTACCCGCAATTCGCCGCCAGCACGACAGCCAGCGCCTTCGACGAAGTCGCCCGCAGCATGCAATCGTGGCGCAACGTCCCCGAATTGCGCTTCGTGCGCAGCTTCCCGGACGACCCCGGCTACATCGCCGCGCTGAGCGCGAGCGTGCGCGAACACTGGGCGCGGCACGGGCAAGGCGAATGCCTGGTGATGAGCTTTCACGGCCAGCCGGAGCGTACCGACGCACTGGGCGACCCTTACCGCGCCGAATGCCTCGTCACCGCCCGCCTGCTCGGAGAATCGCTGGCGCTGCCTGCGGAAAAACTGCGCGTGACCTTCCAGTCCCGCTTCGGCGCATCCGCGTGGCTGCGGCCCTACACCCAGCCGAGCGTCGAAGCGCTCGCCGCCGAAGGCATCCGCCACGTAGACATCATCTGCCCCGGCTTCACCACCGACTGTCTCGAAACCCTGGAAGAAATCGGCATGCAATGCCGCGACGCCTTCATCGCGCGCGGCGGCAAAGCGTTCCACCGCATTGCCTGCCTGAACGAACGCCCGGACTGGGCCGCCGCGCTCACCGCGCTCATCCGCCGCCATCTGGAGGGATGGACAGGGAGCGGGGATCTGACTTGAATTCACCGGAAGAACTCGTTGCAATGACGAAAGGGAAGACTTTTGCTTTTGATGCGTTCTCCAAACGGATTCCCCTCGCCCCCCGCAGCATAGGCATCTATGCAATGACGAGAGGGGGCGTCATTGCGAGGGCTGCAACGCCGCGGCAATTATGCGGGATGTTGAAATACTTGACGCAAGTAGCTTAAAAACGTCTCATCGTCGCACAGCGTCTTCCCCGGGGAATCGGAGAGTTTGGCGACGGGCTGGCCGTTGCAGGCGATGAGTTTCATGACGATGTTGAGCGCTTTCTTCGGCGTGTCGTTGGTAAGATTGGTGCCGATGCCGTAGGCGGTGCGGATACGGCCCTTGAAATGGCGGTAGAGGCCGATGGCCCGGGGGAAATCGAGTCCGTCCGAGAAGATGAGTTGCCTGGTGCGCGGGTCGATGCGCAGCTTTTTGTAATGGGCGATGGCTTCTTCGCCCCATTGCACCGGGTCGCCGGAATCGTGGCGCAAGCCATCGAAGAGCTTGGCGAAGTAAAGGTCGAAATCGCGCAGGAAAGCGGCCATGCCGACAACATCGGTGAGCGCGATGCCCAGGTCGCCCCGGTATTCCTGCACCCAGCCTTCGAGCGCCGCCTTCTGGAAGTCCCGTAGGCGCACGCCCACAGCCTGATAGGCTTGCAGGTATTCGTGCGCCATGGTGCCGATGGGCGTGAGGCCCAGTTTCCGGGCGAGATGGACGTTGGAGGTGCCGCTGAAATTGTTGGGCAGTTTCGTGAGGAGTGTCGTGAGCGCTTCTTCGTGCCAGGGGCCGGAATAGCGGCGGCGCAGGCCGAAATCGCTGAAAACGAAGCCGGAAAGCGGAGTGGGGCCGTGCAGGTCTCCGGCCGCGGCGATGAGGGTGATTTTTGCTTCCAGGCGGCGGCGCGCTTCGGCGAGCGTCGCCTCCACGTCGTCCAGGCGGCGAAAGTAGAGTTCATTTACGATGTAGAGCACGAAAATCTCGAAGCCCATGACGTGGACGATAGGCCCTTTCGCCGAAATTTTCAGCGTTTCTCCCGCCGTTTTCACCGTGATGAAACGGCGCTGGAAACGAAAGACGGAAAGGAAGTCGACGAAATCGCTTTTGATGAAACGCAGGCTGCGCAGGTAATCGAGTTCCGCGAGGCTGAAGGTCAGGCCGCAAAGCCGGTCGAGTTCCGTTTCGACTTCTTCCTTCAATTCGGCGAGCGGAAAGGCGGGCGCGCCGCGGCAAACGAAAGCGTATTCAGCTTGGATGCCGGGATGACTGTGCAAAAGCGCCTGCCACATGGTGAATTTGTAGAGGTCTGTTTCGAGCAGGCTTTGCACGACGGGTATGGTGTTCATGAAATGTCCTTTCAGGCGGACGCTTGGGGAGACGGGAAATCGTTTCTCGCCAGGAAAGCGCCCCATTCGTCGTAAATGGCGCGCAGGCGGGCATCGAGATAGGTCAATGCCGCTTTCTCCAACTCGTCCGGAACGCCGTAAAAGGCTTCGGCGATGGAACCCGCGATGGCCGCCAGCGTGTCGCTGTCGCCGCCCACGGAAACGGCGGTGCGGATCGTATCTTCAAAGGAATCGGATTCCAGGAAGGCTTCGATCGCCTGCGGTACGGTTTCCTGGCAGGTTTCATTGAATTCGTAGCTTGGGCGGATTGCGTCGATGGTGAATTCGAGCGAGTAATAGTGGCGCTGGATACGATCGCGGATGTCCTGTTTGCGCGCGCCGGAGCGCGCCATGAAAATGGCGATGGCCGTTGCTTCCGCGCCCTTGAGTCCTTCCGGGTGATTGTGCGTGACGGCGGTGACGGCATGGGCGAGGCGAATGGCGTCTTCTTGCGTCCGGGCGACGATGGCGGCGGGACTGACCCGCATGGCCGCGCCGTTGCCGTAACTGTTGTAGGGCGCGGGACGCGGGCTTCTCACCCATTGCGAGAAGCCCGCGCCGAAGCCGCAGGAAGGATATTCGCGCCCGATTGCCTGCATGGCCGCGACGGTCGCCGCCGCGAGGCTTTCGCCGTCTTTTGTCCCGGCGCTCATGATGGCGCTGGCAATGGCCAGGGTCATGATGCTGTCGTCCGTGACATGGCAATCGGACGTGAAAAGCTCGAACACCTTGCCGCGATGGTTATTGAATTCGAAACGGGAACCGGCGATGTCGCCGATGATTGCGCCTAGCATTGGGAGGTTCCTTTGGGGCGGGAGAATTCCGGCAGGACTTCGCCGGCGGTGGCGATGCGCGCGCCGCGCGCGCGCAGGTTTTCGATGAATGCGGTTTGCTGCTCCGCGAATCCCGCGACTGGACTCATGCAGTCGGAAAGCAGGACGATGCGCGCCGCCACCGTCGGGCGATACGCAATGATGTCTTCGACGGTCGCCTTGACGCAATGGCTGCCCGCCTCGCCCGCGACCAGGATTTCGTCGGCGCTCGCCAGGCGGTCGAGCAGGAGATTATTGACGAGCGTATCGGGCGAAGCCGGGTCGGGGACTTCCGCGCGGATGGCGCTGTAATGCTCCGTCCAGGGGTTGAGTCCCTTGAGGAATTTTTCCGCGTTGACGCCGCTCGCGTCCTCCCAGCGGCCATACGCGCGGCGCACCGCTTCATGCACGTTGTGCCCCCACGAACCCAGTTCGCAATGTACCGGCCAGACCATATGGACGTGGCGGCCGCGCGCCTCCAGCGCACCGAGATAAGCAGCGGCGCGCGGCAGGGCATCCGCGGCGCGGGGCTGGAAGACGCCCGTCCTGACATCTGCGGCGCGAATGGGCGTGAAAGGCGCGACGGGCGCGCCGCCGCCTTGCCGCCAGAAGCCTGGATGCGCGATGTCGAGGCGCAAGTGCGAGTCGAGCGTGACCGTGATGCCGTCGATGCCCTCGCCGGCGCGCTCGATCAGCCCCGCCAGGCGCAGCATGTCGGCGTGCGCGCCGGGGACGGGCAGCGCGGGCGTCTCGCCGCCCTGCCGGGCATCGGACGGCAAGTCGCAGAAATCGTTCTGCGGGTCGATGATGAGGAGATGCACGGTCTTGCGGGTCATGGCGGGGTTCTCCCAGAAGACGCGCCGCGGCGCGGACGGGGGCTATTGTGCGCGTGTTAGATCATGCTCGCAACTAACTTGCGGAAAATATCTCCCGCCATGCCCACTATGTTCGACAACATGTGAAGCCGCGGGGTGTCCGGGTCTTGCCGTATTCGTATAATCGCTATCCTTACAGGGCCGTGACGCGGCCAGGGAGCCTGGCATGAGCGATATCGTTTCCACCGTCGATGTGATTCTACTCACCCTGAAGGACGGCGGTCTGCAAGCCGCCCTTCTCCGGCGCGACCATGAACCCTATGCGGGCCTCCTTGCCCTGCCCGGCGGTTACATCCATCCGGAAGAAGACGCCGACGCCGAGGCCGCCGCCGAGCGGGTGCTGCGCGACAAGACCGGCATTGTCAGCCCCTATCTCGAACAACTGGCGACTTTTTCAGGCCGGGGCCGCGACCCGCGCGGCTGGTCGCTCTCGGTTTGCTATTACGCGCTGGTGCCGCCCGCGCTCATCGAAAATGCGGCGCGCGCGGAAGTGAGCCTGCATCCCGTCGGCGCCGTGCGCGGGCTGCCCTTCGATCACACACGAATCATCGCCGCCGCCGTGGAACGCGTGAAAAACAAAAGCAGCTATTCCTCGCTTCCCGTCCACCTCTGCGGCGAGACGTTCACCTTGCCCCAGCTCCAGGCTGTGTATGAAACGCTGCTTGGCGAACCGCTCAACAAAGTGAGCTTTCGCCGCAAGATCGCGGAATTCGGCATCCTCGAACCGGTCAAGGGCGCGCTGGCCACCGGCGGCGCACACCGCCCGGCACAGATTTACCGCCTGAAACAGCGTTTTCGCAAAAACCTGTCACTGACGGACCGGGGGTTGAACACGGGATAAGAATCGGCGGCGGCGCACCGCCCGAGCGGGAGAGGGCCAGGAAGAGGGGGCCAACCATCCGGCGCGAGAGCGCCGCTGGATAAAAGGGGAATTCTTTGGCCGATCCCCGATGCGCTAGAATCCTCTCGCCTTTATTTGCCGCCTTCTTTCCATGCCGCCCTCCTCGCGCCCGCCCTCTTCCGGCCCCTTCATGCCCCGTGCGCAACTGCGTATCGAGATCGCCCGCAATGTCGCCGCCGCGCTCGCCGAGGACATCGGCGGCGGCGATCTCACCGCCTTGCTCATCCCGGCCACGGCGCATGCCCGCGCCACGGTCATCACCCGCGAGGCCGCCATTGTCTGCGGCACGGCCTGGTTCGATGCGACTTTCGCCACGCTCTCCCCCACGGCGACGGTGCATTGGTATGTGCGGGACGGCGATGCCGTCTCCCCCGGACAGACGCTGTGCGATGTCCATGCCGGGGCGCGCGTCCTGCTCAGCGCCGAACGCGCCGCGCTCAATTTCCTGCAACTGCTCTCGGCCACCGCCACAGCCACCCGCCGTTATGTCGACGCGGTCGCCGGCACCGCCGCCCGTATCGTCGATACGCGCAAGACTTTGCCGGGACTGCGCCTGGCGCAAAAATATGCTGTCGCCACCGGCGGCGGACTCAACCATCGCAGCGGTCTTCACGACGGTATCCTCATCAAGGAAAACCATATCATCGCCGCGGGCGGTATCCGCGACGCGCTCGCCGCCGCGCGCACCCTGGCTCCGGACGGGGTATTCATCGAGATCGAGGTCGAGAATCTGGAAGAGCTGCAACAGGCGCTCGATGCCGGCGCGGCCATGATCCTGCTCGACAATATGAGCGTGGCCGATATGCGCGCCGCCGTGCGCCTCGCCGCCGGGCGCGCCGTGCTCGAAGCTTCGGGCGGCGTCAGTCTGGAGCGCGTGCGCGCGATCGCGGAAACGGGCGTCGACCGTATCTCCATCGGCGGGCTGACCAAGGATGTGAAAGCACTCGATTTGTCGTTGCGCTTCGAGGGCGGTCACGGCGAAGGCGCGCCGGAATAGGCCGCGAGGCGCCGTGGCTGGAGGGCGGGCGGAAAACCCGCGCCCGCCGCGCGTTTCGGCGAGGCGTCCGGCGGGTCAGAGGCCGTAGCCGAAGAATTCGCGGTAGCCGCGCATTTCGGCGATGCGTTCGACGAGAAGTTTGAAATCGTCTTCGTTGTCGACGGGGTTGAGTACCGCCGCGTTGACGATGAAGAGCGGGGCGGTTTCGTACTGGAAGAAGAAATTGGCGTAGCGCCGGGCGACCCGGTCGAGGTAGGACTCGGAGATGCGGCGCTCGGCGTCGATGCCGCGTTTGTGGATGCGCTCGATCAGGGCCGCGGTTGGCGCTTGCAGGTAGATGACCAGGTCGGGGACGGGAAGGAAAGCCGGTTTTGCCGCGGCATAGACCTGTTCGTAGAGGGCGAGTTCGTCTTTCGGGAGGGTGATGCGGGCGAACAGGACGTCGCGTTCGAGCATGAAGTCGGAGACGATGCGTTCGTCGCCCTCTTGGGTGTCATTCTCCAGGGCGGCGAGTTGTCCGAGGCGCTGGAAAAGGAAGGAGAGTTGGGTAGAGAGCGCCCAGCGCCCGGGGTTTTGGTAAAAACGGGTGAGGAAGGGATTGTCTTGCGGGCGCTCGAACATTTGTTTCGTCGCCGGCAAGTATTCGGCCAGGCGCCGCGCCAGCGAGGTTTTCCCCGCGCCGATGGGGCCTTCGACAATGATGTAGCGTGCCTTGTCGAACATTGTGACCTCTCGCGCTGTGGTGGATGGATGGGGGGCGGCCGGGCGATGCTAGCAAAAAAAACGTTCCGCCAGAAAGGCGGCGAAGGCGTGTTCGTCGCGCGCCGCGCCGATGAATGGGCCTTGCTGCAATTCGCATCCGAGCGCCAGGAGGAAGTCTTGTTGCGCCCGGCTTTGTACGCCGCGCGCCAGTATCTGGATGCCGAGCGGCGTGGTCATGCGGACGATGGCTTCGATCAGCGCGGTGTCGTTGTCGTCGCGTCCGACTCGCGCGGCGAGGGCGGCATCGAGCTTGAGCACATCGAAGCGGTGACGGGTCAGTTGCGCCAGGGGCGCGGGGCTGTGGCCGAAATGGTCGAGCGCCAGCCGCACGCGCATGTCCGCCAGGGTCTGCAATGTGGAGGCGATGTCGTTGCCGGGCAGGGCGAGTACGCGGGAGTCGATGGACAGTTCCAGGCTGCGCGGGTCGAGCCGGCTCGCGGCCAGCGCCGTGGCGACGTGTCGCGGCAGGTTGCCGCCGCGCATCTGTCCGGCGGCGATGTTGATCGAGACGACCGGCGCGTGTCCGCGCGTGTGCGGCCAGGTGCTGGCGGCGCGGCAGACCGCGGCGAGCGCCCAGGCGTCGAGCCGGGAATTTCCTCCTTCTTCTTTTTCTTCCGCGCGCGCGCCGGGGTTCGCCATGGCGGGGAAATGCGTGAAAGCGCGCGGAGCTTCGCCGGCGGGTTGCCAGCGCGGCAGGGTTTCGCCGGCGTGGATGTTGCCGCTGCGGACGTGAATCTGGGGCTGGAAATAGAGTGAGAGCGCGAGCGGGCAGCCGGGCGGGGAGGAGAAACCGGCGGCGGCTTCGTCCGTGCGCTGAGCGCGGTCGAGGACGATGGCGTGGATACCGGGGCGCAGGCGCGGCGCGGCGATGTAAGAGAAATCCTGTACGCGGCCATCGGGCAGGAGAAGGGCGAGGACGCCGCGCGCTTCTCCGCGGATCAGCATCTTTTCGCGGGCGCCGAGAAATGCATGGCCGTTGGCGAAGAGGCTGGCCAGCGGCTGCCCGGCAAGCTGGCGGTAGCTGCGTTCGAGCAGGCGGCAGGCGGCGCTGTTGGCGTCGATGATGTGTTCGTCGCCGGTGATGATGAGACCTTCGTCGATGAGTTCGAGCAGCGCCAGGTAAACACCGACCTCCGTGCCTTCCGAAAGGTCGGGGACGAAGCCCTCTCCGCCGCGATTGTCCCGCGGGGAAGGTTCTGCGTTCATCGGTGGCTGCATGTCGGGCTGTCCGGTTCGTGTATCGGCTTGCCGGGCGGTTTTTCTTTTCCGGCGAGCGCGGTGCATGCAGGATAGCGCGCCGCGGCGGGTGCGGAACGGACGATAAGCGGGGGAAGTCCGCGGTTATTTCCGCCCCAGTCCGCCGAGCAGCACGGCCAGCGGGCGCGGCGGTTTCTTGGGGGGATAGTGTTCCGGGGCGTGCGGCGGCGCGATGCCTTCCGCCACGACGAGGCTGGCCGCGGGTTCGTAGGGTTTGGAGAAATCGAAGCCGTCGGCGGCGATCACGGGGCGTGGCGGGGCGTGGCGGTGCTCGCGCCGGGCGTTCCCGTCGCCGCTCTTCTTGCCGCCGCCGTCCTTGTACCCGGAAGCGCGGGCCTCCGGCGCGCGGCGGCCATGGCGGGGGGCGCTGTCGCCGGAGGACTCCGCTTCCGGGTCGAAACCGGCAATGATTTGCCGGGGGATCTCGAACTTGATCAGTTTCTGGATATCCGCGAGCCAGTGTTTTTCTTCGGCGCACACCAGCGATACCGCGTTGCCCTTGTGTCCGGCGCGGCCCGTGCGGCCGATGCGGTGAACGTAGTCCTCGGCGGTGTGCGGCAACTCGAAATTGATGACGCAGGGCAATTCATCGATGTCGAGGCCGCGCGCGGCGACATCGGTGGCGACCAGCACGCGCAATTTGCCGCTCTTGAAAGCCTCCAGCGTCTCGCTGCGCTGCTGCTGGCTCTTGTCGCCGTGGATGGCGTCGGCCAGGATGCCGCCGCGCGCCAGAAAGTGGGCGAGGCGGCTACAGACGAGCTTGGTGTCGACAAAAACCAGCGCCTGCATCTCGGGCTGGCGGCGCAGCAAGTGGGCGAGCAGGTCGCGCTTCATGCCCGCGGCCACCGGGTGCACGACGTGGGTGATGGTCTCCGATACCGTGTTGCGGCGGGCGACTTCGATCATCTGCGGATTCTTCAGCATCTGATCGGCGAGCTTCCTGATTTCTTCGGAGAAGGTGGCCGAAAAAAGCAGGCTTTGCCGGTTCGCCGGCAGCAGCGCCAGGATGCGGCGGATGTCGGGGATGAATCCCATGTCGAGCATGCGGTCGGCTTCGTCGAGCACCAGCACTTCGACCTGGGAGAGCACGATCGTCCGCTGCTGCACATGATCGAGCAGCCGTCCCGGCGTGGCGATGACGATTTCGACACCCCGGCGCAGTTCCTGGATTTGCGCGTTCATGTCGACGCCGCCGTAGATACAGGTGGCGCGCAAGGGGAGATGGCATCCATAGCCCGTGACGGACTCGAAAACCTGTACCGCCAGTTCGCGGGTGGGCGCGAGGATCAGGGCGCGTACCGGATGGCGCGCGGGAGAGGCGCTGGTGTTGGCGTGGCGGGCCAGGCGTTGCAACAGGGGCAGGGTGAATCCGGCGGTCTTGCCGGTGCCGGTCTGCGCGCCGCCCATGATGTCGCGCCCCGTGAGGATGGCGGGGATGGCCTGCTGCTGGATGGGGGTGGGATCGGTGTAGCCCGCGTCGGCTACGGCTTGGAGAAGCTCTGCAATGAGGCCGAGGTCGGCAAAACTCATGGATACTGTTTTCAGGTTGAACGGAACAGCCGCGACCGAGCGCGGGCGAACGGCCATGGACCGCTCGCGGAAGTCTGGATTATACACACTGGACACGCCGCGCTCCGGATCGGGGGCGCTTGCTTGAGGAAACTCTGAGCCGCCGGGTCAGGCCGCCGCCGCGCGCGCTTTCTGGAGCAGCAGGCCGCATTCGAGGTGATCGGTGTAGGGGAATTGGTCGAAGGCCGCCGCCGCGGTGATGCGATGCTCGGGGAGCGCGGCGGCGTTTGCGCGCAGGGTCGCGGGGTTGCACGAGATATAGAGGATATTGTCGAAACCGCGCGCCAGATCGAGCGTGGCCGCGTCCAGTCCGGCCCTGGGAGGATCGACGAAGAGCGTCGAGAAGCGAAAGGCGTCGAGGTCGATGTCCGCCAGCCGCCGGAACGGGCGCGCCCTGGCGAGCGCGGCGCTGGCCTCGTCGCTCGCCATCCGCGCCAGCGCGACGTTGCGCACCCTGTTGACCTCCAGATTGTGGCGCGCGGCGGCCACCGACGACTTGCTCGATTCCGTGGCGAAGACCTTGCCGAAGAACGGTGCGAGCGCGACAGTGAAATTGCCGTTGCCGCAATAAAGCTCCAGCAGATCGCCGCCCAGGTTCGCGGCGCGCGCGCGCGTCCAGCCGAGCATGGCGCGGTTGATCCCGCCATTGGGCTGGGTGAAGCCGCCTTCGATCTGGCGATAGCGCAGGCGCTCGCCATCGACCATGAATTCCTCTTCCAGCCAGTCGCGTCCGATGACGATTTTCTGGCCGCGGCTGCGGCCGATCAAGTGTATGCCGAGATCGGCGGCGCGCGCGCGCGCGCTCGCCTCCCAGGCGGCGTCGAGCGGGCGATGGTAGACGAGGCTCGCCAGCGCCTCGCCCTTCAGGGTGGCGAGGAATTCGATCTGGAAGATCCGCTGGCGCAGCGCGCCGTCCGCCATGAGCCGGCTGCGCAGGGCGGGCATCAAGGCGCGGATGGGCGGCGCGGCGGGGGGGAAGTCTTCGACCGCGATCGCCCGGCGCGGCGCGGCGGGATCGAACATCGCATAATCGAGGCGCTCGCCCGTGTGCCACATGCGGAACTCGGCGCGCAGCCGGTAGCCGCGTGGAGCGGAGGCGAACAATTGCAATTCGGGCAAGGCGAGGGCGGCGAAGTCGCGGCGCAGGCGCGCGACCTTGGCGGCGAACAGCGCGCAATAACGATCAGGTTCTATACGGGGGAGAGGCATCGGGGGGCGGGGATCAGGGGTGGGGGATCAGCGGCGC
>JAITLI010000039.1 GCA_031277975.1 Azoarcus sp.
GAGCATGAGCCAGATGTTGAATCCACTTCCAGCAATTGCGTGATCGTGAGGGTTCTCCGCATTCCTTCCGCGCCTGAAGTGCAACCGGTCGCCTGGAAGGCTATGGATGCCCATGCGCCGTCGACGTTGTTGGAGACCCCCATCCGGTTGATGCTCAGTCGGGTCGTCGGGAGCGTCGGCGCCGCGGGAGGAGGGGCGATGGATGCGATCTGTTTCAACGCTTCATGCTGCAATAATATATTGTCCCCGCCGCATGTGGGAAAGGCGCCACTCGCTGATCCGGCTTCGATTGTCCAGCCGTCCTGCAAGCCCGTTTCCGCGGGACATATCACCACCGCCCGTCCGCGCCGGATCGCCTCGCTGCGCGCGTATGTGATGGAGGCGATGATGTCGCTGGCGGCGCTGGCGACCCGGTTTCTTTGTATCAGGGTACCGAAGCTGGGAGTCGCTATTGCCGTCAGGATCGCAATGATGGCGAGGGTTATCAGCAACTCGTACAGCGTGAAACCACAATGATTTTTTCCGTTCATGCTTTTGTTTTCCGTACAGTCGATCTGGAACACTGGAAGGCGTGAGTACCTGCAAAACCGGCCTTGAAGCGCATCCTGGAAGGCGCTCGCGGCATGTGCCCGATAAGCGGCAACCCCTTTCTACCTGAACACTGTATACATGGCATGACTTCACAAGTCATGCGCAATTGGTTGTTGACTACACAGCCAAGCATTGCATCGGATGCTAGTCGAAGGTCGATGTGTGATGGAAAGCGGGTTCGACGAAAGGGCGAAAGCGCGTGACAATCGGCACGGAAATGGCAAGTGGCTGGCTGTCGGCTGGCTATCCTTCCTTGACAAAGACGCGAGCACGAGAAACAACCCGCCCTGGGGGCGCTGCGATGGAAGGCGGGTTGGCCGGGATATGGCTTATGACTTGCGAGAAACCCGGGCGGAAAGGCGGCAGGTGCCGGCGCGGAAAGCGGTCGGTAAGAAATGAAAACGCGCCGTCGCGGGTACGGCGCGTCGTCGGGCGCTACAGCGCGGGGGGGCTTACTTCCAGCAGGCGGAAGGATTGGCGGACTGGATTCCGGTCACGCTTTTCCTGAGAGCTTCGTCGATCGAAAGCGTCGCGCATTGGGTGTCCTTGGTCTGCCTGTTGATGGGGACGGCCTGGAGGGTGTATGTTCTTGGCGCGACTGTCGAAGTGAAATTGTAATAGCCCTCCAGATTTTTCTGGCATTCTTGGCTGCCCGGATCCGGCATGGTGATGCCAGTGCCGGCGGCATCCTTGTCGTATTGCAGGTTCACTGTGAAGAACCGCTCCAGAAATTGGGAGATTTCCAGCAGGCAGGTGGCGGCCGTGGCCCGGCGAGTCTTGATCATGTACGACTCGTAACTTGGTACCGCGATGGAAGCGAGGATGGCGATGATCACTACCGCGATCATTACCTCCACCAGAGTGAAGCCTCTGTGTCTGTGCCGGGACATGTTCGATTCCTGGTTTTCGGCAGGGGGCGGGAAAGGGCGCGGGATTGTTATTGTCATGATCAGGTCGCAAGGTTCCCGGGATTGGCTCCGGGGGTGGCAGGGGAAATTGGCGCGCGGGGAAGGGATTGGCGTTACAAAAAACGTCATAATAAAATCCACGCCAGATGTCTTTTTGTACTGGAGAGCATTTTGTGGCGTCCAATACTTTAGTCAACAAGCAGCCGTTACCGGATCGTGGACTCTGGCGCGAAAGGGCCTCGAAAGCGCGCAATGACGATCCGCCAACGCCCGTCGTGGAACCGGGAGCGGAGGACTGGAACGTGAAGCGCGCAGGGATGTGCCGCTGGCTGGCAGCGTTGGCGGCCAGTGCGGCGCTGGCGGGGAGCGCGGACGCGGCCGATCTGGCCCTGTCGGGAATCCTGGGCAGGAAAGCCCTGCTCGTCGTCGATAACGGGGCGCCGCAGATGGTGGCGGTGGGGAAGAGTACGGCGGAAGGTGTCAAGCTCCTGGCGATCGAGGGCGAGACCGCGATAGTCGAGTTCGAGGGGCTGCGTCACAAATTGCGTTTGGGGGCGCGGGTGGTACGGCAGAAGGACGGCGGTGGAGGCAAGCAAGGCATCGGGGGGCGGATGACGGGAGAAGAGGCCAGAAAGGTATTGGCGCGCGGCGTGGAAATGACGATCGACGCGGACGAAAAAGGCCGTTTCATGACCGAGGGAGAAATCAACGGCGGCAGGGTTCGTTTTCTTGTCGATACAGGTGCGACGACGGTGGCGATTGGCTATTCCGATGCGCTTCGCTTGGGCATCAGGCTCGCGGATGAGCCGATGGGCCGGAGCATGACGGCGGGCGGAGTGACCAGGACGTGGATGGTGACGCTGGGCGCGGTGAAAGTCGGGAATATGCGCTTCAGCAATGT
This sequence comes from Azoarcus sp., assembly GCA_031277975.1. Lineage (GTDB taxonomy): Bacteria > Pseudomonadota > Gammaproteobacteria > Burkholderiales > Rhodocyclaceae > WRNU01. The sequence goes on from JAITLI010000039.1 coordinate 2,401, forward strand.
GAGCGCGGCGGTGACGGAAAACGACATGCCGTTCGCGCTGCTCGGCATGAACGTGCTCGAACAAATGGAGATGCAGCGTAGCGGCGAACAGATGCGCTTGAAGAAAAAGTTTTGATGTTCATGAAGGCCATGCGGGAAAACGGCGGCGAGTTTCTTTCCAGGCTGCGGCGGCTGTTGGCGCGGGCTGGCGCGGAAGGCGCCGCCAGCGGCGATTGGCCCGGCGTGGGCGGCGGGCGGCGGCATCGCCCGGCGGCGGTATTGGTGCCGCTGGTATTGCACGGAGACGGGGTGGGCGGGCTGACGGTGCTCCTTACTCGGCGTACCGATCATCTGCACCATCATCCGGGACAGATCAGCTTTCCCGGCGGCGGAATGGAAGCGGCCGATGTCTCGGCGGAAGCCGCGGCGCTGCGCGAGACGGAAGAGGAAATCGGCCTGCCGCCGGAGCGAGTCGAAATTATCGGGCGCTTGCCGGATTACCTGACCGGCACGGGTTTTCGCGTCACGCCGGTGATCGGCCTGTCGCGCCCGCCGCTGGCGCTGCGGCTGGACGATTTCGAGGTCGCGGAGGTCTTTGAAGTGCCGCTGGCGCATTTTCTCGATCCGGCCAGGCACCAGCGCTACTCATTGCGCGTGGAAGGCGAACTGCGCCATTTCCATGCCATGCCTTACGGCGACTACTTCATCTGGGGCGCGACAGCGGGGATGCTGATGTCGCTTTACCGGCTGCTCGCGGCGGAAGACTGACGTTCGCCGCGCCATACCCGTTCCGCCGTGGCGAGCAGCAGCACATCGGCGCCACGGCGCGCGAAAAGGCCATTGCTGACCACCCCGGCGATCTGGTTGAGGTCGGATTCGAGCGCGCGCGGCTCGCCGATGGCGAGGCCGTGGATATCGAGGATGCAGTTGCCGTTGTCGGTGACGAAGCCTTCGCGCCAGCGCGCCTCGCCGCCGGTGAGATGGCCGATTTCGCGCGCGACCTGGACGCGGGCCATCGGGATGACTTCGACCGGCAGCGGAAAGCGTCCGAGGGTGGCGACGTGTTTGCTGGCGTCGCAGATACAGATGAACCGTTGCGCGGCGGCGGCGATGATTTTCTCGCGGGTGAGCGCACCGCCGCCGCCTTTTATCATGTTGAAGCCGTGGTCGATCTCGTCCGCGCCGTCGATGTAGATGGGCAGGGTTTCGGCCTCATCGAGGCGCGCGAGCGGGATGCCGTGCGCGGCCAGCCGTTCCGAACTGGCTTCGGAACTGGAGACCGCGCCCCGGATGCGCACGCCGCTGCCGGCGAGGGCGTCGATGAAGTGATTGACGGTGGAGCCGGTGCCGACACCGATGAAGCTGTGCGGCGCGAGCGCTTCGAGTTCGGCGAGCGCGGCGCGCGCGGCGGCTTTCTTGAGTTCGTCCTGATTCATTGTTTCACAGCGAGCCGTAGGAATGCAGGCCGGAGAGGAACATGTTGACGCCGAGGAAGGCGAAGGTGGTGACGAGCAGCCCGCCGAGCGCCCACCAGGCGAGCATCGCGCCGCGCAGGCCGCGCGTCAGGCGCATGTGCAGCCAGACGGCGTAGTTGAGCCACACGATCAGCGCCCAGGTTTCCTTGGGGTCCCACGACCAGTAACTGCCCCAGGCTTCCGCCGCCCACAGCGCCCCGAGGATGGTGGCGATGGTGAAAAAGGCGAAGCCAATGGCGATGGCCTTGTACATCACATCTTCGAGCACTTTCGGTGCGGGGAGCCGTCCGGCGAGCACGCCGCGGGAGACGAGCAGATAGGCGGCGCCCGCCATCGCGGCGAGCGCGAAGCCGCCGTAGCCGACGAAATTGGCGGGTACGTGGACTTTCATCCAGTATGACTGCAAGGCCGGCACGAGCGGCTGGATCTGGTATGCCTCGCGCGTGAATGCGTACCAAAGCAGGAAGGCAACCGCGATCGAGACCGTCAGCAGCACGAAAGCGCCGAGTTTGCGGGTGCCGTAGCGGCCTTCGTAGAAAAGATAAAGCAGCGCGGTGATGAGGCTGAAAAGGACGAAGACTTCGTACAGGTTGCTGATGGGGATGTGGCCGACGTCCGGGCCGAGCAGGTAGGACTCGTACCAGCGCACGAAAAGGCCGGTCGCGCCCATGACGGACGCGGCCCAGGCGAGGGCGCTGCCGGTGCGTTCGGCGAAATCGGAACGCACCGCCAGGCCGAGCCAGTACGCGCCGGTGGCGATGAAAAAGAGGGCACTCATCCACGCGATCGCGGCTTGGCTCGAAATCAGGTATTTGAGGAAAAAGGTTTGTTCGGCGCGGGCGGGATCGCCCTGGTAGAGCCAGATGCCCGCCAGCGCCAGTACGGCCACGATGGCGAGAAACGGGCGGAATGGCCGCCATGCCCGGCCAAGGGCGGCGAGGATGGGCACGTGCAGGACGAGAATGGCGGCATCGTAGCCGTCCATGGCCTGCCCATAACGCAGGAACGCGAAGCAGGCACCGGTGACGAGGGCCAGCGCGTAGAGCCAGTCGCCATAGGCGCGGCGCTTCGGGGCGGCAAGCGCCGGGGGCGGCGCGGCGGAAGAAGAAGACGGGGCCAGTTCCATGGAAATTTCCGGAAGTCAGTGTTTCACAGCCGCGTCGCCGAGCGCCGCGGCCAGCGCGTCGCGGTGGCGGGCGAAAGTTTCGTCCAGATCGATGGTCTTGCGGTTCGACGACATTGCCACCAGTGTTTCATTGTTTTTGAGCAAGACGAACAACCGGCGTTCGCGGATGTAGAGCATGCCGAATACGCCCAGCGCCAGCAAGAGCGCGCCGGAATAAACCAGCGGCTTGCCGGGGGAGCGGGTCGCTTGCAGGATGGTGGCCTGCCGTTGTTCGTAAGCGTTGAGCTGGAGGTAGAACGGCGCGCCGTAGCGGCCGCTGTCGGCGAGCGCGATCAGGGCGTCGCGCACGAACGGGGCATGGGCCTCACCGGGTTCGAGCGCGGCTTGCCCGGCCTGTTCGCGCACCATCATCCATGCGTCCCAGGTCAAGCCCTGGATGATCTGGAGGAACGCCGCGCCGGAGCGTTCGCGTTCGGCTTCGGGGATGGATTTCTCGATGAATTCGGAGATCGCCGCGAAACCGCCGTCGGCGAAAAGGATGAGGGTGTGCCCGGCGGCTTCTTCCAGACGCGCGCGCAAGGCGCCGTCGTCCCCGTCGAGGTTGCGCGCGGCAAAACGCGCGGCAAGCGCGGCGCGGCGCGCGGGATCGAAGAAAAGTTGCCGGATGGCAAACCAGGCGTCCACGCCGGCCTCGCCATCGAGCGGGATGCGCAAATAAGAGAACGGCTCCATCTGGCTGGCGCGCACACCGCTGTAGAGGTACCAACGGCCGTCGATTTCGACGGGCAGCATATAGTTGGTGAATTCGCGCGCCTGCCCGGCGGCGTCGCGCAGCTTGAAGGTATAGCTCGGCCCGAGGTTGCGCGGTTTCTTGCCGCCTTGCGCGTTTGCGCCGCCGCCGAAGCCAAAGAAGCTCTCGAAGCCGCCGCCGGGCGCACTGGCGGCCATGTTCTCGACGTTGATGGGACGAAAGCCGGTAATCTCAAGGGTGTAAGCGTAGCCGAGCGTCTCCAGAGGGATTCGCGCCCCGACTTCGCCGGAGAACGGATACGGCGGATGCGCGCCGGGCGCGAGGTCGCGCACGGTAAAGCGCAGCAGCGAACCGCCGTCATCGAAGCCGGACTGGAACAGGGTGACGCCGCGGTATGTGAGCGGCTTGTTGACTTCGAGCGTGCGCTCGAAGCGCTGGCCGCTTTCCGCGTCGGTCAGCACGAGATCGCTGGCAAAGCGCCGCGGCATGCCGGTTTCGTAATGGTCGATATGAAAGCGCTTGAGCGCGACCTCGAAAGGCAAGGACTGGAGCAGGACGCCGTCGTCGATATTGAGTACGGCGAAATCGGCGGAACCGCCTTCCGGAATGTAAACATTGCCGCGATAACTCCAATTGTCCGGCCCGAGGCGGGCCGAAGCGGGAATGTCGGCAACCGGCCTGTTGCCGGAAGTGGGGGCCTTGCCGCCGAAATACATGTGCAGGGCGAGCGGCAGATCGCCGTCGAGCAGTCCGCCGGCGCAGATCAGCACGATGGCGGCATGGGCGAAGAAATAACCGATGCGCCCGGCGCTGCCTTGCCTGGCGGCGATCAGCGCGCCGTCCGCGCGCTCGTCGATCCGGAAACGGAAACCCGTGCCCGCGAGATAATCCGTGACCGCGCTGCGCCGCGCCTCCGGCGGCAGGGTGGGGACAAGACTTGCGTAATGCGCGAAAAGCCGCAGCGAGATCTCGCGCGCATGTTCGTGGAAGCCGCGCATCTCGCGCAGCATCGGCGCGGCCTGGCGGATGATGCACAGCATCGTCGACAGCACCAGGAAAGCAAGGATGGCGACAAACCAGCCCGCGCCATAGACCGAATACAAGCCCATGCGGGCAAAGACAGGTTCCCAGAACTGGCCGAACTGGTTGAGGTAAGCATTCGCCGGTTCATTCTGCTGCACCACGGTGCCGATGATCGAGGCGATCGCCAGCACAGTGAGCAGGCTGATGGCAAAGCGCATCGAACTCAACAGTTCGAGCAATGCCTGGACGGCGGGAACTCGCGCGCGGGCGCCTTGCTGCATCCGTGGTCTCTGGGGGAGGAAGCCGTCGAGTACGCGGCCGGAAAAGAAAGGGGACGGCGCCGCCGCCCCCCGCCGTGGATCGTCCGGGGCGTGGCGCGCCTTCAGCGCAGGCCGGCGGCGTAATCGGACACGGCCTTGATTTCGGGATCGGTCATCTTGAGCGCGATCGCCTGCATCATGCCCGCCGGATCATTGGCGCGCGTGCCGTCGCGGAAAGCCTTGAGCTGGGCCTCGACGTATTCGGGGAATTGCCCCGCCAGGGCCGGATACTGGGACGGTAGGCCGTTGCCGCTGGCGCCGTGACAGGCGGCACAGGCCGGCACGCCCTTGACGGCGATGCCCGCGCGCCAGATTTTCTGCCCGGCGGCAATGGCGTCGGGACTCCTGTATGTGGCGGGCCGCAACTTCTGCGCCGCGAAATATTCGGCCACGGCGCGCATGTCCTCGTCCGGGAGCATGGTAATCATCCCGGTCATGACTGGATTATTGGCGCGCGTCCCCTTCTTGAACTCGGAGAACTGCTTGAAAAGATAATCGCTGTGCTGTCCAGCCAACTTCGGCGAATCGGCGCCTCCCGCCGTCTTGCCCCCGGTCTGGGGATCCCAGTTATTACCGTCGGCTCCGTGACAGGTGGCACAGATTTCCGGAGGCGCGGAGGGCTGCACGACAGCCTGGTTCTGGGCATGAACGCCGCCGCCGGCCAGCAGGAGCGATAGCAGCAAGGAACGCTTTATCATAATGTCCTCGAAAAACCATGGAGGGAGAAACCTCAAGCGCGTTATTCTATATCACGAACCTCCCCTTTGTATGATTGCGCGCGGCGTTCCACCCGTTGCGCCGCCTCCCATGTCCATCTTCCGTCACGCCTGTTTCGAGACCTCAATCGCCAAACCTTCCGCGCTGCCGCCCGCCGGCGGCCCGGAGATCGCCTTCGCCGGACGCTCGAACGCCGGCAAATCGAGCGCGATCAACACCTTGGCGGATCACACGCGGCTTGCCTACGTCTCGAAGACGCCGGGCCGCACCCAGCTTCTCAACTTCTTCCGTCTCCCGTGCGGCGCGCGCCTCGTCGATCTGCCCGGCTACGGTTACGCCGCCGTGCCGGAAAAAATCCGCCGCCAGTGGCAAGGATTGATCGAAAACTATCTCAAAACGCGCGCAAACCTCGTCGGGCTGGTGCTGATGATGGACGCCCGCCGCCCCCTGACCGTGCTCGACCGCCAGATGATCGGCTGGTTCGCGCCCTCCGGCCGGCCCATCCACATCCTGCTCACCAAAAGCGACAAACTCTCGCGCGGCGCGGCGCAGGCCGCCCTCCTCAAAACGCGCGCGGCGCTGGCGGAATATCCCCCCGGCGCGCGGCTCACCGCGCAGCTTTTCTCCAGCCTGGCCGGGACAGGCGTCGAAGAATGCGAGCGGGAAGTCGGGACATGGCTGGAAAGCGCGCCCGCGGCGCAATGATCGCCCCGGACGGAACCAGACAGCCATCGAATCCGCCAGCGCGCCTTCCCGCGCGGGCATCCCGTCTTTCTCCGATGCCATGTTCAATCCGTCGCCGCGCCCCCCAGGCGTGCGCCGCCGCCCGCGCCGCGCCACCCGCCGCCCCTGCCGTGGCGCACGGAAACAAGTCATTGATCGAAGGGAATATTTCCGATCATTCCTGTCAACGCGGCTGCCGATCCTGAATTCAACCCTGCCAAAATAGAATTCAGGATGCCCTCTCCGGAGTCCAGGATTCCCCATCGGGTATTCAAGATCGGGCATCCGGTGTTCAACATTGCGAAAGCCCTCCTGCCTCGTCATGCGAGGCGCGAAGCGCCGTGGCAATACACGAGCAAATCGCCACCAGCGGTTTGTTCGCCAGGGTGAGTGACCAGGCGACAGCCGATAGCGCGTTGCTCACGATAACGGTCAACAATGTGCCGCTCACCGATGACGCCGCCCGCAA
>JAITLI010000048.1 GCA_031277975.1 Azoarcus sp.
GGGCCGCCACGCGCGCGCCCTGTGCGGACAGGTCGAACCGGGGACGGACGAACACATCGGGCGCTGGCAAGTACTGGAGAATTGAACGTGCGCCGGGCGTGCGCGGACGAGCGTTTTCCTGCCCTCTTTTTCGCAATGACGAGGAAGAGGGGAGGCTTTCACTTTTGACGCGTTCTCCCAAAGGATTCCCCTCGCCCCCCGCAGCATGGGTATCTACATCTCACACTCCGAGTATCGCACGCATGTCTTGTCCGCGATTTCCGCATGATGGAGAGAATCCCGGCCGGGGGGAATCCCGGCCATCGCGTCGCATACAATTCCCCGTCCATGGCGTTCATACGAGTTGCGGGAGTGTTCTTTCTCGTGTACAACAGGCCGATGCAGACCCGTATTTCAAAACTTGTCCATGATCCAATCCGGGGCAATCTCCCGATTGCCTCCGCGGGTCGAAAGGGGTGGGAAGGGTGGGGAATTCGCCCCAATACCCTCCATTTCAACGTTTTCCGCAACAGGTCGCCCTTTTCCGCGCCGGTCATGGGCAGATTCCCGGAAAGGCCGTTTCTTGCTGCTGTCCCCCTGGATGGTTATCGCTGTTCATTATTGGAAAGGCTGTAGGCCATGGAAAAGATCAGAGGCTATTTCGTCATCGCCGTTCTCATACAGATTGCTGTCATTATTACCGGCAAGACCGGGGATTGGGGCGGTTCGTGGGACTGGATCAGCGGGGGAACGGCGCTGTTGTTGATGTTCCTGTATATCGGACTGGGAGAGGCGAACCGCGGGCGGAGTTTTTCGGATGAGAGATTCGGGGATTCCTGCTATTACCTCGGTTACATAATCACGACGACCCTGATCATCTCCAGCCTGTTCGACATGCAGCATATCACTCTGAAATGGTCGGAGATTGCGATCAGATTCGGAACGGCAATGACCTGTATCGGCATTGGATTGGCGGCCCGGATTTATTTCACCAGTTTCAAGGGCGATCTCAAGGAAGCGATGGATGACGCCGAGGAAAGCGCCGTCAACGCCACGCGCAAGTTACAGGAACAATTGAATATCGCATTGGAAAAGATGCAGGATTTCGATTCCCGTATTGATGAGGCGACGCAGGATGCCGTCGCTCGCGTCGCGGGCGGAATCGAACGCCTGACCGAAAGCCACACCGAAAAATTCGCTGCGTTCTTCACCGGACTCGCGCAGTCGAACAGGGACGCTTTCGCTGATGTCATGAGCGATATCGGCATGGCGAGCAAGAAACTGGCCGAGTCCGTCAATGGTTACGTGGGAGAGGTCAACAAGCGCCTGCAAGGCGCCGTCTTTCCGGAGGATTATTTTTCCAATATGCTGCGAGGGCCGGTGAGCGAACTCGGCGCCAGTATCGAGGAGACGACGCGGGGCATCACGAATCTCGCCAGCGGCGTCTCCAATACGCTCGACAGTCTGCGCCCCGCGCTGACGGAGGTGCGCTCACGCACCGATGAGATCAGCGACGCCCTGGCCCATGTCATCCAGTTGACCAGGGCGCAGGAAGAAATCGTCTCCGGCGCGAAGGGCCAGGTCAATACCATGGAAGAAATTTCAAAGACCCTGCGCGCCACGCAAGAGAAAATCGGCCAAGTGTCGACCACGGTGGCCTCTCAATCCGGGGCCCTGAGCAAATACGTCGAAACCAGCCAGAAACAACAAACCGAAATGTCGGCCACGATCATGTCCCAGACCGAAGCGCTGACCCTGCACATCGAAACCAGCCAGCGGCAATACAACGAGATGTCGGGCGCGGTCACCACGCAGGCCGAGGCATTGACCCGTTTCATCGACATCTGCCAGAAACAGCAGGCCGAGACATCAGTGGCAATCACCACGCAGAGCGCGGCGCTGGTCGAACAGGCCGAGGACAACCGCAGGCGCTACGAAGAGGTCTCGGCCACGGTCATGGCGCAGGGCGATGCACTGGCCGAAAACATCAAGCGCCAGACCCAGATATCGTCCGCCATCGCCTCCCAGACCGAGGCGCTGGCCCGGCAGGTCGAGAGCAGCAGCAAGCAACAGACGGAAATGTCGGAAGCGGCCCTTTCCCAAACCAAGGCGCTGGCCCGCTACATCGAAAGCAGCCAGCGGCAACAGACCGAAACGACGGCGGCGGTAGTCATGCAGACCGAATTGCTGTCGCAGCAGGTCGAGACCAATTACCAGCGCTACGCCGAGGTGTCGGCGGCGGTCGTGGCACAGGGCGAAACGCTCTCCCGCCATGTCGAAAACAGCCAGAAACGGCAGGATGAAGCCCTCGCCGCGGTCGCCGCGCAGGGCAAGGCGCTGAACCAGAACGTCACGCAGCAAGCCGAGGCGACGGCCGCGGTCGTCGCCCAGACCGGGGCGCTGGCGCGGCAGGTCGAAACCAGCCAGAAGCAGTACGGCGAAATGTCGACGGCGGTCATCGCCCAGACGCAGGCCCTGGCCCACTATGTCGAGGTCAGCCAGAAACAGCAGATCGAGGCTTCGGCGGCGGTCGTGGCGCAAGGCGAGGCGCTGGCTCGCCACGTCGATACGGGGCGCGAGCAATACGCCAATATTTCCGCGGCGATCACCGCGCAAAACGAGGCGCTGTCCGGGCAGATCGAGATCAACCAGCGCCAGTATTCCGAAATATCCGCGTCGATGCTTGCCCAGGGAGAGGCGCTCAACAGCAACATCGAGGCGGGCCGCAGGCAACAAGGCGAGATGTCGGCGGCTTTCACCGCCCAGACACAGGCATTGACCAGCTATGTCGAAGGCGGCCAGAAACAGCAACTCGAAGCCGCGGCGGCGATCGTGGCGCAAAGCGAGGCGTTGAATCGCCATGTCGAGATGAACCGCGAGCAATACGCCGGAATCGCGGCGGCGGTCACGGCGCAGGGCGAGACGCTGTCCAGGCAGATCGAGGCCGGGCAGCAACAATATGCCGAGACATCCGCCGTGGTGCGCACCCAGGGACAGACGCTCGCGCAATATGTCGAGAAGAGCCAGCGGCAGCAGGCCGAGGCCTCCGCGGCGGTCGTCGCCCAGGCCGAGGCGCTGGTGCGGCACGTCGAGACCAGCCGCAAGCAATATACCGAGATTTCAAACGCGATCCTGGCCCAGAACCAAGCCCTGACCCGGCACATCGAAACCGGCCAGCAGCAATATACCGATGTATCGGCGGCGGTCGTGGCGCAAACCGAGGCGCTGACCCAGAACGTCGAAACCAGCCGCCGCCAGCAAAGCGAAGTATCGGCGGGCTTCACCGCCCAAACGCAGGCATTGGCGCAATACATCGAGGCCGGACGCAAGCAATACAGCGAAGCGGCGGCGGCGATCGTGAAGCAAAGCGAGGCCTTGACCCGGCACATCGAAAGCAGCCAGAAGCAGCAGGCCGAAGCCGCCGCCGCGCTCGCCGCGCAAAACCAGGCGCTGGCGCGGCAAGTCGAAAGCAGCCAGAAGCAATACGCCGAAATCTCCTCCGTGGTCATCGCCCAGAACAAGGCCATCGAGGCGAACCAGAAACAGCAGGCCGACGTCTCGTCGGCGGTGCTCGCCCAGAGCCAGGCGCTCACCCAGCACGTTGACGCCAACCGCAAGCAACAGGCCGAAATGTCGGCCATGATCATGTCCCAGACCCGGGCGCTCACCCAGCACGTCGAGACCAGCCAGAAACAATATGCCGAAATTTCCGCCGCGCTCCTTGCGCAGGGCAAGACGTTCGCCGCGCAGCAAGCCGATCCGGGGCGCAAACAGCCGGCGGGCGGCATCGCGCTCGACGAGGCCGGCCGCAAGCAGCAAGCCGAGGTCTCCGCCGCCATCATCGCCCAGGGCAAGGCATTGACCCAGCAGATCGAGGCCGGACAGAAGCAGTACGCGGCCATCCTGGCGCAGACGCAGGCGCTGGCCCAGGGCGCCGAAACCGCCCGCAAGCAATACACCGACATGTCCGCCGCGCTCATGACACAGGGGCGGGCGCTGACGCAGATCGTCGAAGCCAGCCGCAAGCAGCAAGCCGAAATGTCCGGCGCCGTGCAGAGCCAGATGCAATTGATGGCCGAGCAGGCGGAAGCCAGCCGCAAACAGCAGGCAAGCATGGTCGTGTCGGCCAAGGAACTCGCCCTCATCAGACAGGCGTTGCAATCCATGCGCCAGCACTTCGAGGGCCACGCGGGCGAACACAAACAATGAGCGCTCAACCTGAACACAAAGCGGGCAAACCATGTACAGAGACAGCGACGCCGTCTTCCGGCTCTCCCTGACCGGAATCGCATTCATCATCATCTTCATCCTGCTGATCGTGTTCGGCGGGATGTATACCGAAGCGGATCTGGAACGCAAGGAAGCCGTTGCCCAGCTCGGGCAACGCGAAGAACGTGAAGCCCGCCCCCATGCGCTCGAAGCGTTCGAAACCGCTCGCCGCGAGCTGCACGCCCAACTCACGGAAGCGGGCATAAACGCCGATGACGTCATCCGCCGCCTGCTCGACAACGCCAGGACGAGTGCCCAGGCCGCCGCCCTGAAAACGCGGGTCGAAGACCTCAACGCCCGGCTGGCGGCGTTGACTGAAATCAAGGAAATCCTGGACCAGGCGCGCCAATCCGCCGCACTGACCAGGACGACCGAAGAAGCCGTGATCGAGGCGCTCGAATTGCGCGCGCTGCTGGAACAGAAGATCAGCGGCGACATCGCGGCGGAAACCGGGCGTTCCGCGTCGAACAAACTCAGCAAGAATGAAATCTCCGCGCGGACGATGGCGGCTCTCGGCGCTTGGCAACAGATCCAGAAAGCGATCGGCAAGGAGCTCAACCAGACGTTCGGCTCGAACGAGGAAGAAGTTGCCCAATGGGTGAAATGGCTGATCGACGGGCATACACAGAAATCCGCGAGCAGCCGGGGAAACGCCAACCTGCGCTCCCAGATCGCCTTCCTGCGCGCCCGGCTGGCAAACCACGGCGACAACACCCCGCCGCCCTGCTGGTTCGACGAAGACACGGGCAAAGTCCAATTCCTGCTCACCCTCGAACTGCGGCCCGGTAACATCCTCGTCACCCCCGCCTGGCCGCCCGATCGTGAAGCCGAGGCGCGCGCGGTGCCCGGCATCGAGCAAATCCTCGCGGGCGGCCCGCTTCCCCACGACCTTTTCTTCAAGCGCGCCCGCCCTCTTTCGCAACACCCTGGCAACCAGTGCCAATATGCGGTACAGGTGAGAGACGCCATGCGTAACGGCCTGCTCTCCGAACGCATCTTCCAGCAACTCGAAACCCTTTTCCACACCAACGCCTCGCACTGAAGCCGGCGATCGGATTTAACCCGGGTGGCGCGTCCGCGGGCGAAGACCCGGTCGATGAGCGCACGCTCGGCGGTGGTGAGCGCGTTGTAGCGCGCCTGCATCGCCGCGTCGATGCGCGCCCCCTCGGGGAACCACTCGTAGCGCTTGAAGACGCGCTGCGACATCGTCGCGTCGCGCACGAACTCCCACGTGCGCGTCGACTTCTCCGCCTTCAGGTCGCCCGCGTCGAGCCGGTCGAACTCTTCGAGCAGCGCATCGACCTCCGCCTCGTGCCGGGTCTTTGCTGCATCGCGCCGGGCGACCTGATCGACCCATGCGCGCGCCTCGGGCAGCCCCATGGCGGCGGCGCGGTCGGCCAGCGCCGAAGTGAATCCTGCCCAGCCCAGCCCGACGTTCAGCCCGTTGCGGATCGTATCGACCGCGCGCAGGTAGGGTTCGGCCATCGCGGGCGGCAGCGCGCGGGCGAGCCGCTCGGTGACGGAGCCCGCCGGCGGCGGCGTGGGCGCGGGGGTGGAGAGGCGCAGATCATTGTCGCCCGCGTGCGCGGGATCGAACGCCGCGTCGACCGAGCGCACGCGTGTGGGGTCGAACACCACGACCTCGACGCCCAGGTTCTCGCCGTGATCGTAATACGCGCTGTCGTATCCGCGGGCCTGCAGTTCGCGGGCGAAGGCGTCGGATGCCGCGCGGTCGCCCCGCCACAGGCGCGCACGCTCCCCCGCCGAGACGCGGTAGGGGTTCCCGATGCGCAGCACAAGCTCCATCACTTCGCCCTTGTCGGCGTTGCGCCGCGCTTTCTGCGCGATGTACGCCTCGGCGAAGTCGTAGCTGTCCGCCACATAGACGCCCGTACCCAGCCAGCCGTGATCCTTGCGGTTCGGGTGGTTCAGATCAAACCCGGGCACGACCTTGTCGGTCGTGCCGTGGAAGAAGACCCGCAAGCCGCCGGCTACAGCGAGCGCACCGGATGCCGTGCGCGGTACTTGCGCATCGCGTGGATGACGTCCTTGATCCTTATTCCGTACACTTCCCCCCAGCGCAGGGGCAACTCCTTCATCAGGAGAAATATTGCCTCGTCCTGCATCGCCGGGTCGGTCATGTACGCGTTGACGACCTCCGCGCGCTTCAGCCACTCCTCGAAGCTGAAAGGGTGATGCTCCATCCAGAACCTCCCGCCAAGTCTCTTGGGTAATATACCCCTGTTCGCGGGCGCGCTGGATACGGGCGTCTTCGTCGAAAACGCGGTTGCCGGAGAACAGCGCGTCGCCAATTTCTTTGCCGAAGCTCTTGACAACCCCTTCGCGGGTAAGTACATTACGCCGTGTACGGGCTAAAGTCTGCACGGAATTGAGCCGGTAGGACTCCGTACCCCCTTCTGTAAGCCGCAAGCCGTCCTCCGGGGCCGCCCGGCCTATGCGGAAGGTTCCTTCCCCCGCG
>JAITLI010000151.1 GCA_031277975.1 Azoarcus sp.
GCGGCTGTTCGGCCAGCGCCTCGCCCGTGGCGGCATCCAGCATGGCATCCTGCCAGCCGCCCTGCCGCCGCCAACTGGCCTCGAAATGCGCCGAGCCTCGTTCCGGCAGGCCGATCAGCCACCACATCGGCCCACCTTCCCCTTGTTCGCGCAGTTTCCGCTCCGCCGCCTCGACCATCCTTCGCGCGTCCAGCCCCGCCGCCGCCGGACGATGCAATTCCGGCCGAAGCCAATGCTGCCCCGCGTCCAGGAACACCGCCGCCGTGCCGGTAAAGAAGATGACAAACAACCCCCACCCGCAAACCAGCCCCACCCAGGTGTGCCACCACGCCATGCTTTGGCGGAAATGGTCTTTCATGCGCGTTTCCTTTCAAAAACGGGAAAAAGCCGGAAATTCTTGCCGTTCGAATAAGAGGCGATTAGACTGGCGCGGTAGAATCGGGCGGAGACGCGAGCCATGACCACGATTACCTTCGATCTTCCCGACGACATCGCCGAACGGGCGCGGCGCGAAGGGCTGCTGACGGTGGAAGTCCTGCGCGAACTGCTGGAAGAAGCCACGCGCGCCGCCGCCATGCATCGTCTTGGCGAAATGTGGCGCGCCACCCCCGCCGCATTGCAAGACGCGCCGCCGCTTCCGGCGGACGCCTTGCAGGCGGTCATCCGCGCCGTGCGCGCCCGGCGCGCGGCCTGATGCGCTGGGTGCTCGACACCAACATCCTGGTTTCCGCCCTCCTCTGGCGAGGCGCGCCGCGCGGCCTGCTGGAACAGGGCTTCGCGGCGGGCATGCGCTTCCACGGCAGCCCCGCGCTGCTGGCCGAACTGCGCGAAGTCCTGTGGTATCCGAAGCTGTTGGAGATCGAGCGCCAACGCGGCCTCGACCCCGCGGCGCTTTTCGATGCCGCCCGCGCCATCCTGCGCGTGAGCGAAAGCCCGCCGCTCCCCGCCCGCGTCAGCCGCGACCCGGACGACGACGCCGTGCTCGCCTGCGCACTGGCGGCAAAAGCCGGATTGATCGTTTCCGGCGACAAGGATTTGTTGACGCTCGAACATTTCCAGCACATCCCCATCGTTACCGCCGCGCAGGCATTGGCGCGGCTGCGTGGCCGCTGATTTCCGGATTCGGGATTCCATTTCCTTCTCCCTTTCCAAAATCAGCGGCGCTGTGCGCCGGATAGAAGGAACTGGATTGCCACGGGCCTCCCCCCTCGTCATTGCGAAAGCCTCTCCCCCTCGTCATTGCGAGGCGCGTAGCGCCGTGGCAATCCAGTGCGTTCCATCCGGCGCGAAGCGCCGCTGTTCTCATCGCCCGCTGTTTCGGAGTGTGTGGAACCTCATGCTCAGGAAGCGAGGAAGGCGAGCGCGCCGATTCTCGCCCGTTCGAGAATCTTCAGGATGATTTGCAGCACCAGCAGCAAGACCAGCGGCGACAGATCCATGCCGCCCAAGGGGGGAATCCGCCGCTGGAAGGGCGCGAGAAAAGGGCGCGCCAGTTCTCCGAATATGCGCGCCGCCGGGACATGCGAGCCGAGCCAGGAAAATACCGCGGCGATGAAAACGATGCCGAAAAGCAGGTACACCGCCATGAGCGCAAGGCCGAAGAGGCCAAACAGGGGCGTCCCGGGCAATACGCGCATGGGCAGGCCGCCGAGCGGCGCTTCGATGGAGAACTGGAGCATCTGTACGATCCAGGCCGGCAGCAGGCTCGCCATGTCCAGCCCGAACAGGCCGGGGACGAAGCGGCGCAGCGGCATGACCGCCCAGTTGGTGACGGCGATCACGAAATGCCCGACCGGGGTGCGGAAGGAAACCCGTTTCCATTGCATGAAGAAACGCGCCAGCAACGCCATGGTGATGAAGCTGGATACCGCGCCGACGACGAGAAGCAGGATATCGACAAACAGCATGTGTCCCGTCTCCCTTGCTTAGTCCCGGCCGAACTCTTCGCCCAGTTCGCGGCTGCGCACGGTGGCCGCCGCCACCGCGCCGACCAGGGCGCCGCCCCAGCCGGCGGCGGCGAGGCTGGCGAGCGCGGCGGCGGTGGCGCCGCCCTTGGATGTCACTTTTTCGCGCAGGGCGGAGGGCGGCTCTTCCGAGGCCGCCGCCAGCCTGGCCGCGCCCAGCACGGTGTCGATCGCCAGCCGGCGGGCGGCGGCGGCATCGAACCCATGCGCCAGCGCGGCGGCTTCCAGGGCTTCGATGAAGTGGAAGACGTAGGCCGGGCCGCAGCCGGAGATGCCTGTCACCGCGTCGAGGCGGGCTTCGTCGTCCACCCATATGATCGAACCCGCCGCGGCGAGGATGCGTTCGGCGGTTTCGCGTCCGGCGATATCGACTCCGGGCGCGGCATACATGCCCGTCACCCCCGCGCCGATCAGCGCCGGGGTGTTGGGCATGCAGCGCACCAGCCGGGCATGGGGGGCGCCCGCCTTGCCCAGCCAGCGCCCGAGGTCGGCCAGGCGCAGACCGGCGGCGATGCTGATGACCAGCGTGTCGCGCAATTTCCCGGCCAATGGCGCGAGCGCCGTTTTCATCTGTTGCGGTTTCACCGCCAGTACCAGCGCGCCGCTTTCCATCGCCGCGTCGTCTTCGGGCGCGGCCCGCACGCGCACGCCGAAGCGCGCATGCAGGCGCTCGCGGCTGGCGGCGTCGATGTCGATGACGAGGACGCCGGCGGCCTCGAAGCCGCGTTCGATCATCCCGCCGATCAGGGCGCTCGCCATGTTGCCGCCGCCCAGGAATGTAATGTTCATCGTCGAATCCTTTCCCGTCCGGGCCTGGAGTTTATTGGAATCCCGCTCGCGGCGCGGGGCGAAAGGCGTTCCGGCGTTTCAGGAGGCGTCCGTTCCCGCCTTGCCGCGCGCGCCGAAGAGGGCCGTGCCGACCCTCACGATGGTCGCGCCTTCGGCGATGGCGGCTTCGAGATCGTGCGACATGCCCATCGATAAAGTGTCGAGCGCGATCCCCTCTTGTGTCAATTGCTGGAGCAATTGACGCAGGCACGCGAAGCGTCCGCGCCACAGCGCCGCGTCTCCGTCCGCCTCCGGAATGCACATCAGCCCGCGCAAGCGCAGGCGGGGCAAGGCGGCGAGCGCCCGCGCCAAGGGCGCGGCCTCTTCCGGCGCGACACCGGCCTTGCCCGCTTCGCCGCCGATGTTGACCTGCAAACAGACCTGCAAGGGCGGGCGATGCGCATCGCGTTGCGCCGCGAGGCGTTCGGCGATCTTCAGGCGGTCGACACTGTGCACCCAATCGAAGGCGTCGGCAATGGCGCGGGTCTTGTTGCCCTGTACGGGGCCGATGAAATGCCACTCCAGCCCGAGACCGGCGAGCGCCGCGATTTTTCCGGACGCCTCCTGCGCGTAATTTTCGCCAAAGGCGCGCTGCCCGCCCTCGCAGGCAGCGTGCACCGCCGCCGCGGGCCATGTCTTGCTCACCGCCAACAGTCGCACCGAGGCCGGATCGCGCCCGGCGGCGCGCGCCGCGGCGGCGATACGTGCCCGGACGACTTGCAAATTGGCGACAATTGCGTTCATATCCTCAAAACTTTTGCTTTTGAATCAACGAGTCGGCAGTATACACCTGTGTAATCGGGCGCCTGCGCAGGCATTCTTTCAAGTCATCTATCGCTGGGACATCATGGACATCACCGAACTGCTCGCTTTTGCTGTCAAGAACCAAGCCTCCGACCTCCACCTCTCCGCCGGGCTGCCGCCCATGATCCGCGTCAACGGGGACGTGCGCAAAATCAATCTTCCTTCGATGGAACACAAGGATGTGCATGCCCTGGCCTACGACATCATGAACGACCGCCAGCGCAAGCAATACGAAGAAATGCTGGAGTGCGATTTTTCCTTCTCCATTCCCAATCTCGCCCGCTTCCGGGTCAATGCCTTCAACCAGGAACGCGGCGCCAGCGTGGTATTCCGTACCATCCCGTCCAAGGTGCTGTCGCTGGACGCGCTCCAGTGCCCGAGGGTTTTCTACGACATCGTCGATCATCCGCGCGGCATCGTCCTCGTCACCGGCCCTACCGGCTCGGGCAAATCGACGACGCTGGCGGCGATGGTCGACCAGATCAACGACACCCGGTATTCCCACATCCTCACGGTCGAAGACCCGATCGAGTTCGTCCACGAACCCAAGCGCTGCCTGATCAACCAGCGCGAAGTGTTCCGCGACACCCTGTCGTTCAACAACGCCTTGCGCTCGGCCCTGCGCGAAGACCCGGACGTAATCATGGTGGGCGAGATGCGCGACCTCGAAACCATCCGTCTCGCGCTCACCGCGGCGGAAACCGGCCACTTGGTGTTCGGCACGCTGCACACCTCCTCGGCTTCCAAGACCGTCGACCGCATCGTCGACGTTTTCCCCGCCGCCGAAAAGGAGATGGTGCGTTCGATGCTGTCGGAGTCGCTGCGCGCGGTCATCTCGCAGACGCTCCTCAAGCTCAAGGACGGCTCGGGCCGGGTGGCGGCGCACGAGATCATGATCGGCACCCCGGCGATCCGCAACCTGATCCGCGAAAACAAGATCGCGCAGATGTACTCCGCCATCCAGACCGGCCAGCAGTTCGGCATGCAGACCCTCGACCAGTGCCTGATCGATCTCGTGCGGCGTAATATTGTGGCTGCCTCCGATGCGCGCGCGGTGGCGCAGAATAGGGACAGCTTCACCGCCTGAGCGGAGCGTGGCATATCGGCGGCTTTCCGGAGGGAATGGAAACGCCTTCTTGAACTGGAAAAGTTGTGGGAAACAACGATGGAACATAGGGAGCAATAAATGGAACGGGACCAGGCACTTAAATTCATGCACGATCTGTTGCGCTTGATGCTGCAGAAAAACGGCTCCGACCTCTTGATCACCGCGGGCTTTCCGCCCGCGATCAAGATCGACGGACGCGTCGTGCCACAGTCGAATCAACCCCTGTCGCCGGCGCATACGGCGGAGCTGGCGCGCGCGGTCATGAACGATCGCCAGGCCGCCGAATTCGAGGCGTCCAAGGAGTGCAACTTCGCCATCTCGCCCGCGGGCATCGGGCGTTTCCGCACCAACGCCTTCGTGCAGCAAGGGCGGGTCGCGCTGGCGCTGCGCACGATTTCGAGCAAGATTCCCACCCTCGAAGCCCTGCGCCTGCCGCCCATTCTCCGCGACATCGCCCTCTCCAAGCGCGGGCTGGTGATCTTCGTCGGCGGCACGGGCACCGGCAAGACCACCTCGCTCGCGGCCATGGTCGACTACCGCAACGAAAACTCCTACGGTCACGTCATCACCGTCGAAGACCCGATCGAATACGTGCATGTGCACAAGAATTGCATCGTCAACCAGCGCGAGGTCGGCATCGACACCGACTCCTGGGAAGCCGCGCTGAAAAACACCTTGCGCCAAGCGCCGGACGTGATCCTGATGGGCGAGATCCGCGACCGCGAAACCATGGACTACGCCATCGCCTTCGCCGAAACCGGCCACCTCGCCATGGCGACGCTGCACGCCAACAGCACCAACCAGGCCATCGACCGCATCATCAACTTCTTTCCCGAGCAGCGGCGCACGCAATTGCTGATGGATCTCTCGCTTAACGTGCGCGCCATGGTTTCGCAGCGCCTGCTGCCGATCAAGGATCGCAAGGGGCGGGTGCCGGCGGTCGAAGTCATGCTCAACACCCCGCTGATCTCCGATCTGATCTTCAAGGGCAACATCCCGGAAATCAGGGACGTCATGAAACGCTCGCGCGAACTGGGCATGCAGACCTTCGACCAGTCGCTGTTCGACCTCTACGAAGCCGGGCTGATCACCTACGAGGACGCCCTGCGCAATGCCGACTCGGTCAACGACCTGCGCCTGCAAATCAAGCTCAACAGCCGGTACAGCAACCCTGGCGAACTGACCGAGAACGTCAAGAAGCTCGACATCGCCTGAGGCGCCGCGCGGCGCCGCTGGTTTGAATCCGGGGAAATGGCCAGGCTATCCCGGCGTCAGCCGCGCCAGACGATCTCGCGGATGTCGATCTTTTTCGGGATCAGCCTGTGTTCGAAAAACGCGTCGGCGGTCGCCTGCTGTTCGGTGAGCACCGCTTCGCTGAATTCGGAATAGGAGAACGGCGCGCGGGCAAAGGCGCGTTTCTGGATCGACAGATCGAGGCCGGTGCTTTTCGCCGCCAGCGCCGCCACTTCGTCGCGGTGTTTATCGGCCCACGCGATGGTTTCGATGAAAGAGTCGAGCGCCGCGCGCAGGATCGCGGGATAGCGCCGGGCGAAATGCCGGTTGGCGATGTAGAAAGAGTTGCTGGCGAGTTCCGGAATCTGTTCGGTGCTGGCGATGACGCGTGCGCCGAGTTGTTCTTCGGCCAGTGCGTAATACGGATCCCAGATCACCCAGGCGTCGACTTTGCCGCCGGTGAACGCGGCGGTGGCTTCGGCGGGGCCAAGGTAGGCGGGCTGGATGTCCCTGTATGACAGCCCGGCGACTTTCAGCGCCTTGAGCAGGATATTGTGCGCGCTGGATCCCTTGCCGAAGGCGACGCGCTTGCCCTTCAGATCGGCGAGCGCGCGGATCGGCGAGCCGTCCGGCACGATGACGCCGTGCGGACTGGACGGCACGGTGAGCGCGTATACAATGTCGCCGCCGCCCGCCTGGGCGAAAATGGGCGGCGTGTCGCCGACCGAACCGATGTCGATGGATTGGGCGGTAATGGCTTCGAGCATGGGCGGGCCGAACTGGAATTCGATCCAGTCGACTTTGCCGATCCCGGCTTTCCGCAATCCGTTTTCGAGATCGCGCCGTTCCCGGGAGACGATGAGAATGGCCGTGCCTTTCTGATAGCCGACGCGGAAGGATTCGGGATTCGGCGTCCGCGCAAGGGCGGGAGATGGGGCAAGGACGGACAGCGGAACAAGCGCCGGCGCGGCGGCAAGCCCCAACAGCCTGGCGAGCGCGGCGCGTTTGCCGGGGTTGAAGCGGGGAGTATTCTTTTTCATTTCGGCTCCGGAATATAACCATATACACAAACCCTGTGCGTCGCATCCGCATACCGCCGGGCCGGACGCCGGTGGGCTACTCTAGTTTTTTTCCATTGCCCGCGTTGTAAAAATATCAGATAAATATTCGCTGTATCGGTCCGCTTCGATTATCGAATCTCATGGAACATTTCCCACGGCGAGCGCGACTTCGGCTACAATCCGCGCCTTGTCATGCCCTTGTAGCTCAGCCGGTAGAGCAGCGGTTTTGTAAACCGAAGGTCGCGGGTTCGATTCCTGCCGAGGGCACCACGGAACCAGCCAGTCCCGAAGATGCCTTGAAGCTTGTGCCGTAGGTCTCGCAAGGTTTCGGAACATCGCATGAAAAGCGTCCTCGTCGTTTCTTATTCGCAAAGCGGCCAACTCGCCGATATTGTTGCCGCCCTGTCGCGCCCGTTGCTGGAAGCCGGGATGAACGTCCATCACGAGACGCTGCGCCCCGAACCGGCCTTTCCGTTTCCATGGCCGTTCTTTGCTTTCTTCGATGCTTTCCCCGAGTCGGTGCGCCTGGAGCCGCCGCCCAACCAGGCGCTCGCGCTCGCGCCGGAGGCGAGATTCGATCTGGTCATCCTCGCCTGGACGGTGTGGTATCTCTCCCCGGCGCAGCCGATCACCGCTTTCCTGCAAAGCGCCGAGGGCAAGCGCTTGCTGGCCGGGCGGCCCGTGGTCAGCGTGGTCGCCTGCCGCAATATGTGGCTGTGCGCGTTCGACGCGCTGCGCGATCTCGTGGCGGCGGCGGGCGGGCGGCTCATCGACCATGTGGCTTTCACCGATCCGTCCCCGGCGTTGGCAACGTTCATCACGACGCCGCGCTGGATGTTTACCGGGCGGCGCGACCGCTTCCTGGGCTTGCCGCCCGCCGGCGTGGATGCCCGTCAAAGCGCGGGCGCGGCGCGATTCGGGGCCGCGCTGGCCGATGCGCTCGCGCGCGACGAGGAAAAACGCGGCCAGCCCTTGCTGGGCGGCCTGCGCGCGGTAAAGGTCGTCCCCCATCTGATACTTTCCGAACGCGCCGGACGGCGTGCCTTCCGGGTCTGGTCGGGACTCGTCCGCCGTTGCGGCCGCGCCGGAGAGCGGCGGCGGATTCCGGCGCTCATGCTTTTCGCGCTTTATCTCATCGTGATGATCCTCACCGTGGTGCCGCTCAATCTTCTCTTGCAACGTCTCGCCGCCCCCTTGTTCGCCCGGCGCCTGGCGGCGCTCGTCAGCCATTACGAACAACCTTCCGGCGCGGGCGATGCGCGCATGACCGCCCATGAATGAGGTATTCATCACCGCCACGGCGGCCGCCCTGCCCAACGCGCCTGTCGAGAACGACGCCGTCGAAGCGGTGCTCGGCAGGATCGGCAACCAGCCCTCGCGGGCACGCCGCATCGTCTTGCGCCAGAACGGCATCAAACGCCGCCATTACGCGATAGACCCGGTTTCCGGCGCGCCCACGCACACCAATGCCGGGCTTACCGCCGAAGCTATCCGCGCGCTGGGCGAAAGCGGTTTCGCGCCTGGCGATATCTGTTGCCTCGCCACCGGTACTTCCATACCCGATCAACTGATGCCCAACCATGGCGTCATGGTGCATGGCGAACTGGGCAACCCCGCCTGCGAAGTGATTTCGACAGCCGGTATCTGCCTCTCCGGCCTGACCGCGCTCAAATACGCCTGGCTCGCGGTCGGCGCGGGGGAGACGGCGAACGCGGTGGCGACAGGCTCCGAGCTTCCTTCCCCAGTCTTGCGGGCCGGGTATTTCAGCGCCGAAAACGCCGCCCGCGCCGCGGCGCTCGCCACGCGTCCCTGGATCGCGTTCGAAAAGGATTTCCTGCGCTGGATGCTCTCCGATGGCGCGGGTGCCTTTCTCCTCGAACCCCATGCGCGCGCGGGGCGGATCAACCTGCGGATCGACTGGATCGACCTCTCCTCCGCCGCCCACCGTCTGCCGGTGTGCATGTACGCTGGCGGCGAGCGCGAAGCGGGCGGCGAACTGAGCGGCTGGGCCAGGTTCCCGCCCCGGCAATGGGCGGAAAAGTCGATCTTCGCCGTCAAGCAGGATGTAAAACTGCTCGACAGCCACGTCGTCGAGGCAACACTCGAAACCCCCTTGCGCGCCGTCGCCGCGCGCCGCGGACTCGAAGCGGAAAGGATCGACTGGTTCCTGCCGCACATGTCGTCATATTATTTCCGCCAGCCGATCGCCGACGGGCTGGCGCGCGCGGGGCTGCCCATTCCCTTCGCGCGCTGGTTCACCAATCTGGAGACGCGCGGCAATACCGGCTCCGCTTCGATCTACATCATGATCGACGAACTGCGCCGCAGCGGGCGCCTCGCGCCGGGAAACCGCCTGCTCTGCTTCGTGCCGGAAAGCGGACGGTTTTCCAGCGGTTTCATGCATCTGACGGTTGCATGACGGCGAAGACCACGAAGCGATCGCGCCGCGATGAACGTTGACGAAGTTCCCCAGGACGGCAATGCTACCCACGAAGGTTTGCGCCGGGCGGTTTACGCGCGCGATGCCGGGGGCCGTCTCGGACTCGCGCTTTCGCGCGGCTGGCAAGTCGAAGAGGTCGTCACCCGGCAGGCGGTGGAGGCTTTCGACGAACTGGCCGCCGCCGCGCTGGCGAGAGTGCGCGCCGGGCAAAGTTCGCCCCTCGAATACCACATGTACCGCGCCCGCATGGATTTACCCCTGCTCGCCCAAGCGACCGGCCTGTGGCGCTGGCGGGTGCGCCGCCATCTCCGCCCGGCGGTTTTCGCCCACCTGGGGGCGGGACTGCGCGCGCGTTACGCGGCGGCGCTCGGCATGGAAGCCGCTCGCCTGGACGAAACCGCCTGACATCAGGAGCGGTGCGTGTAGCCCGCGATCAGGCCGAGCAACTCTTCTTCCTGATAGGGTTTGCCCAGATAGTGGTTAGCGCCGATCTCCATCGCGTATTCACGGTGCTTGTCGGCCAGCCGCGAGGTAATCATGATGACCGGCACGCTCTTCAGCCTCGCGTTGGCGCGAATGTTGCGCACGAAGTCGAAGCCGTCCATACGCGGCATCTCGATGTCGGAGAGGATGACGTCGGGGACGTTATCGACCAGCGATTCAATGGCGTCGACCCCGTCCTTGGCGGTGATGACGCGATAGCCCTCGCGTTCGAGCATGCGGCTGGTGATCTTGCGCACGGTGAGCGAGTCGTCGACCACGAGGACGGTCGGCTCATGCGCCGTGGTTTCCTCTTCGGGCGGCGGGGCGAAGGTGTCCGCGCGTTCGCCGTAGATAAGCTCGCGGCTCACCATGGCGACCGGGTTGATGATGAGCACGATTTCGCCGTTGCCGAGCACGGTCGCGCCCGACATGCCGGGGATGTGGGTCAGTTGCGGGCCGGCGTTCTTGACGATGATTTCCTGGTGGCCGCGCAAGGCATCCACGTGCAGAGCGAGCGTCTGCGAGCCGGAGTGCAGCAGCAGTACCCAGCTATAGCGCCCGATCTCGGGCCGGGCATGGCGGTCGCCGAGCAGGTTCGGCAGGTAGCGGTAGGCGTAGTGCCGGCCAAGCCACTCGGTGCCGCCGTCGGCGCGCAGGCGCTCGATGGCGTCGGTCTTGAGTTCCATGACCTGCGAGATCATGCTCGACGGGACCGCGTAGAGATGGGCGCCCGAACGTACCAGCAAGGCTTGCGTGACGGCCAGGGTCAACGGCAGGTAGATGCTGAACAGCGTGCCCGCGCCCGGCGTGGTGGAGATGTCGATGCGCCCGCCGACCGCGGCGGTTTCGGCCTTCACCACGTCCATGCCGACACCGCGCCCGGAGACGGCGGAGACGGCTTCGGCGGTCGAAAAGCCGGGAACAAAGATCAGGTTGGTCAGCCGCCGCCTGTCGGCGGTCTCGTCGGGGCCGAGCAGGCCGCGTTCGCGGGCGCGCTCGATGATGCGGTCGAAATTCAACCCCGCGCCATCGTCGGCCAGTTCGATCACGATTTCATTGCCTTCCTGCCGCGTCGTGAGCGTGATCTGGCCGATCTCGGGCTTGCCCCTGGCGCGGCGCATTTCCGGCCTTTCGATGCCGTGCGCAAGCGAATTGCGCAACAGGTGTTCGAGCGGCGCGATGATGTGATCGAGCACGCCCCGGTCGATTTCGATGCTGCCGCCGCGAATGTCGAGATTGGCGCGCTTGCCGAGTTCCTTGGCCCCTTGCCGCACGATGCGGTACAGGCGCACGGCAAGGCTGTCGAACGGCATCATGCGCACTTGCATCAGGGCCTGTTGCAGTTCACGGGTGATGCGCGCCTGGCTGTGCAGGGCAAAGTCGGCGCTGTCGAGGTTCTTGAGCAGATTCTGCTGTACTGTGGTGACGTCGTTGACGCTCTCGGCCATCATCCGCGTCAGCTCTTGCAGGCGCGTGTAGCGATCCATCTCCAGCGGATCGAATTCGGCGTGCTTGCTTTCGGCCTGCGCGATGCGCGTCTGCATCTGCACATCGGCCTGGAGTTCGATTTCGCGCAACTGGTTGCGCAGGCGGATGACGTTTTCGGTGAGGTCGAGCATGCTGCGGCGCAGGTTGCGCAACTCGCCTTCGATGCGGGTGCGGGCCACGCCGATTTCGCTGGCGTCGTTGACGAAGCGGTCGACCAGGTCGGCGCGCACGCGCAAGGCGCTGGCGGCGGCTTCGCTTTCGGCCGCCGCCGCAGCGGGCGCGCTGGACGCGATTGTCGCCACGGCCGCGACGTCCTCCGGAAGCGCCGCGGCGGGTATTCCGGCGGATGCCGCCGGCGTTGCCGCGACACTGGCCGCGGGCGCGGGGCCGCCGCTGAGCGCGCCGATCATCTGTTCGGTGATGTCCAGCGCGGAGGCGATTTCCTCGATGAGGGGCAGGATCTCTTCGCCGCTGTTGAGCGCCGATTCCAGGCGGGATTCGAGCTGGTGGATCTGGCTCCCCAACGTCATCGCCCCGGCCATCCGCGCGCTGCCCTTGAGGGTGTGCAGTTGCCGCTTCACGAGCGCGGCATGGCTGGGGCTGCCGGTGTCGTCATACCAGGCGCGCAGGGTGGTGTGCAGCCCGTTGACCAGTTCATCGGCTTCTTCGAGGAAGATGGGCAGCAACTGTTCATCGAGTTCGTCGGCGACGGCGACGGGTTGCGCGGCTTCTTGTGCGGACGGGGACTGCGCGGATGCGGGCGGCTGCGGAATCTGCCGGGCTTCGGGGAAGACTTTCGCCGCCGCCTTGACGATGGCATCTTCGGTAACGCTTTCCGCGCCGGATTTGCCGGGGGCGTAACCGACCCGATCGAGTTGTTCGATCAGCTCCGGCGTCTCCAGCGGCATCTTCAGGCTGATGACCTCGGTCAGCATGGCATCGAGCGCATCGGCGGCGGCCTTGAACAAGGCCATCTCGTTGGCCGACGGCGGTTGCTTCTGGTCGTGGAGCCGTTGTTGCGCGTGCTCCAGCGCTTTGCCGAGATGGAAGAGCGGGGTGCAGCGCGCGGTGCCGGAGATGCCCGCGCACGAATGCGCGGCGCGCAGGGCGGCTTCCGAGGGCGGCAACGTGGGATTGGCTTCGAGATGGCCGAATTCCTGATGCAACGTGGCGATGTGCATCTGCGTTTCGGCTACGTAAAGCTCGAACAGCGCCCGGGAGATTTCGACATCGCCGACGAATAGGGAGTCGGAAGCGGCGCTTTCGCCCGCCGGCGCTCCGCTCTCGTTGGCGGAGGGGGTGAGCGCGATGGCCGCAAATTTGGCCGGATCGAAATCGAAAGGCTCGAATTTGAACGGTTCGAACCGGGGCACGGCTGGCGCCGACAACTCGGACTCATCGCCTGTTTCGGTTTCGGGTTTCGGCGCCTCCAGCGCCCGGATTTCTTCCTGTCCCTCGGCCGCGTTTGCCGCTTCGCGGTGTTCTTCCCCGGCGGCGGGCGGTTCTTCGAGTTCAATGGCGTCGATGCTTTCGACGTCGAACGTTTCCCCCGCCGGCGTGATCCGCGTGCGGGTGAAATCCGCTTCTTCGGGCGGAGTTTCCTGCGGGATGCCGGGAACTTCGCGTGAAGTCTCCACCCGCCCGGATGCGGTTCCCGGTTCTGGCGCGGCTGCGGGAGGCGCGGAAAGTTCCTGGATCGGTACGTCGCTCTCGCGCAAGCGCGCGGCTTCCGCCAGCAGGCTGGCGACATCGCGCTGGTATTCGGCCTTGTCTTCGATCTGCGCGACCCAGGCACAGAATTCCCGGTGGGCGTCGCCGAGCAGTTGCAGTAGCGCGGGCGTGACGGTCCATTCGAGTTGCAGCCAGCGATTGAGGGTCTGTTCCATGCCCCACGCGGCTTCACCCAGGCCAGCCAAGCCGACCATGCGGCCACTGCCCTTGAGGGTATGGAAGCCGCGACGGATGGTGGTGAGATAGTCGCGGTTGCCGGGCGCGTCACCGAGCAGGCCAATGTGTTCGTTGACGGTTTCCAGCACCTCATGCGCTTCTTCAATGAAGATGCCCAGCAGTTCGGAGTCGAGTTCTTCCTGGGGCATTTGGGCCAGCCGTTGCGCCTGGGCGCTGACCGGCGGCAGGGCGTCGGTTTTTTTCCTGGCGGCGTCCGGCGCGGCGGGCCGCGGCCTGGGCTTGGGCTTGGCCTCGCCCCTGGCCTCGATCTCGAAAGAAGGGAAAGTCTCGACGCCATCCCGCGGCGCGCTCACGCTATGCGCCACCGGCTCTGCGGGCGCCTGAACGGCGGGGATCTCCGGAAGTTCCGGCAGGTCGATTTCAACTTCGCGCGGCTCGGCGGGCGATTGTGGATACAGGTAGTTTTCGATGGACGTCCGGCTGTGTTGCAACGACTGGACGAAAAAGCCGAGCGCCGAGAAGCGCTGGGCAAGCTCGGTGAGTTCGGCTTCGTTGACGGGCGACTCGCCGCTGGCCAGATGGGCGATGGTTTTACCCGCTTCCCGGATCAGGGAAATGGCCTCGGTTTCGCCCAGCATGGTGAGCGCGCCTTCGATCTGGTGCAGGGGCGCGGTCAGACCCGTCAGCGGCGCGCGCTTGGCGTGATCGCGGAAAAAGTCGTCAAGGGTTTGTTCGACGGTAGCGAGGCTGGAAAGAATCTCGTGCGAGAGCTGCGCCAGCGCTTCTTTTTCCTGCTGCTTGCGCGCGGACTCCACCCCGGCGGCGCTGGGGGTGGCGCTGACGTCTTCGCCGCGGGCAAGCGTTTCCAGGCGCGAGAGGGCATCGACGACCTGGGTCTGGAAGCCGGAGTCGGGCAGGCCGCGGTCGAGGGCCACCTCGACCAGCAGCAGCGCGGCAGCGAATTCAAGGGCAATGGGTTCGGAATAGCGTTGCGGATTCGTGCTCAACCATACGATGAAGCGGCACATGCCGCCGAGCAGCCTGTCGAGGACGGGCCGCCCCATGACGGAGGAGGATTTGGCGAACGCTTCAAGCCGACCAGTGAATTCGGGCAATGCCGTGGCGCCTTGTTCGCCGAAGGTATTCCACTCATCCTTGATGTTGTTCAGGCGGGAATGCAATTCCTGGAGCAGGGGGGCGAGCGGCAGGTCGCTGACGACCAGATTCTTTTCCGGAATCAGGGAATCGAGCTGCCACGCCTTGCGCGCCGCATGCTGGATCGGCGTGGCGGCGGGCCTGTTGGCGATGCAAAAAAGCAATTCGCGCAACAGGCGTTCGGGCAAGACTTGTGGACCGTCGCCGGCGTGGCGCAACTGGGCTTCGAGCCGGGACAACAGATATTTGACCGTGGACAGTTCGGCGGACGGCGTGGCGGCGAGCGTGTCGACGAAGGCTTGCCCGGCCCACCACAAAGCGCGCATGCCGGGATTGTCTTCGCTGATTTCGAGTCCGGCCAATGCGGCGCGCATGGCGTCCACACCGGCGGTATCGGCGCGGTGCAGCCAGTCGAGCAACCCGCGCTGGAAGCGCAGACGCATGACCCGGCGCTGGTGCAGGCGATCCGCGGCATTGAATTCAGGGGCGCCTTCGTGGCGCGGAATGCGCACCGACAGGTCGGGGAAGAAAAGATCGGCGGGGGACGGAGGCGCCTCGCCGCGGGCGCTCACCAATTCCCGATAAAGCGGCAGCAGGCGCAGAGGTTGATCCGGCGCGCCATGAACCAGTTCGTCGAGATAGTTACCGATGCTGGCGAGCGCCCGGCTGGCGAGCCTGACACTGGCTTCGTCGGTCGGCAATTCGCCGCGCGCGAGCGTACCGAGGAATAAATCCAACGCCGCGACAAAATTGGTCAGCCCGTCCAGTCCGATGATGGACAGCGCTCCGTATACCTGATGCAGATGGGTTTGCGCGAACTGCGCCTTGGCGGGGCCGCCAGCCGAAACATGTGCTTGCCTGATGCTGTCGACCGCGCGCGACAATGCCTGGTCGATTTCGCCCTTGACCCAGGACAGGGGCCCGAGATCAGGTTCGTTGGTTCGCGTCATGGATGTGTTCCCATGCTGTTAGCGTATCCGGATAAAAATGAATATCGAATCAAACCTTGAAACCGGAGACCGAACCCTTGAGTTCGATCGCGAGATCGGCAAGCTGCCCCACCGATTCCGCCGTTTGTTTGGTTCCAAGAGTCGTCTGTTCAGTAATGGCGAGGATGTCTTTCATCGTTTCGGCGACCCTGGTGGCTTCAGCAACGTGGTCTTGCGTGTCGGTGGAGATTTGTTCGATCAGATGGGCGGCATCCATGGAGACCTGGCCCATTTCAGCCAGCGCCTGACCAGCGGCATCCGACAAGCGCGCGCCCTCGACCACGTCGCGGGTAGCGTTTTCCATGGCGCCGACGGCATCTTGGGTATCGGTCTGGATGGTCTTCACGATCGCCGCGATCTGCTTGGTCGCTTCGGCTGAACGTTCCGCCAGCCGCTGCACTTCTTCCGCGACCACGGTGAAGCCGCGCCCGGCTTCACCCGCGGAAGCCGCCTGGATGGCGGCGTTCAGAGCCAGCACGTTGGTTTGTTCGGTAATGTCGGAAATCAGTTCCACGATCTCGCCGATTTCCTGTGAGGATTCACCCAGACGCTTGATACGCTTCGAGGTTTCCTGGATTTTCTCGCGGATCGCGTTCATGCCGCGGATGGTGTTTTCCACCGCGTCGGCCCCTTTGCGCGCTGATTCCAGCGAGCGGCGGGCAACCTGCGCGGTATGCAGCGCCCGTTCGGACGATTCGGTCATCTGTTGCGCCACGGCTTGCACGGTGGAACCCGCTTCCTGGATCTGGAGCGACTGGCGTTCGGTGGCGTCGAGCAGTTCGGCGGAGGTGTGCTGGGCGGTCTGAGTGGCGGTGGTCACGCGCCCGGCGGCGTCGTTGATCCGGCTCACCAGCATCGCCAGTTCTTCGATGGTGTAGTTCACCGAGTCGGCGATTGCGCCGGTGATGTCTTCCGACACCGTGGTGCGGATGGTGAGGTCGCCGTCGGCAAGGTCGCCCATTTCGTTCATCAGGCGCAGGATCGCGGCCTGTGTGCGGTCGCGTTCATCCTCGGAACTCTGGCGCTGCCGGTCGATGCTGGCCTGGCGGGTGGCAACGTCGCTGCTGTAGACCTTGGCCAGGACGATCAGCATGATCAGCGCACCGAGCGCACAGACCACGGTCGCCACCGAAATACCATCGGTGATGTGCGCGGTCTGGGTGAAAGCCTTGCCCAATGTTCCCGCATTCTCGAAAACGGTTTTCGATTGTTCGGAAAGCCGGTCTCCCGCGCGTTTGGCCTCAAGCAGCAGATCCAGGTCGCCGGCGAGATTGTTCATCGCCGCCCGAAGGTTTTGCAGGTTGCCGCCGGGCGACTTGAGCGCAACGAGCAACTCGGCCAACTGCACCATGGAGGAGCTTTCGCGGTTTACCCCGGACTGGCTGGCAAACGAGACGAGCGCGGCCTCGCGTTCGATGAGCGTCTGGACGTCTTCTTTCATTTGATCCCAGCTCGCGCTGACGGCATGGAGCTTGCTCTGTTCATCGGCGCTCAATGGAATCGACAACAATTGATTGAAATCGCCGCCACGCCCGAGGGAAACCACCAGGGCGTTGAATCTGTCCTGCCCCGTCCGGAGTTCGTCGAATGCATCCGCCTGTCCCTGCAAAGCCAATTGTCCCGCCTTGGCGATTTGTTGCGATAGTCCCTGCAATTCGCCGGTCCGCGTGACCTGCTGCGCGACATTGCTGATTCGCAGGTTCTGATAAAACATCAGGGCCGCGGTCACTATAGCGAATATTACGAATGCGAATGCCAATGGGCGCACGCGTCCGGCGCCCGACGATTGCTGTTCGCCAGATGCCACCGCGATTCGTTCCGCGGTCAGCGATCTCACATGCGGATCCGCACTTTCCAGAATAGTAGTATCCGAGGGCGGCTCTTGTTCAGCCGAAGTATTATTTGAAAAGAGCTTGAATGCCATTTACCTTGCTCCGCCGCAGTTGTAATTCACTGGTCCAGATGAGAGATTGAAGATGATCTGATTCTTTGGGAAGGAATGACGCCACGAATCAACTCACGCCAGCGTCGAGAAAGATGTTGTTTATCAGAAGCTGTGATACATCCAGCCGCAGCCAGAGATGGTTGTTCGCATCCCGCAGGCGCCGGCTGACCCATGGACGCGGGTCGTCCGCCTCGCTGTCAACATCGAAATCTTCTTCGTTGCGCAAGCCGAGTACGCGCGATACCAGAACGGCGCAATTCACGCCCTGACGCGCGCCGACCAGCAGCAAGCGGCTCTGACCCGACAGCGAGGACACGGGCAGGCCGCCATGGAAGCGCGACAGATCGACCACGCTGTACAAAATGCCGCGCACATTGATCAGCCCGCGGAACCACTCGTGCGTGAGCGGTACCGGGGCCAGCAGGGACGGCATGATGATTTCGCCCGCTTCGGGCAAGTCCAACAGCCAATTCTCTTCGCCCGCCTGGACGCCGAGCAGTCCTCGGTGTTCGGCGGCGTGGGCTTCGGCCAGGCGGCGGGCGAGGTTTTCCTGAAACTCGCGCAGGCTGATCCGTTTGGACATGATCGCTCAACCAATGCTCTTGATGCGCGCGAGCAGGGCGGTATGATCGACGGGCTTGACGATGTAATCGTATGCGCCCTGGCGCATACCCCAAATCCTGTCGGTTTCGAGCCCCTTGCTGGTACACATGATGATCGGAATATCGCGGGTGGTTTCCCAGCGCGATATCGTGCGCGTGGCCTGATAGCCGTTCATGCCGGGCATGACGACATCCATGAGGATCAGGTCGGGCAATTCACTGCGGCTTCTGGCGATTGCGTCCTCGCCGTTTTCGGCGGTGACGACCTGATAACCGCTGCGTATCAGGACTTCGCTCAACGCCAGCCGCTCGGTGGGCGAGTCGTCGACTACGAGTATCTTTTTGATTGGCATCGTCGGTAGGTCCCTCTGGGGCATTGTGGATGAATTGATTTTCAGCGCGCGCGATTGCTGCTGTGTTCGGAAACCGCCTTGATCAGGCTGTCTTTCGTGAAAGGCTTGGTGAGATACTCGTCGGAACCCACCATGCGCCCGCGGGCGCGGTCGAAAAGCCCGTCCTTGGAAGACAGCATGATTACCGGCGTCGTCGCCAACCTGGGATTCTTTTTGATGAGGGCACAGGTCTGGTATCCGTCCAAGCGAGGCATCATGATGTCAACGAAGATGACGTCCGGGTGATGGTCGGTAATTTTGGACAATGCGTCGAAGCCGTCTTCGGCCAATAAAACGTGACACCCCGCCTGGCTGAGAAAAATCTCGGCGCTGCGGCGAATAGTATTACTGTCGTCGATGACCATCACTTTGAGTCCGCTCAGATCCATGCACTGTGCCCTCGGAGACGCGACGCCCCAGGCACCGCGATCAGATGGAAATTGTTACGATCGGCGGCAAGCATACCGCAAAAGCGGCGCTTCGATATAGGGACAAGTCCTCGGTACCGGCTGGCGTGGAATTGAAAAAGGTGGAAAAAGACAGATGAGCGAACCCCGGAGCGAACCTCGCCCGGCGCGGTGGAAGGGTTTGTATGCGGTAACGCCGGACGAACCGGATACGGCGCGCTTGCTGGACAGAGCCGCCCGGGTACTGGATGGCCGTCCGGCGCTCCTGCAATACCGCAACAAACTCGCGCCCCCGGCGCTGCGCCGCGAACAGGCTGGACGACTGCTCGCGGCATGCCGCGCCGCCGGCGTGCCGCTGATCGTCAACGACGCAGTGGAACTCGCGCTCGAACTCGACGCCGACGGCGTACACCTCGGCGGCGGCGACGGCGATCCAGCGGCGGCGAGGAAGGCGCTCGACGCGCGGGGGCCGGGCCGCATCCTCGGCGTGTCGTGCTATGGCGAATGGCCCCGGGCCGTGGCGGGCGCGGCGGCGGGGGCCGATTACGTCGCCTTCGGCGCGATGTTCGCCTCGCCCACCAAACCGACAGCGGCGCGCGCGCCTCCCGGACTGCTCGGGCGGGCGCGGCGCGAACTGGGCGTGGCGGTGGCGGCGATCGGAGGCATCACCCTCGTCAGGGCGGGCGAAATCATCGCCGCGGGAGCCGATCTCGTGGCGGTGATCTCCGATGTCTTCGACGCCCCCGATCCAGGCGCGCGGGCGGCGGCGTACCGGGCGTTGTGGCGCGGCCAGGAACCTATTCCCGATCTCCGGCCTTCCTGAGCGCCCCTCCGTTCCGTCTTCCGCCCCATCATTGACGAATCGGAGCACGGCGGCACTGACTACAGCGCACTCGCCTCGAATGGATGAAAAGACATCCAGCGGGATTGCATGCCGAAAATAAAATGTATAGACTCGCCCGTGGCATTGCGCGGAAGAGTGGGCGTAGCCTCAGCGTCATGACAGGCTCCACGACCAGCGGTAATCAAATCGGCCGCGTCTGCTATTCATGATTCCAATCGAGGCAATTACGATGAAAACAAAACTTCTGGCTTGCATATCTTGTTTGTTGGTGGTTCTTGGTTCAGTATTTTTTCCGACAGGGCCTGCAATTGCAGCGGAGGCCCAGCCGTCCTTTTATTCCGGGGCCGGGACGGGCCAGGGAGCCGATTCCAAAGCTACGGCAGAACAGTCGCGCGGAGCGGCCAAAGCGGATCGCCGCTCGTCGGATTTCGCGGAGCCGATGGTAGGAATGACGGTCAACAACGTCTGGGAGCCGAACTTCTGGAACTGGGGTGCGGCGATTGCGGCAGACCCGTGGGTGCTGGTCAAGGATCACACCCCTGAACGCGAACCCGAACTGGGCTGGTATAACCAGCGCGACCTTGGCGCTTTCCCGGACGTGGCGGAGCAGCAACTGGCATGGATGGCGGACTACGGAATCGACTACGTCAGCTACTTGTGGCTGTGGAACCCGTCCGGGAAATCGAAGTCGGAGCCGTCGATCGACACTTACTTGGCGGCACCGTCGCACAAGGATCTGGCGTTTGCGCTTCTGTGGGACTATAACGAAGTCATACGTGATCGCAATGCGTCGGCTTCCGGAGGGGTGCCAAAGGATGACCTGACCATGGCACTTTGGCCCCGGATTGTGAACAGGTGGCTGGAACAGTATATGAGCCGGTCGGAGTATCTGCGGATCGACAACCAGCCAGTGGTGTACATGCACGGCACAGCCAGCAGCCGCCTGATCCCCTGGGCGAAAGACCAAGCGGAGGAACGCTATCCGGGCCCCGAATACGTCCGTGACGGCATAACCTATTACGCAGACCTCGACGGCCACCCCGGTGGCCGGGGGAAGTATCTGCTGGTTTTGCAGGACTTGAACGCGATAGCCGATGAACTGGCCCGCGAAAGGGGTTTTGATGGCCTGTTCCTGGTTTCCGGTTTCGGCAACAACACCGCGCATTGGAACATGGTCTCCTTGGTAGGCGGTTTTGACGCCGAGTCCCCATACAACTACCACTCGGCACCGACCTGGAACACGACAAAGGAAATCTATTCCGAGAGCTACGAAGAGCTGGCCGGTTTCTACAAACGGCAGTGGTACAGCGGTCTGGAGGATTATTTCCCGGATAACCGCAACCCGCAGGAAGTTCAGAAGCGGATCGTCCCAATGACGGCGGGCTGGAATCAGACACCGCTCACCGAGAACCGCCGGTCGGCGAATCTCGTCGTCACTGCCGAAGAAGCGCACAACGGTTCGTATCCCAACGACCCGAAAGAATTTGAGGATCATTTGAGGCAGGCGCGCAAGTTCATGGCCGACTACCCAGACACGACCTTGGGGTTGGGCAAAATCTACGCCTGGAACGAATTCATGGAGGGTGGCATAGTCGAGCCGATTGCCAAGTCAGCGTCGAAAATGGCTTATCTCGAAGCAATCAGCCGGGTATTCGGAAAGCTGGAGACCTCGGTCGATCAGTGGAAGGCATCGCCTGACGGCGCGACGCTGGCGATTGGCGTCGAAACGGATTTGAGAACGTGGACGATCGAGTCGCCGGTACCGGGGTGGTTGACGGCCAGCCCGAAATCGGGACGCTATAGCGGCAAATTGTCTGTGTCTGCGGCGCCGAACACGACCGGCCAGGAGCGGACGGCCTGGATCACGGTCCGGGCCGGGGGGTTGACGAGCGAGATCAAGGTGACCCAAGCTGGCGCGGCAGCGACGCTGTCGGTATCGCCCTCGTCATGGTCCGCGCCAGCGGCGGCAGCTTCATTGAACGTGACGGTGACGACGAACCAGTCGCAGTGGACGGCGACGTCGAACCAATCATGGCTGACGGTATCCCCCGCCTCGGGCAAGAACAGCGGCCAAGTGACATTGAAGGTGACGGCGAATACCACGACGGCGTCCCGGATAGGCACGGTCACGTTCAGCGCGGGTAATAAAACCGTGACGTTCCGTGTGACGCAGGCCGGAGCGACGACGTTGGAGTTGTCCTCCGCGTCATGGCACCACCCGGTATCGAGGGCGGGTTCATGGGGCGTGACGGTCACGACGAACCAGTCGCAATGGACGGCGGTGTCGAGCGCGAAGTGGTTGACGGTAACGCGCACCCCGAGCGGCCAGGCGCTGTTGCAAATGACGGAGAATACCTCTACGGCAAAACGGACAGGCACGGTCACGTTCAGCGCGGGCGGCAAGACCGCGACGGTCGCGGTGACCCAGGTAGGAAAGGTGAATACAAAGTAGCCTGGTAAGGCTGGCTGCTACGTCGTCCGATGCTCTTTGTCGGCAAAAAGCGGGCCTGGAAGGTTTTCCCCTTCCAGGCCCGTCTTTTGTCCGGTGCGGTCTCGATGCCGCGCCGCTGATTCGAACCGCCGCATGGATTGCCACGGCGCTGCGCGCCTCGCAATGACGAAGTGGGGGAGGCTTTCGC
>JAITLI010000177.1 GCA_031277975.1 Azoarcus sp.
GATTGCCACGGTGCTTTGCGCCTCGCAATGACGAGTTCTTTCGATGGGCGGCGCGGGAGGAGGGGCCGCCGGGGAGACAGGTCAGTTTTTCCGGGGTCGCAGGAGGAGCGAATTGCTCACCACCGACACCGAGGAGAGCGCCATCGCCGCGCCGGCTACGACAGGGTTGAGAAAGCCGAGTGCGGCGGCGGGGATGCCGAGGATGTTGTAGATGAAGGCCCAGAAGAGGTTCTGGCGAATCTTGGCGAGCGTGGCGCGGGAGAGCGCGATGGCGTCGGCGACGCCGTCGAGGTCGTTCTTCATGAGGGTGATGTCCGCCGTCCGCATGGCGATGTCGGCGCCCGCGCCCATGGCGAAGCTCACGTCGGCGGCGGCGAGCGCGGGGGCGTCGTTGATGCCGTCGCCCGCCATGCCCACCCGTTTGCCGGAAGCTTTCAGCGCTTCAATGGCCGCGGCCTTGCCGCCGGGCAGGACGCCCGCCTCGAAACGGGCGATGCCCGCCGCGCGGGCGGTGGCCGCGGCGGTCTCGGCGTTGTCGCCGGTCAGCATGACGACTTCGACGCCCAGGCGGGCGAGGCGGGCAAGCGCTGTGCGCGAGCTTGTCCGTAAGGGGTCGGCGATGCCGATCAGGCCCAGGATTTCGCCGTTGACGGCCACGGCGACGATGCTTTGCCCTGCCAGTTCCGGCGGGATGGCGGGGATGATGAAGCCTTGCGCGGCCAGCCAGGACGGCGAGCCGATGTGCGCCTGGACGCCATTGACCGCGCCTTGCAGCCCGCCGCCGGGAACTGTTCGCGCCTCGTCCGTGAGCGGCGGAATTTCCAGATTGCGCGCGCGCGCAAACGCCAGAATGGCGGCGGCGAGCGGATGGGCGGAGGCTTGTTCCAGACTGGCGGCCAGGGCGAGGATGTCCGTTTCGCCCGTCCCGGCGCGGGTGGGGAAGACAGCGGTGACGGCGGGCGTTCCCGTGGTCAGCGTGCCGGTCTTGTCGACGGCGAGTGTCTCCAGTTTTTCCGCCAGTTCCAGCGCTTGCGCGTTGCGGATCAGGATGCCGCGCCGCGCGCCCTGCCCGGTTCCGACCATGATGGCCGTCGGCGTTGCCAGGCCCAGCGCGCAGGGGCAGGCGATGACCAGCACGGCGACGGCGTTGACCAGGGCCGCGGTGAAGTTGCCGGCGAGTCCCCACCAGGCGAGAAAGGTCGCGGCGGCGATGCCGGCGACGACGGGGACGAAGACGGCGGCGAGGCGATCCGCGAGGCGCTGGACATTGGCCTTGGAACCCTGCGCCTCTTCGACCAGGCGGATGATGCCGGCCAGCAGGGTGTGCGCCCCCACGCCAGTCGCGCGGCAGCGCAGGAGGCCGTTGCCGTTGACCGTGGCGGCATAGACCTTGCCGCCGACACTCTTGGCGACGGGCATGGCCTCGCCCGTCAGCATGGACTCGTTGATGTGGGATTCGCCGCCGAGCACTTCGCCATCGACAGGCACGGCTTCGCCCGCGCGCACGATGAAAATGTCGCCGGGGATCAGTTCCGCCGCCGGCGTTTCGACGAGTCCGCCGTCTCGCTCGATACGCGCCGTCCGCGGCTGCAAGCGCGCCAGGGATTCGATGGCGGCGGCGGTTCTGGCCTTGGCGTGGGATTCGAGGAGTTTGCCCAGCAAAACGAGCGTGATGATGCTGGCCGAGGCCTCAAAATAGACATGGTATTGATGCAGTCCGGCCAGCGTGACCACGGCGCTGTAGCCCCAGGCCATGCTGGCGCCCAGGGCGACCAGCGCGTCCATGTTGCCCGCGCCGCCGCGCAGGGCGGAGAAGCCGCCGCGATAAAAGCGCCAGCCGCTCCAGAATTGCACGGGGGTCGCCAGGATGAATTGCAGCCAGCGCGGCAGGATGTCGTGGTGCGCCTCGCCCATGAGCATGAAAGGCATTTGCGCGAGCAAGGGCAGGGTGAGGAGGGCGGCGATGAGGAAGCGGCGTTTTTCCTCTTTTCTCGCCGCAGCCCGCCGCGCCTTTTCCGCGTCCCGCGTGGCATGGGTCGACACGGTGGCAGTGAAGCCGGTCTTTTCGATCGTCGTGATCAGTTGTTCGACGCTGGTCGCGCCGGGATCGAAGCGTACATGCGCGCGCTCGGCGGCGAAGTTGACCGCCGCCTCGACGCCGGGGAGCTTGTTGAGCTGCCGTTCCACGCGCGCCGCGCAGGCGGCGCAGGCCAGGCCGGAGAGCGCGAATTCCACGGTCCGCCGTTCGGGGGCGGCGTCGCCGGGAGGGGGTTCCAGTGCTGCGAGCGTCATCGTGTCATCCAGTGGTTCAAGATCGTTCGCGCGCGCTTTCACGCCCGCCGCGCCGGATTCGGTATGAAAGGCGTCATCCGCGGCAGCCGGCGCGCCACGGCAATTCTTCCCCGCCGGTCGACGTGCGCGTCATTTCAGACGATAGAATACTGGCCCGCAAGAGGGCCAGGGGGCACGGTGCGGAAAGCGCATCCCGCAACGGTGATTTTCCCGATCCCCGCCCCTTGATATGAGCTTCCAAGGAATTTTCCGTGAAATACATTTCTACCCGCGGCCATGCCGGTCAATCCGAATTCTGCGACATCCTCCTCGGCGGGTTGGCCCCGGATGGCGGTTTGTACCTGCCGGTATCCTATCCCCGCGTCGAACGCGCCGAACTCGATGCCTGGCGCAAGCTCTCCTATGCCGGACTGGCGTTCGAGATTCTGTCGCGCTTCATCGGTGATATTCCCGCTGCCGATCTGCGCGGCATCTGCGAACGCACGTATACCGCCGATGTTTACCGCCATGCCCGTGCCGGCGACGATCCGGCGCAGATCACGCCGCTGCATTGGCTGGAGCCGGGCGGGCTGGGGCTGCTGGCGCTCTCGAACGGCCCCACGCTCGCCTTCAAGGACATGGCGATGCAGCTCCTGGGCAATCTTTTTGAATATGTGTTGGAGGCGCGCGGCGAGACGATCAACATCCTTGGCGCGACTTCCGGCGATACCGGCTCGGCGGCGGAGTACGCGATGCGCGGCAAGGCGCGGGTCAGGGTGTTCATGCTCTCGCCGCACGGAAAGATGAGCGCCTTCCAGCGCGCGCAGATGTATACGCTCGCCGACGCCAATATTTTCAACATCGCCGTCACCGGCATGTTCGACGAGGCGCAGGACATCGTGAAGGCGGTCTCCGGCGATGCGTCCTTCAAGGCGCGCCACCGTATTGGTGCGGTCAATTCGATCAACTGGGCGCGGGTGGCGGCGCAGATCGTCTATTACTTCAAGGGCTATTTCGCCGCGACCGCGGGCAATGACGAACAGGTCGCCTTCTGCGTGCCCTCGGGCAATTTCGGCAATATCTGCGCCGGACACATCGCCTGCCGGATGGGACTGCCGATCGCGAGGCTCATCCTCGCCACCAACGAAAACGATGTGCTCGACGAGTTCTTCCGCACCGGCGTCTATCGCCCGCGCCAGGCCGCCGAAACCCGCGTCACGTCCAGCCCGTCGATGGATATTTCCAAGGCGTCGAATTTCGAGCGCTTCATTTACGACCTCGTGGGGGGCGATGCGGAAAAGCTTGCCGGGTTGTGGGCGGAGATTGAGGCGGGGCGCGCTTTCGACCTGTCGGGCACGCCATACTTCGCGCGCTTGCCGGAGTTCGGCTTCGTCTCCGGCTGCAGCGCGCATGCCGACCGCCTGGCGGCTATCCGGGACGTATACGCGCGCCATGGCGTGACGATCGACCCCCACACCGCCGACGGGATGACCGTGGCCCGCTGCCATGCCGCCAGCCTGCCCGCCGGTGTGCCGCTGCTGGTGCTGGAGACCGCGCAGCCGGCGAAGTTCGCCGCCGCGATCCGCGAGGCGCTCGGCCACGATCCCGAAATCCCCACCGATCTGGGGGCGTTGGAAACCTTGCCGCAGCGGGTCGAAGTCATGGCCCCGGATGTCGAGGCGATCAAGGCTTATATCGCGGCGCGGACCTGACGCCCGCGCGCCGCCACGCACAATCCGTAATCAGGGATCGGATCCGGTATGCGGGCGCTCCAGCCCGATGATTTCTTCTGATTCCTGATACCCGATTCCTGATATCCCCCCGGCGGGATCATGGTTTGATTTTCCCTTTGTATTTCACCAGCCCGCCTTCGGGGGTGATATGAAACCAGCCATTGCCGCGCCAAAGGAGGGCTTTGCCGTTTTCGTCGAAACGCATTTTCTCTTTTTCCGCGTCGAGGTAGAACCATCCGTCGATGGGAATCGTGGGGTCATCGGGATTGGCGTGGATTGGCGCGGTCAGGGATTTGTCGAGATTGACCTGGATCAGTCCACCGCTGTCGCGCTTCGTTTTGAGCGGGCGGGAGAGAAGAGTGGGGATGATTTCGTTGCCGAGGGTGTCGAAATAGCCGAATTTGCGACGATTGGATACCATGAATAATTGAGGGTCGCCGGTCGTGAATATCGTATCGAAATTCAGGGGGATGATGACTTCGCCGCGGGTGTTGATGACGCCCCATTTGCGGTTCGATTCGACCCTCGCCAGCCCGTCCCGGAATTCGGTGGCCTGATCGAACCCCGGCGCAATGGTGAAGTCGCCGCCGATGTTGATGTAGCCCCATTTTTCGTCGATTCGCACGGCGGAGAGGCCGTCGCGCCAGATGCCCGAGACCGCCTGGAAACTCGGGGGCACGACCGCCCGCGCCGCTGCGTCGAGGTAGCCCCATTTGCCGTTGGTCTTGATGGGAAGGAGGTCGCCGTCGAAATCGCCGGTTTCGTCGAACAGCAGGGGAATTGTTTCGTTGTCCTTGAGATTGATGTAACCCCATCTGCCATTGATTTTGACTTTTGCCAATCCGTTATTGCCGAATTTCCCGGCGGCATCGAATCGCGGTGCGATGATCTGTTCTTTACCGCATACGCCATGGTCGATGTTATAACCCCATTTGCCATTTACGGCGCGGTATCTGAATGTCAATGGCGGCAGCAGGGCGGGGCAATCCTGTAATTCTGGTGGCCATGCGTATGCGGCTTGTACGCATTGTTTTATTTTTTCGCAGTCCGCCGCCATCGCCGCATTCTGCACCGATACTTTCGCCAAGGGGTGGAACCGGGGTTGCGCAATGTGGACCACTGAAACCACGATAACAGGTAATAACAATAAAAGAAATTTCATTTTGAATCTCAACTGACGGTACTGCCGGGTACTGCAAATCTTTTGATATTCTAGCACCCGTTTTCCACGACGGTGACGGCCGGGCGCTATTGCGAGGCTGGCGCGCGATGTCCGCGCGCCATTGGCGCGCCTCGCCTCGCCGCGGCCCGATTCAGGCGGCGGCGAAGTGATCGTAGCCGGATGGCGCGAGCGGGCGCATGTCTCCGTTGGATTCGCGCAGCGACAGGGTTCCGGTGTGGGCGGTGAGATGGCCGATGCGGGTGAGGGGCAGGCCAAGGCGGCGGGCGAGCGCGGCGAGGCGCTCGCGCTTCGCGGCGGGGGCGGCGAAGAGTAGTTCGTAGTCATCGCCGCCCGCGAGCAGACAATGGCGGGCGAGGATTTCATTCGCGCCGGTTTCGCGCAGCGCCGCCAACGGTAGGGCTGCCGCGTCGAGCTGCGCGCCGAGGCCGGAGCGTTCGCACATGTGGGCAAGATCGCCCGCGAGGCCATCGGAGATGTCGAGCATCGCATGCGCCAGACCGCGCAATGCCAGCCCCAGTTCGACGCGAGGCGTCGGGCGGTGCAGGGCGATGAGCGCGCGGCGGGTATCGGCGAGCCGGGCGCGTCCTTGCAGGCAGGCCAATCCCAGCGCCGCCAGCCCCGGCTGGCCGGAAACCCACAGATCGTCCTCCGCTTTCCCTCCCGCGCGGGTAATCGCCGCGCCCGCCGGTATTTCGCCGAACAGGGTCACGGTCATGGCGAGCGGCCCGCGCGTGGTGTCGCCGCCGACGATGTCCACGTCGTATCGTCCGGCACAGTCGAAAAAGCCATCGGCGAAAGCGGCAATCCAGTTTTCGTCGATGTCCGGCAGGGTAAGGGCGAGTGTCGCCCAGCGCGGCGCGGCGGCCATTGCCGCCAGATCGGACAGGTTGACCGCCAAGGTTTTCCACCCCAAATCGCGTGGCGCGGCGCCGGGGAAGAAATGCGTGCCCGCCACGAGCGTGTCGGTCGTCACCGCCAATTGCCTGCCTGCCGCAATCCTGACGAGCGCCGCATCGTCACCGGCGGCCAGATCGGTGTGCGTGGATGGGCGGGTGAAATGGCGGCGGATGAGGTCGAATTCGGAAGGCATAGCCGGGCGGGGCGCGGTACGTGGCGCGCAGCTTATCGTGAATGGCCGGGCCGGGGCGGAAAACGGGACACTTGTCCCCGCTTTCTTCTCCCTTTTCACCTGATGGAGCGAAGCAACGCGCCCCGGCCGGATCCGATTCCTGGTTGCTGCCGTCAGCCCGGCACGCCAAGAATGATGCTCGATGCCTTGATGACCGCGGTGGCGGCCACGCCGGGCTTGAGGCCGAGTTCATTGACCGATTCGCGGGTGACGATCGCCGAAATTTCCGTGCCGCCGGGAAGCGCGAGGGTCACTTCGGCATTGACCGCCCCGGACTGGACCGATTTGATCGTACCCGCGAGGCAGTTGCGCGCCGACAGACGAACATTTGCCTGATCGGTCATCAACATCACCCAGGGCGCCTTGACCATGGCAACCACCGGCTTGCCAACGGCCAGCGCGAGCGTTTTGACGCTCTCCACGGTAATGACCGCCGTCAGATGGTCGTCCCCTTCCAGGACAACATCGACTTCCGCGTTGACCGCGCCGGTCTTGACCGCACCGACCTTGCCTTTGAAAACATTGCGGGCGCTGACTTTCACAGGGATTCCTCGTTCGGCATCGTTGTATCGCTGTATCGCTGTATCGTATACGACACAAAATTGTCGGGAACCCAACAATTTTGTCCGGGCGTCACTGTAAACATTCATTCTATAGCCTTGCAACCACAGGAAATCCTGTCCAGGCATGAAGTTAGCTTTATAGAAAAACGATCACACAACGCAAGGACTTCCCATGCGCACCGACATCCACCATTTTCTCGCCCGCATGCAACTCGAAAACGAGGCCGGCGTGGCCCTGACCGATACCCGCATCCGCCTGCTCGAAGAAATCGGCCGCTATGGCTCGATCAACCGCGCTTCCCGCGCCGTACCCCTGTCGTACAAGGCGGCATGGGACGCGGTCGATACCCTCAACAACCTCGCCCCCGAACCGGTCGTGGCGCGGGCCACGGGGGGACGCCGGGGAGGCGGCACCCAGCTCACCGGATACGGCGAAAAGCTCGTGGCGATGTATCGCGCGCTGGAGCTTGAGTACCAGGCCATGCTCGACCGCCTCTCCGTGAGATTGCGCGAGGCGGGCGCCTGCGACCAGCGGGAATTCCGCAGGATGATCCGCCGCATGGGGATCAGGACCAGCGCGCGCAACCAGCTTGTCGGCATCGTCTCTGGATTGATCGACGGCGGCGTCGATTACGAGGTGCGCCTGCGGCTCGACGAACACAACGAAATCGCCGCCGTCATCACCCGCGCCAGCGCCGAAACCCTCGGTCTCGCCATGGGCAGCGAGGTGATCGCGCTGGTGAAATCCTCATCGGTGATGCTGGCGGTCGACCGCGATCTGCAATTGACCGCGCGCAATCAGTTATGGGGTGAAGTCGCCGCCGTCTCCCCCGGCCCGATCAATAGCGAAGTCACGCTGACGCTGCCCTCGGATCGCAGCATCACCGCGGTGGTCACCAATGAAAGCCGCGAAAAACTGGGCCTCGCGCCGGGCGTTGCCGCCTGCGCGTTCTTCAAATCGTCGAGCGTCATCCTGGCGTTCTGCGATTGAGCGTTTCACCGGTTGTTTCCGTCCCTTGCATCACCTTTTTTCGAGGAGTCGTCCATGTCATCCGCCTTCCGTTTTCTCTCTTGTGCCGCCATGGCCGCCATGGCTGTTTTTGCCCAATCCGCCCGCGCCGATGAAGTACAGGTCGCTGTCGCGGCCAATTTCACCGCGCCGGCGAAAGACATCGCGGCGGAATTCGAAAAGGAAACCGGCCACAAGGTCACGGCCTCTTTCGGTTCCACGGGCCAGTTCTATGCCCAGATCGGGCAGGGCGCGCCCTTTGAAGTCCTTCTCGCCGCCGACGACACCACCCCGGCCAAACTGGAAAAGGAAGGGCACACTGTCGCGGACAGCCGCTTTACCTACGCCATCGGCGCGCTCGTCCTGTGGAGCGCGAAGGAAGGCGTGGTCGACGACAAGGGCGCGGTATTGAGTTCGGGCGCTTTCGAGCATTTGTCCATCGCCGATCCCCAGAAAGCGCCTTACGGCACGGCGGCCATCGAGACGCTCGCCAAGCTTGGCTTGCAGGACAAGCTGCAAGCCAGGATCGTCAAGGGCAACAATATCGCGCAAGCGCATCAGTTTGTCTCCACCGGCAATGCCGAACTGGGTTTCGTCGCGCTCTCGCAAGTCTACAAGGATGGCAAGGTCACCAGCGGCTCCGCCTGGATCGTACCCGCCGATCTGTACGAACCCATCCGCCAGGACGCGGTCATTCTCGCCAAAGGCAAGGACAGCGCCGCCGCGCGCGCCTTCACCGAATATCT
Organism: Azoarcus sp.; assembly: GCA_031277975.1. Taxonomy (GTDB): domain Bacteria; phylum Pseudomonadota; class Gammaproteobacteria; order Burkholderiales; family Rhodocyclaceae; genus WRNU01. Next base: position 8,635 of record JAITLI010000177.1, read on the forward strand.
CAAGGGGCCGAAAGCCGACGCGATCATCAAATCCTACGGCTACCGCAAATAGAAGAAACGTTTGACAGGGCGCGGATTTGATCGGCGTCGCTTTGTTCCGTATGGCTGGTTCCCCTTCAAGGGGCGAGAGGAATTCTTTGGAAGGACCCGTCATTGCGAGGCGCGCAGCGACGCGGTAATCCAGATGGCCGGCCAGCGTGTGGCGGCGTCCCGGCAAATTGAACCGCTGCGTGGATGGCCGCGGCGCTGCGCGCCTCGCAATGACGAGGTGGAAGGCTGTTCGTTTCCTGACGCGGGGCGTAGCGGCGCTGATTTCCTTGCGGCGATTTCTTCCCTGAACTCCCCTGAAAACGGAACAGCCAATGGATGCTTCCAGCCTCGCCGCCGTCTGGCTCACCATCAAGCTCGCGGCGCTCGTCACCGCGCTGCTGCTGCTTGTCGGCACGCCGATCGCGTGGTGGCTCGCGCGCACGCGCTCGATCCTGAAAGGGCCGCTCGGCGCGCTCGTGACCTTGCCACTCGTGTTGCCGCCCACGGTATTGGGTTTTTATCTCCTGCTGTTCATGGGGCCGCACGGCCCCGCCGGGCGCCTGATGGACAGCTTGGGCCTCGCGCGCCTGCCATTTTCTTTTGCCGGACTGGTTGTGGCTTCGGTGTTCTATTCCCTGCCTTTCGTGGTGCAGCCGATCCAGAACGCTTTCGAGGCCATCGGCAAACGCCCGCTGGAAACGGCGGCGAGCCTGCGGGCTTCGCCGTGGGACAGTTTTTTCACCGTGGCGCTGCCGCTGGCGCGTCCCGGCATCCTCACCGCCGCCATTCTCGGCTTCGCCCACACCGTCGGCGAATTCGGCGTGGTGCTGATGATCGGCGGCAATATCCCCGGCAAGACACAAGTGCTTTCGGTCAAGATTTTCGATTATGTGGAAACCATGGAATACGCCCAGGCGCACTGGCTCGCGGGCGGCATGGTGTGTTTCAGCTTTCTCGTGCTGCTTTGCCTGTACGGCGGGCGCAAGAAAAGTCCCTGGATCTGAACCATGGAAGCGCGCTTTCGCCTCGACTACCCGGATTTCACACTGGATGTGGATCTGCGCCTGCCGGAGACTGGCATCACCGCCATATTCGGCCCTTCCGGCTCCGGCAAATCCACATTGCTGCGCTGCGTCGCCGGACTGGAACGCGCACCGGGCGGCTTTTTGGCGCTCGCGGGCGAAACCTGGCAGGACGAATCCCGGAAATTCTTCCTGCCCACGCACAAGCGCCCACTGGGCATCGTATTCCAGGAAGCGAGCCTTTTCCCCCACCTCTCCGTGCGCAAGAATCTCGAATACGGCATGAAACGCGCGGGAAATCGCGGCGAAGGGTTCGACGCCATGCTGGCCCTGCTCGGCATCCGCGCCCTGCTGGAGCGCAGTCCCGCCGGACTTTCCGGCGGCGAGCGCCAACGGGTCGCCATCGCGCGCGCCCTCCTCACCCGCCCGAGGCTGCTGCTCATGGACGAACCGCTCGCCGCGCTCGACCTGAAGCGCAAATTGGAAATCCTGCCCTATCTCGAAAAACTGCACGACGAGCTTCCCATCCCCGTGCTTTACGTCAGCCACGCCCCGGATGAAGTCGCAAGGCTCGCCGATCACCTCGTCCTCATCGACAATGGCCGCGCCGCCGCCAGCGGCCCCCTCATGGAAACGCTGGCGCGGCTCGATCTGCCGCACGCGCCCGGCGACGACCCCGGCGTGGTGCTGGAAACCACCATCGCCGGACACGAGGCGGACGGTCTCACCCGCGTGGAATTCCCCGGCGGCGCGCTCTACGTCTCGCGGCGCGACAAACCGCCCGGCAGCCATGTGCGCTGCCGCATCCACGCCAGCGACGTCAGCCTCGCGCTGGCTGCGCATGGCGATAGCAGCATCCTCAACATCCTGCCCGCCACGGTCGTGGCCGTCGCCCCCATTCCCCCGTCCGGCCATGTGCTGGTGCAACTCAAACTGCGCGGCGACAACGCCCCCCTGCTGCTCGCGCGCATCACCGAGCGCTCCCGCGCCGCCCTCGACATCGCGCCGGGACGGGAAATCGTCGCGCAAATCAAGGCCGTGGCGCTGTTGGGATGAAAGCCTCTCCCGATTCTTTTCCGCATCCGGACAGGAAGTGTGCCAATAACATTGGCATCCTGTCCGCGCGGGAATCAATGCTAGAATCCGCCTCATGCCCCAATATTGGCCGCTCGCTTCGACTCTGGCGGCAATAGCATGCGACCTTCCCGCGCCCTGATCGACCTCGACGCCTTGCGCCACAACTACCGCCTTGCCCGCCAGCGCCATGGCGGCCGCGCTTTTGCCGTGGTCAAGGCCAATGCCTACGGGCATGGCGCCATCGCCTGCGCGCGGGCATTGGCGGGCGAAGCCGACGGTTATGCCGTGGCTTTTGTCGACGAAGCGCTCGCCTTGCGCGCCGCGGGCATTGATGCGCCCATCCTGCTGCTCGAAGGCGTGTTCGATGCCGCCGAACTGATCGAGGCCGCCCGCCATGGCCTGTGGCCCGTGGTGCATCACGCGGCGCAGATCGAGATGATCGAAAAAACCACCCTCCCCGCACCGCTGCGTATTTGGCTCAAGGTCAACAGCGGCATGAACCGCGCCGGATTCCCCCCCGGCGAGGCGCGCCAGGCATGGGAGCGCCTCGCCGGCAGCGGCAAGGTGCGGGATTGTGGTTTCATGACCCATTTCGCCCGCGCCGACGAACCCGAATCCACCGCCACCGCCGGGCAAATCCGCTGCTTCGACGCCGCCACCCATGGCTTGCCCGGAGAACGCAGCCTGGCCAATTCCGCGGCCATCCTCGCCTGGCCGGAAGCGCACCGGGATTGGGCGCGTCCCGGCATCATGCTTTACGGCGCCGACCCCATGCCGAATGAAACCGGCGGACTGCGCCCGGTAATGACCCTGGAGAGCAGGATCGTCGCCGTGCGCGAACTGGCGGCGGGCGAAGCGCTCGGCTACGGCGCCCGTTTCGTCGCCCCGCGCCCGGTAAGGGTGGGACTCGTCGCCATGGGCTACGCCGACGGCTATCCGCGCAACGCCCCGGACGGCGCGCCCGTAGCCGTCGATGGCCGGATCACCGCGCTCGCCGGACGCGTGTCGATGGACATGTTGACTGTCGACCTCACCGCCCTGCCGGACACGGGCATCGGCAGCGCCGTCGAGCTATGGGGCGGACAAATCCCCGTCAACCGCATCGCGCAAGACGCCGGCGCCATCGCCTACGAATTGCTGTGCAACGTCAAACGGGTAGCGTTCGCGTGGAGCGGCGGCTGATACGGATTCGAATCGTCCCCCAATCATTCCGCGGATCATGCAGGACGGAATTGGTGAAGACCCCGAGTTGTGCGGGGGAGGGGAATCCATCGGAAGAACGCATCATTGCGAAAGCCTCCCCCACTTCGTCATTGCGAGGCGCGCAGCGCCGTGGCAATCCATGCGGCGGTTCGAATCATCGGCGCGGCATCGAGACCGCACCGGACAAAAGACGGGCCTGGAAGGGTTTCCCCTTCCAGGCCCGCTTTTTGCCGACAAAGAGCGTCGGACGACGTAGCAGCCAGCCTTACCAAGCTACTTTGTATTCACCTTTCCTGCCTGGGTCACCGCGACCGTCGCGGTCTTGCCGCCCGCGCTGAACGTGACCGTTCCTGTCCGGGACGCCGTCGTGGTATTCGCCGTCACCTTCAGTGTCGCCTGGGCGCCGTTCTTGCCCGAGGCGGGGGATACCGTCAGCCATGACTGGTTCGACGTCGCCGTCCACTGTGCCTGGTTCGTCGTCACCGTCACGTTCGATGAAGCCGCCGCCGTTGGCGCGGACCATGACGGGGAAGATAGCGACAAGGTCGGATCGAGATACTCGTGGAGTTTATCGTTGTAAGCGAGGTCGAAACGCCCGTAAATATTGATACCCCCTTTGCAGGAAACCGGATCCCCCCTGCCTCCCAATAGCTGTCCGATGAGTTTCTTGTTGCTGTCGAACAAGCCGGAGCCACTGCTGCCGGGTTCGGTCTCGCCATCGCTCCATTTGACTTCGATGAAAGCCGGCTTACCGGAAGAATGGGCAGGAGTGGGAGGATTCGTTTTCGCCGATGTAAGAGAGGAAACTGAACCGAAGGCGATTTTTTGCGGATCCCCAACTGGATGGTGAATCCCGGTCACCGACACGCCCACGGTTGGCGTGCCAACCTGCCAGCCGGCATATGCAACGCCGCTCGGCGGTGATCCCTTCAGTCTCAGAAGAGAAGTGTCGGTGGAAGCGGACGCCCAGAGCAAATTGCTACCGCCCTTCTCGACTATCGCGTTAACAGTCTTGCTGCCGCAGGACGTCGTGCGGTAAAACCAATATGTTTGCAGGGTCGACGCCACAGTCTGGGTCGAAATGCAATGGTTTGCCGTCAAGAGATAAGGAATGGTGGTTGTTGCATCGGTGTCGTTCAGGAGAGTACCAGTGCATAAGTACGTCCCCCCCGATTGGGTATAGGCCATGCGCGTCGTTGCCCGGCTCGCCGCGTCCCAGCCTCCGTCCTTGTCCGCGGTGTAGCATTGCACGTCCTTATGGCAGGACAAGGTCGCCGCTTTTTCCGCTAATGCGCCCGTCGCTTTCCATTCCGTGCTCACGGAGGCGAAAAGGTGGGAAATCGTTGGCAGCGCGATTTCGACGGCCTTGGGCGAAACGCCGGGCGGCAGGATGATTTCGAGCACCGCCTCTTCGGCCTCGATCGCCGGCGCCCACCATGTGTACGCATCCTCGCTGGTATCGCCGGAAGCCACGTTGGCCTCGATCAGATCGAGAATTTCCTGGCCGCTGGTGTCGAACGCTTCGCTGTCGTCCGATGCGCGGAGGCGGAGCACGGCTTCTTCGGGCAGATTGAAGATGCGCACGCCCAGCCGTATCGCTACCGCGCCCGGCGAAGCGATGGAAACCGCCGCGGCTTGCCCGCCATCGGCCTGCGCCTGCCAGGTGAGTTGCCTGCCGGTCGCGGATGCGCTTTTCAGCACCAGCACGTCGCGCCCGAAGCCAATTTGCTGCGGCACGGGGGCGCCGCCTTCACCTTTGTCCGCGTCCTGCACCGCCAGCGCGCTTTTTACCGCGATGGAATCAAGCGGGGCCAGTTCGATGCGCCTGACCTGGGAGGCGGCGACGCTGCTCTTCGGCACAGAACGTGGTTGCTGGTCGTCCGCCTCGGGAGTAATGACCGTTTCCGCGCTGCGGATCTGCTCCGCGACCGCCGGAGCCGGAATCAACGGCGCAGCGAAAGCCACGGCAAAAGCGCACGCGGCAAATGAAATGGACTTGTTCATGAAAACTCCTTTCTTCGATTTTCACAAAAGGCGGCCTTGCCGCCCCCTTCAGACGCCGATCCCCGCCCGCCAACTCTTTTGCGTCGACCTTTTTACTTTCCTGTCCCGGTCGCCTGCTTCCAATCTTCGGCGTCCTGCTTTTTTGCCTCGGTCGCCTGCTTCCGATCCTCGGCATCCTGCTTTTTTGCCCCGCCCGCCTGCTTCCGATCTGCGGCATCCTGCTTTTCCGCTCCGCTCGTCTGCTTCTCCACCCAGACCATCCTGGCTTTTTTCCAGGCCGCCCTGCCTCCCGGGCAGGTGGCCGGAGCACAAAAGCAGGCGGACGGAGCACAGAAGTAAACGGGCCGGAGTAAAAAAGCAGGCGAACGCCCCCCGGAAGTCTTCAGCCCGCGTACGCGGGTTCGGCGCGCCGCTCGGCGGGAGTGAGCGGCGCGATGTAGGGACGCAACAACGCCCCCAGTTTTTGCGCCTGCGCCAGTGCTTCGGCCGGGATGCTGGCGCTGTGGTCGTTCTTCGTTGGCATGGAAAGTTTCCTTTTTGCTGGAAGATTGGCCGGGTTCCCGGCGCATGGCGGGC
>JAITLI010000122.1 GCA_031277975.1 Azoarcus sp.
CAGTTTTTGCGCCTGCGCCAGTGCTTCGGCCGGGATGCTGGCGCTGTGGTCGTTCTTCGTTGGCATGGAAAGTTTCCTTTTTGCTGGAAGATTGGCCGGGTTCCCGGCGCATGGCGGGCGCGTCCGCCGCCGTTGCCGCCCCGCGCGGGCGAAAAAAATCCCTCGCGGCCAAGGGCCGCGAGGGATTTTTCTTGTGTTTCCTGGAGGTGGAGCGGATGCCGGGAGGGGAGGGGAAGCGCGCGCTCGTCAGGAAAGGGCAGCCGTCCGTCCGTCCGTCGCCGTTCGTCACATGAAGCATCACTTTTTTCTCCTCATCCACCGGAAATAATGTCACTCCGGAAAATACGGGCGAGTCTATACGCTTAATTTTTGACGTGCAATACTTTTTTTGTATTTTTTTAACATGGAAGACCGGGTCCGCGAGCGCGAGGCGTGGCTACGCGGGTATTTACGGCTGCGCAACGGGATACCCGGCCACGACACGATCCGGTGCGTGATCGCCCTCAATGGCAAGACGCCGCGCGGCGCGGCCCGGCGTGTAAGCGGTCCACGAGCGCTGCGCCAGGTGTCGGCCTGTGCGGCGGAAAGAGAGGCCGGATCCGTTCACATTTTCATGATCTTTACGACAGAACATCAATCAGGCACCAGGGATCAGGCGCCGTCCTTCTGATCCCTGATGCCCGATGCCTGATCCCTGAATCATCACCACCAGCACCGGGTCGAGGAGGTAATCCCACAGGTTGGCCGAATCCAGCATCTGCGCGCGCCATGCCGCGAGCGCGGCGGCCAGCATGAGCGCGCTCATCCGCCATCCGGCCAGCCAGGCCGCAAGCGCCAGCGCGCCCACGGCCAGCGGCAGCGCCAGCGCCTCGCCGTATCCCCAGGCATAGGGATCGAGCGGCCCCAGCCCGAGCGCGGCGGGGTAGAAGAACAGCGCGGTCATGGCAATGAGGCGCGGCAGCCAGATGCGTTCGCCGTGGACGAACACCGCGTTCCACGCGCCATCGCGCCAATCCAGCGCACACACGACGAGCGCGAGGGAGAGCGAGACGCCGCCGAACAGTCCGGCGGGCGCGCCGAGCACATTCGCCATGGCCGCGCGCGCGTCTTCGCCCAGGCCGGCCATCCGGCTGGCGAGGACGGCGCAGACGTACAGTCCGGCGATCGCCAGCCAGCGCGACCAGAACGGCAAACGCCCGCGCCAGCCGAAAAGGAGATGACGCAGCAGCAGTGTCGACAGCAGCGTCCAGGTCAGGAGGTCGACTATGCCCGCGATCATCGCGCCGCTTCCAGCCGCGCCCGCAGCCATGCCGTGTTGAAGCGGATGTGGCGGATGAAAGAGCGGTTCCAGGTGTAGAGCAGGTGAAAGTCGCCCGTGGCGGCGCGGATGAGGTAGGGGTAGTCGTATTGCCAGGCGCAGGCGTTTTCGTGGCGGCAGGCATTGCGCACGACATTGGCGGTGATGCGCTCCGCCGCCGGGCGCGCCGGGCCGAGCGCGGCGATGTCCGCCGCCAGTTGGAGGCGGAAATCCGCTTCCGTCAATGTTTTGCCAAGCTGCGCCTGCTTGTCCTCGAAACGGTGGAGGACGCGCCAGCGCCGTCCGCGATCCTCGCTGACCAGTAACGACAGACGCAGGCGTTCGTCTTCGGTGTCGTTGGCGACCGCCAGCAGGCGCCCGTCTTCGAGACGCACCGCGCCCAGGGCGGAATTGGGATTGGGCAGGCTGGTGGCCTCCGGCGCGCTCCAATGACGGCCCGCGTCGGCGGTCTCGCTGCGCCAGACGCGGGGCGGATCGCCGCGGGCGTCCCGCATCAGGGCCACGGCATGGCGTGCGTCCTCCACCAGCACCACGGGTTGCAAGGTGCGCCGGCCATGATCCATGCGAATCTTGCGCCGTACCTCGCCCGCGGGCGAGAGCACCAGCAGCTCGGCGAACTTGCCCGCCATCTCGTGATAAACCGGCACGCCAATATCGCCGTTGCCGAAGAACACCGGCGGCCCCTTGACCAATGTGCTCATATTGAAAAACGGCGAAGTGCTCAGGCGCCGGGACGGCGTCCGGGACAGCGCCGCCACGCCGGGGGCGCGCAGCAGATCGAGGCGGCTGGCCGCCCAGCCGCCCAGCGTGGCGCTCACATGGATCATCCACGTCTCTCCCCCCGGCGTGGCGAAGACGAGCGGATTGCCCAACTTGCGCACCCAGCGGAATCGGTCCGCCGCGCGCGCCGGCGCAACGATCGTCTCTTGCGCGCCCCAGCGCGTCGCGCCGTCTTCGTCCGGCGTTCCTTCGGCGCCATAGATGCGAACATCGGTGCTGCCCTCGCGGCTGCCGCCGAACCAGACCGCGAACAGCCCGCCGCCGGGTAATTCGGCGAGCGAAGCGGCATGTACCCTGGGCGGCTCCGGCGTGTTGATGAGCGCGGAAGACACGCGCGCTTCTTCTTCCGCCACATGGCGCGGCGGCGCGGGCGGCGCGAAATCCGGTGCGGCCCGCGGGAACAGCCCCGGCCACGCCGCCCACAAGGTCAGCGCGACGATCGAAAGCGCGCCGCCGCCCCGTTTCACGGCAACGCCCCGCCCGCCGCCGGACGCGGCCAGCGGAGGGCGAAACGGGATTGCCCGGGGAAACCGGCAGCGCCAGCGACGGGGATTTTCATGCGCGCACAAGAGGGCAAACAGGATGGAATGAACGGAATGGCGGCGATTATCCCCCAGAACCCCGCGCCAGCAGCGCGCGCCGGTTGGAACGCACGGGATTGCCACGTCGCTTCGCTCCTCGCAATGACGGGGGGAGCCGGGCGGATTGCCATCCGTCCCTGCGCATGGAGGAGACTTTCGCAATGGCGGGTTCTTCCGATGAATGGCGGGCGAGAGGGCGGCCCGCAGGGCCGGGAGAGGGCTTCGTTCCATGCGGCGCGCGGTGCCGCTGGACAAGAGGGGAGGGCGGCGCGGGGCGTTTGTCCACTCTTCGCCGCAGGGAAGCCGGGTATACGAAAAACGGCGTCCGCGGACGCCGTTTTCCAGCTTCGCCGTGGCTTGTGCATCAAAGCCGTTCGTAGATGGTGGCGATGCCCTGTCCGCCGCCGATGCACATCGTTGCCAGTCCGTAACGGGCCTGGCGGCGTTGCAGCTCGTGCAACAGCTTGGTGATGATGACGCCGCCGGTGGCGCTCACCGGGTGGCCGAGGGCGATCGCGCCGCCGTTGGGGTTGGTCTTGGCCGGGTCGAGACCGAGCACCTTGGCGACGGTCAACGATTGCGCGGCGAAGGCTTCGTTGGATTCGATCACGTCGATCTGGTCGAGCGCGAGACCGGCGCGCTTCAGGGCGAGCCGGGTGGCGGGAATCGGGCCTTCGCCCATGATGTCGTTGGGCACGCCGGCGATGGCGTAGGCGACGAGGCGGGCGATCGGCTTGTGCCCGGCGGCGGCGGCCCGGGCGGCATCGGCCAGCACGAGGAAGGCGGCGGCGTCGTTGACGCCGGAGGCGTTGCCCGCCGTGACCGTGCCGTCTTTCTTGAAGGCGGGCCGCATTTTGGCGAGGGCTTCCAGCGTGGTGCCGGGCTTGACGTGCTCGTCGGTGTCGAAGACGACTTCGCCCTTGCGGGTCTTGAGCGTGACCGGCACGATCTGGCTCTTGAAATGGCCCGCTTCCAGCGCGGCGGCGGCGCGTTTCTGCGATTCCAGCGCGAAGGCGTCCTGCTCTTCGCGGGTGATGCCGTGCTTGACCGCGAGGTTTTCGGCGGTGATGCCCATGTGGCCGACGCCGAACGGGTCGGTGATGACCGAGACCATCGAGTCGAACGCCGCAGCGTCGCCCATGCGCGCGCCAAAGCGCAGGGCGGGCAGCATGTAGGCAGCGCGCGACATGACTTCCACGCCGCCGGCGAGCGCGTAATCGGCATCGCCCAGGATGATGGCCTGCGCCGAGGAGACGACCGCCTGCATGGCCGAGCCGCAGAGACGGTTGACCGCGAAGGCGATGGAACTCATCGGCAGCCCGCCCTGGATGGTGGCCACGCGCGCGACGTAGGGATAGCGCGGGTCTGTCGGCATGATGTTGCCCACGGCGGCAAAGGAGATTTCCTTCGGGTCGACGCCGGAACGGGCAATGGTTTCCTTGATGACCAGCCCCCCCAGTTCGGAGGGTTCCAGATCCTTCAGGGAACCGCCAAACCCGCCCACCGCGGAACGGGCGGCACTCAGTACAACGATTTCACGCTCAGCCATCAGTGCATCTCCTCTCTTCTTGAAAAGTCAATCGCCCACCCAGGCGGCAATCCCCGCCAAGGCCAGCACCACCAGATATACAACCAGCGCGCGCCATATCAGGCCAACCGCTCCTTGCATACTATCGACACCGGCCTTGTCGCCGACGCCAATTTCCGGATTCTTCTCCGCCGCGTCATCCGCGCCCGGCCCGCCTCCCAGGCGCACGCCCAGCGCGCCCGCGCCGCTGGCAACCAGGATGGCGGCGGCGCGATCCGCCCACAGGACCGCCTGCGTGCGCCAGCAAAGCACCGCGTCCTCGAAATTGCCCACGAACGCATACAGCACCGCGGTCACCCGCGACGGCAGCCAGTCGATGAGCAGAAAGGCCTGGCGCGCCCAGTCGCCGAAGCGATCGAAACCTTCGTCGCCGCGCCGTCCCCATTCGTCGTGGAGGAAACGCGCCAGCCGGTACATCACCGCTCCGGCGGGACCGAAAAAGGGCGCGAGGAGCGCGAACCAGAACACCACGCCGAATACATTGCGATGCGCGGCCACCACCGCTTGTTCGATGGCCCGGCGCGCCAGTTCGTCCGCGCCGGCGTTCTCGTATTGCCCGCCCCGCCATTGGGCCAGCAACACGCGCGCGCGTTCGGGGTCGTTCATGCGCAGGGCAAGATGGATGTCGGTGAAGAAATGTCCTTCGTGGCGGAAACCCAGGGTGAGGTAGAGCACCGCCACGGTGAACGCGCCGCTCAGCAGCCATGGCAGCCAATTGTCGATGAGTGCGCACAGCGCCGTGCCGCCACCCACCAGCAACGCCCAGGCCAGTATTCCATGGCCTTCCCGCCCGTCATTGAAACGCCGCGCCAGCGCCGCGGCGCACTCGCGCAAGGGGCCGAGCACGGCGCGCTCGACAGGCAGGGGCCATAATTGTTCGAGCAACAGGACGACGATCAGTGAGAGAAGAGTCATGCGGAAAGGAAATACAGGAAACAGGTGAAGCGGCGGGAGCGCGAATCTGCCGGAGTGCGGATGCTACCATACAGGCATGCCCCGCCGCGCCGGCGGCGGGAATCATCGGGCTGGCGGCACGAACCCCTCGATCTGGTCGGCGCCGCTGGAAAAGAAGTGCTTTTCCATTTGCTCGGAAAGATATTTGCGCGCGCGCGGCTCCATCAGATTGAGGCGGTTTTCGTTGATCAGCATGGTCTGGTACCTCACCCACTGCTGCCATGCCTCTTTCGAAACACTGTCATAGATACGCTTGCCCAGCTCGCCCGGTATGGGCGGGCGCTCCAGCCCTTCAGCCTCGCGGCCCAGTTTCACGCAATCGACCATGCGGGTCATTTATCGTCCTCTTTCTACGGGATTGTGATGCACGTGCATTCTAGCCGCTTAAAGCGTTTTGACGAATACCTTGGAACGCCGTTGCAGATTGTATAGATCACGCTTTTGCCGCGGCAACGCCTCCGGGCCGGTCTCGCTGAAACCGCGCTCGCGGAACCAATGCGCCGTGCGCGTGGTGAGCACGAACAGACGATCCATCCGCTCGCGCCGCGCCCGGCGCTCGATGCGCTGCAACAACTGCCCGCCCAGACCGGCGCGGCGGTACTCCGGCGTCACGGCGAGGCACGCCAGTTCGGCGGCATTGTCCTCCGAGAACGGATACAGCGCCGCGCAGCCGATCAACATATTGTCGTACTCGACCACCGAAAAGCGGTCGATCTCGCGTTCGAGCAACTCGCGCCCGCGCCGCACCAGCGTCCCGTCGGACTCCAGCGGCGAAATCAACGCCACCAGCGCCCCCACATCATCGGCGCTGGCCTCGCGTACACGGAATAGCGGATCGCGCGACACCACCGTCCCTACCCCGGCGGGGGTGAAAAACTCCAGCAACAAGGCGCCGTCCTTGTCGCGGTCGACGAGATGACAGCGCGCCACTCCGCGCCGCACCGCGCGAATCGCGCACGGCAAATACAGGTGCAAGTCCTCGGTCAAGCCTTCGCCCGCATCGAGATGCCCCTGCGCCTCATCGGCGGTCACCGAAGCAATGAGCGCGCCGTCGCCATCGAGCAGACCCGGCGCGTCGCACAAATAGATCAGCTTCTCGGCCTTGACCGCCACCGCCACCGCCTCGGCGACCTCCTCCATGCACATATTGAAAATCTCGCCCGCGGGCGACATCCCGAGCGGCGTAATCAGCACCACATTCTGCTGGTCGAGGTCGGCATTGATCTCCTCGGCGATCACCCTGCGCACCGCGCCCGTGAATTGATGATCCACGCCATCGACCACCCCGACCGGGCGCGCGGTAATGAAATTGCCCCCCGTCACCCGCATATAACCGCCCGCCATCGGCGTATTGGGCAAGCCTTGCGAGAGCAGCGCCTCCACCTCGAAGCGCGTCACCGCCATCGCCATCTTGACGCACTCCATCGCCGCCGGATCGGTGATCCGCAGACCATTGTGAAAGCGCGCCTCCACCCCCCGCCGCGCCAATTCGGCGTCGATCTGCGCGCGCGCCCCATGCACCAGCACCAGCCGGATACCGAGCGCGGCGAGCAGATTGCAGTCGTAAGCCAGGCTCTGCGCCAACGGCCCAGCCGCCACCTCCCCACCGAAACCGACGACGAAGGTCTTGCCGCGAAAAGCGTGGATATACGGCGCGGCGGCGCGCACCCAGGCGACAAAGCGGGCGGTGGACTCGAAATGGTGCGGGCGCTGCTCCGCCTCGCCGGAGGCCGGCGGCGCGGCGTGGGAGCCGGATTCAGGATCGGATTCGGTACTCAAGAGCGTCTGCCTGTCGCGGTTCGCGCATCGAAGGAGCCAGATTCTAGCGAATGCGCCCCGCCGCCGTCACGCCCGGCGCAAACACGATGCGCGGCACAGAACCGCAAGGCCCTATCGACACGGCCCGTCTGGACCGGCCACATGCCATCATCCCGGTAGTAACATGCCACTTCTCCCTTGCCGAAGGAGCACGTCATGCCCGGACAAAAAACGCCGCGACAAATAGAGTTCCCCCTGCAACGGGCCTTCACCTTCGTCGAATCCGGCCCGGTCCTGCTGATCTCCACGCATCGCAACGGCAAGAACAATCTGATGACCATCAGTTGCCATGCCTCCATGGGCTTCGAGCCAAGCATCGGCATCTGTCTCGGCCCCTGGAACTTCAGCTACGCCGCGCTGGAAGAAAGCGGAGAATGCGTCATCGCCATTCCCCCCGCCAGCCTGATGACCCAGACCATAGACATCGGCAATTGCTCCGGCGAAACAACGGACAAATTCCGCGAATTCGGCCTGACGCCGCAACCCTCTGCCACCGTCGCGGCGCCGCTGGTGGCCGAATGCCTCTACAACCTCGAATGCCGCGTCATCAACCGCGACCTCGCCGCCTCCCACAATTTCTTCGTCCTCCGGGGAACCAGGGCGTGGTGCCACCCCGGCCCGGCGGATACGCGCACTTTCCACGCCGTCGGCGACGGCACTTTCATCATTGATGGCGAAGTCATCGACCTTCGCCACAGGATGGTAAAGTGGCAGGACTGCATCTGATCTCCGCACCGACAGGAAACCATGGATCGAACACGCTGCGACTGGGCCGCCGGCTCCGAACCGGGCCTGCGCTATCACGACGAAGAATGGGGCGTCCCGCGCCGCGACGACCGCGGTCAATTTGAATTCCTCACCTTGGAAGCGGCGCAGGCGGGACTCTCGTGGAACACCATCCTCAACAAACGCGAAGGCTACCGGCGCAGCTTCGCCGGATTCGACCCCGGACAAGTCGCCCGCTTCACCCGGCAGGACGTGGAACGGCTACTGCAAGACCGCGCCATCGTGCGCAACCGCAAGAAAATAGAAAGTGCCATCCACAACGCCCGCGTCTTCCTCGACATCGCCGCCCGGCACGGCAGCTTCAGCGCCTGGCTCTGGCGATTCGTGGAAGGAAGGCCCATCCAGAACGCCTGGAAGAACATGCGCGAACTCCCCGCCGCCACCCCGCTCTCCGAAGCCATCTCCCGCGAAATGAAAAAACTGGGCTTCAAGTTCATGGGCGCCACCATCGTCTATGCCCACATGCAAGCCACCGGCATGGTCAACGACCACCTGATCTCGTGCTTTCGCCACGAACAAGTGCGCGCCCTGCCGCATGGCGAATAACACGGCGGAAACAGTCCGGACAATCCGGCGATTCCCGCATCTCCCCCGCCGAACCGGCGGATTTCACCCGTCCAGGGCAATACCGCCATGTCGATGAACGCCTTCCACGCCCGCCAGGGCAAACCGCGTCCGCCCCCCGCTCCCAGCCCCGGGCGCCTCTCCAGCCGGACGCGCGCCGACATCCTGCTTGTCCAGCAAGGACTCGCCGCCTCCCGCGGCGAAGCGCAAAACCTCATCAAAGCGGGGCGCGTCAATTGGGCACATGGCCTCATCGCCAAACCGGGGCAAGAACTACCCGCCGCCACGGAGCTGACCTTGGCCGCCACGCCCGAAAACCGCTACGTCTCGCGCGGTGGGCAGAAGCTCGCGGGCGCGTTGCGCGCGAGCGGCCTGCCGGTTGCCGGGCGCGTCTGCCTCGACCTCGGACAATCCACCGGCGGCTTCACCGACTGCCTGCTGCAAGCGGGTGCGACGCGTGTCGTGGGCGTAGACGTGGGGCACGGACAACTGCATCCCCGCCTCGCGCAAGACAAGCGCGTGGCCGCGTTCGAGAAAATCAACTGCCGGACGCTCACCGCCGCGGCACTGGGAAACACCATGCCCGAAGCGGGGTTCGACCTCATCGTCGCCGATATCAGCTTCATCTCGCTCACCCTGATCCTCCCCCGGCTTCCCGCCCTGCTCGGCGCGGCGGCGGACATGTTGCTGCTCGTCAAACCGCAATTCGAAGTCGGGCCGGGAAACGTCGGCAAGGGCGGCATCGTGCGCGACCCCATCCTTTACGACGAAGTAGAAAAACGGCTGCGGGCGAGCGCGCGCACCTTGCAACTGCAAGTTCGCGGCTGGTTCAACAGCCCTATCGCGGGCGCCGACGGCAACCGCGAATTCTTTATCTGGATATCCCCATGAACACAGAACTCTCCATCGAATTCTTTCCCCCTCAGACCGACGAAGGCGCCGCCAAATTGCGTATCGAACGCGCGAAACTCGCCGCCCTCGGACCGGAATTCTTCTCCGTCACCTACGGCGCGGGCGGCTCCACGCGCGAACGCTCATTGGCCATCGTCAAAGAGATTGCCGCGGAAGGTCACGAAGCCACGCCACACCTCTCCTGCATCGGCTCCACCCGGGCGGGCATCCGCGAAACCCTCGCCGGCTTCAGGGCCGCCGGTATCCGCCGCATCGTCGCGCTGCGCGGCGACCTGCCTTCCGGCATGGCCGCTCCGGGCGAACTGCGCTACGCCAACGAACTGGTCGAATTCATCCGCGCCGAAACAGGCAGCGCCTTCCACATCATCGTTGCCGCCTACCCCGAATGGCACCCGCAGGCCATCACCCCCGCCGCCGATCTCCAGAACTTCGCGCGCAAGGTAAAAGCCGGCGCCGACACCGCCATCACACAATACTTCTACAACGCCGACGCCTATTTCCATTTCGTGGAAAAAACGCGCGCCCTTGGAATAGAGATACCCATCATCCCCGGCATCATGCCCATCGCCAGTTTCTCCAGACTTGCGCGTTTTTCGGACGCCTGCGGCGCGGACATCCCGCGCTGGATGCGCCGGACATTCGAGAGCCACGGCGACGACGCAGCCTCCATCCGCGCCTTCGGACTGGAAGTCGTCACCCGCCTGTGCGAAAGACTCCTGAGGGGCGGCGCGCCGGGACTCCATTTCTACAGCATGAACAGCGCGGCGCTGACCACGGAGATTTGGCGGCAGGTAATCGGGGATCGGGGATCGGAAAACCGGGCCGGAATGCGACATATAGGCAAATAACAAAGTTGCTCCCGAGGGGCGAGGGGAATGCTTTGGCGGGACTCGTATCCGCGGGAGTGCGCCCATGGCGGGCGCGCCATGAAAAAAGCCGCCGCGGCGCAATGGCCGCGGCGGCTTTGATTTACGGCGGAGCGTTTGCCCGCTTATTGCGAGATCAGTTCGTGAATCTTGTCGGCGCGCTCCTTGGAGCCGGGATGACTGGCGAACGCGCTACCCCCGCCGCCGTCCAGTTCCGCCAGTTTGCGCATGGCGCTTTCTGCCGCTTTCAGCTTGTATTTGTGGCGCTTCATGAATTCCACCCCGTAAGCATCCGCTTCGGATTCCTGGCTCTGCGAGAATTGCGCGTTCAGGAATTTCTCACCCAGATCGGCGAGCACTTGCGCCCCCAAGCCGCCGCCGGACTCGGAAACCGCCACCTTGGCGGCAGCCGAAGCGAGGTAGGCCGTCCTGGCCGCCTTCAGACTGTGACCAAGCTTCACATGGCCAATTTCGTGGCCCAGGATACTGCGCAGTTCATGGTCGTCCTGCATGAGATCCATCAGGCCGGAGAAAACGCGAATACTCCCGTCCGGCGTGGCAAAGGCATTCACGTCCTTGGTCAGGTACACCTTGAAGTTGAGCTGCACGCCGTCTTCGTTCTTCAACCCCTTGGTCAACCTTTCCAGACGCTTCGCGTATTTGTTGGCCGCCGGCGCGACCTCGTTCTGCTTGTCCATCTGGGCGACCATCTGCCGGGTGGCCGCCTGCAAGTCTTCATCGCTGACCGTCACCGCCTTGAACACATCAAGCCCCGCGGAAACGCGCGCTTCTGTCTTGTCCTCGCCGGAAGAAGCTGCCGTCGTCGAAGTGGTTTCGGAAACGGTCTCCGCGGCGCTCGAAAGCACCTGCCCCGCATCCCCCGAACTCAGGCAGGCCGAAACAAGCAAGGCAGCCAAGAGACTGCCGCCCACAGTCGAATAGTGATTCATGAGCGTCTCACTCAATAAAGTTAAAGAGTGGAGAATGTAATGCTATCCCGTGTATTTCGCAACCCGTGACACAAAACCTGTGTTGCGAGCTTTTTATTTGTACGGAACGCGACAGAGATGGGCCGTGGTCGATGTCGACCCGGCGATTCTCGATGACAGGGCAGAGAGGGTGAACATCACCCTCCCGCGCCGGGGATTGGCGCGCCTCGATGCAAAAGCGCAGGCGGCGGGACAGACCCGGTCTGGTTATATTGCGAGAATGACCATTGAATTCTGGCGTACAACCGCCTGAAAGCAAATGGCTCCAAAGGCCACAACGAGGAGAAATGAAATGGGACGCTGCCGCTGAACTTGCATGGGTTATCGCTATTTTTCAATCATCCGTGCCATATACATAATGGTCGCGGTTAGCGGCGGCATCAGCAGCAATCATTATTCATACGGAATCGAAAAGTCTGCGGCAATCGCGAGTTCTTCGAGCCGCGCCGACAATTCCAGCCAACGCGATTCGGCCTCTTCTATCCAAGCGGAAAGCACGGCCTGGCGTTTGAGTACATCCTGTAGGCGCGCGCTCTTTCCACCATTGCTCGTGTCGTAGAACGCGGGATCGGCGAGCTGCGCATCAAGCAATTTTTTTTCGCCCTCCCAACCGGTGAGTTTCTTTTCGATTTGCCCGATTTCCCTGACGAGCGGACGACGCGCCGCCAGCCGCGCCTGACGCCCGGCTTCGGTCTGTGCGCGTCCGGCGCGGCGCGCCTGCGCCGCCGCCGGATCGGCCCGGACGATTCCGGCACGGCGCGTGGCCAGCCAGTCGCGGTAGTCGTCGAGATCGCCGTCGAAAGGCTGGAGACGGCCATCGTCGACCAGCCACAGGCGATCGCAGCATGTGCGTAGCAAGGCGCGATCATGCGACACCAACACCATCGCGCCATCGTGATCCTGCAAGGCGAGCGTGAGCGCGTGGCGCATTTCGAGGTCGAGGTGATTGGTCGGTTCGTCGAGCAGCAGCAGATTGGGACGCCGCCAGATGAGCAGCGCCAGCGCCAGCCGCGATTTCTCGCCGCCCGAAAACGGGCCGCAGGGGGTGGTCGCCGGGGTCGAGCGCCCATCCGCGCCATCGCCGCGAAAATCGAAACCGCCAAGATAATCGCGCAAGTCCTGCTCGCGCGCCGCTGGATCAAGCCGCATCATGTGCTGGAGCGCGGATTCGTCGGCGCGCAGGGTTTCGAGCTGGTGCTGCGCGAAATAGCCGACCGCCAGCCCTTTGCCTTCGCGCCGCCGTCCCGCGGTAAGCGCCAGTTGGCCCGACAGCAGTTTGATGAGGGTCGATTTGCCTGCGCCATTCCGGCCCAAGAGGCCCACCCGCTCGCCGGGACGCAGGGTGAGCATGATGCCCGCGAGCACGTTTTTCCCTGCATAGCCCGCCGCGCCATCTTCGATCTGCAAGAGCGGATCGGGCGCGGCGGGCGCGGCGCGAAACGAAAAGGTAAACGGTGTATCGACATGGGCGGCGGCGATCCGCTCCATGCGTTCAAGCGCCTTGATCCGGCTTTGCGCTTGCCGCGCCTTGGTCGCCTTGGCGCGGAAACGCCGGATGTAGTCCTCCATGTGTGCGATCTCGCGCTGCTGGCGCTCGAATATCGCCTGCCGCTGCGTCAGGCGTTCGCCGCGTTGGCGCTCGAAATCGGAATACGCGCCGCTGTAGAGCGCCAGCCCGCCCTGCTCGATGTGCGCGATGTGGTCGACGCAGGCATCGAGGAATTCGCGGTCGTGCGAGATCAGGAGCAGTGTGCCGCGATAATCGCGCAACCATTGCTCCAGCCAGATCACCGCGTCGAGATCAAGATGGTTGGTGGGTTCGTCGAGCAGCAGCAGATCGGAGCGGCACATCAGGGCTTGCGCGAGATTGAGCCGCATGCGCCAGCCGCCGGAAAAATCCGCCACCGCCCGCGCGGCGTCGGCGGGCGCGAATCCGAGACCATCGAGCAGCGCCGCCGCGCGCGCCCGCGCCGCATAAGCGCCGATTTCCTCCATGCGCGCGTGCAGTTCGGCGATACGCATACCATCATGGGTATGCCCGGCCACGGCCAGCGCGGCCTCGATGCGGCGCAATTCGCCATCGCCATCAAGCACATAGTCGATCGCCGCCTGCGGCAAGGCTGGCGTTTCCTGCGCGACATGGGCAATCACCCAGTCGGGCGGCAGATCCACATCCCCCCGGTCGGGGAGCAACTGGCCGCGCAAAAGCGCAAACAGGCTCGACTTGCCACAACCGTTGGCGCCGGTAAGGCCCGCCTTCCAGCCGGGGAAAATCTGTAGTGAAACCCCGTCGATCAGGGTGCGCGCACCACGGACAAGGCGCAGGTCACGAAAACAAATCACGCCAGAAACACGCAAGAAATGGAAAGGACGCTATTCTACGTATATCCAACACCCCGCGCGCCGCCGTTGTCCGCATGTCTACCCGTTCGATTTCCCGCTTTCCGCTCCGCGCCCTGATCTGCGGATGCCTTGCCGCGATCGCCATCCCGGCCAGCGCCGAAGACAGCGATACGCCACCCGAGAGTCCCCCCGCCCTCTCCACACCCGTCCCGGTCGGCATCCCGGCGGACGCGGTAAACACATCCGAAACCGCTCCCGCCCCTTCCGCGGCGGCCTCGGCCTCCTCCGCCCCCGGCATCGCCGAGTTGCGCGACCAGGCCGAACGTCTGCGCGCGGAAGCCGACGCCACCTACCGGACAACGGAAGCGGCATGCCATCGCCGCTTCCTCGTCAATCGCTGCATCGACAACGCCAAATCCGGACGCCTGACCGTCGTCCGCCGCGCCCGCGCCCTGGAAGCCGAAGCGCATCGCCTGGAGCTTGCCGAACGCAACCGCCTCGCCGCCGAAGTAGCGGGAAAAGCCGATTCCCTCGGCATCGAAGAGCGCCCAACGGCGGCCTCCCCGCCCGCGTGGGATACCGCCGCCCCCACACCCGCCCCGCGCGCGGACGCGCACGCGACGCGCAAAGAGCACAACAGCCTCACGGGCCGGGGCAATGCGCGCGCGGACGCGCACGCGACGCGCAAACGCGCGCCGTCCGCAACGGGAAACGCCAACGGAAGCGCGAAAAAACGCACCGAAGCCGCCCGCCGCGCCGAGGCCGCCCGCAAGGAACGCGAACGCTACGACGCCCGCATTCGTGAATACGAAGAAAAGAAAGCGCGCGACGCGAACGGACGCTGAAAACCGCCCATTGTTTTGTTTCAGCGCAGGCCGGGGATGCCTGACATCATGCCTTTCATGCCGCGCATCATCTTGGCGACGCCGCCCTTGGCGAAGTGTTTCATGACTTTCTGCGTTTGCTCGAACTGGTTGAGCAGGCGGTTGACTTCCTGTACCGAAACGCCCGCGCCGGCGGCAATGCGCCGCTTGCGGCTGGCCTTGAGGATTTCGGGGCGGGCGCGTTCCCGCGGGGTCATGGAATTGATGATGCCTTCTATGCGGGCGATCTTTTTTTCTTCGACGCCGCCCTGCAATTGCCCGGCGGCCTGGGCGAATTGCGCCGGAAGTTTGTCGAGCAGGGAGGAGAGACCGCCCATCTTGCGCATCTGGGCGATCTGCATCTTGAAGTCGTTGAGATCGAACCCCTTGCCGCTCTTGAGCTTGTGCGCGAGTTCGACCGCTTTTTCCTCGTCGACGCGGCGGCGGGCATCTTCGACCAGCCCGAGGATGTCGCCCATGCCAAGGATGCGGCTCGCCATGCGATCGGGATGAAAGGGTTCGAGGCCAGAGAGTTTTTCGCCGACACCGGCGAATTTCAGCGGTTTGCCGGTAACGTGACGCACCGATAGCGCCGCGCCGCCGCGTGAATCGCCGTCGAGTTTGGTCAGTACTACGCCTGTGAGCGGCAGTGCTTCGTTGAAGGCGCGCGCGGTGTTGACGGCATCCTGTCCAAGCATGGCGTCGACGACGAAGAGGGTTTCGACCGGGGCGAGCGCCGCGTGCAGGGCGCGGATTTCGTCCATCATCACCGCGTCGATCGCCAGCCGGCCCGCGGTGTCGACGAGCAGTACGTCGTGGTGGTGCTTGCGCGCGAAGTCGAGCGCGGCCAGCGCGATGTCGACCGGACGCTGCCCCGTGTCCGAGGGAAAGAAATCGGCCCCGGCCTGTGCCGCCACGGTTTGCAATTGTTCGATGGCCGCGGGGCGGTAGACGTCGGCGGAGACGACCAGCACCTTCTTTTTTTGTTCTTCGCGCAGCAGGCGGGCCAGTTTGCCGGTGGTAGTGGTCTTGCCCGCACCCTGCAAACCGGCCATCAGCACAACCGCCGGGGGTTGCGCGGCAAGGTCCAGCCCCTGGTGCGCACCGCCCATGAGCGCGCGGAGTTCATCATGCACGACGCCGACGAGCGCCTGCCCGGGAGTGAGCGAGGCGACGACTTCCTGGCCAACGGCTTTTTCCCTGACTTTGGCGATGAATTCCTTGACGACCGGCAAGGCCACATCGGCTTCAAGGAGCGCCATGCGCACCTCGCGCATGGCTTCCTGGATGTTGTCCTCGGTGAGGCGGGCCTGTCCGCGCAAGGTTTTGACGACTTTCGACAGGCGTTGAGTGAGATTGTCAAGCATGTTTTTCCGGGGGCCTTTCGGGCGGGTTATTTGGTTTGAGGGATGGGGTAAACTGGGGTGCTGTATGGAGCCAATTCTACTGCATCTCTTTTCCGCCGCATTTTATGCCGGTCTCGGGCTTTATTGCTGGCGCGTGCGATCCGTCGCAGGTTCCCCGCCGGATGGGCGGGCGAGCGGCATGATACGTCCCGAGCGCGGGCTGCTGGCGCTTGCCTTGTGCGTACACGGATTCGCGCTGCATGAGGCGATTTTCCCGGGCGGCGAAATGCGCTTCGGCTTCAGCATCGCCCTCTCGCTCACCGTGTGGCTGGCGATTTGCTTTTATTGGGTGGAGACGCTGTATGCCCGGCTCGACGGCCTGCGCGCCATCGCGTTGCCGGCGGGGATGCTGGCGAGTGTGCTGCCGGTGCTGTTTCCCGGCACGCACACGCTGCCGAACATTCCTTCGCCGGTTTTCCGCGTCCATTTCGTCATCGCCATGCTCGCCTATGGCCTGTTCATGCTCGCCGCCCTGCATGCGATGCTGATGGCGGTGGCGGCCCGGCAATTGCACCACGCCCGGTTTTCCAGGGCGCTGGCGAATCTGCCGCCGCTGCTGACCATGGAAGCGTTGCTTTTTCGCCTGATCGGCGTTGCTTTCGTGCTGCTCACGCTGACATTGGTTACAGGGGCGGTATTTACGGAAAGCCTGTTCGGCACGGCGTTCCGTTTCGATCACAAGACCGTGTTCGCCGCCGTATCGTGGCTGCTGTTCGGCGTGCTCCTCATCGGACGCCGTTTCCGCGGCTGGCGTGGCCGCACCGCCCTGCGCTGGATGCTGGCGGGGTTCATCGCCCTGATGCTGGCCTACGTCGGTAGCCGCTTCGTGCTGGAAGTCCTGTTGCACAGGTAAAGCGGGACGGGCGCGGCGCGTTCATTTTGGCACAATCCCTTTACAAGCCGGCGCTTCGCGGGCAAGATCGCTCCTTGTCGGGTTCAACCTAGGGACATTGAGCGGGAAATATGGCAGCTAATCCACAAACCGCGCTGAGCGGGCTCGCCCGGGCACTTATCCAGAAAAAACGTTTGTCCGAGGCGGATGCGGTTGCATGCGTGGCCAGCAATGGAACGGCAAATGCGTTTTTGCACGAAGTGGTGCAGCGCGGGTTGTTGAACGCGTTCGCCATTGCCCAGTTCGCTTCCGAGACTTTCGGTTATCCGCTGATCGATCTTTCCGCCGTCAATCGCGAGTTCCTGCCCAAGAACGTCATTGATTCCAATCTGGTGCGCAAGCATCAGGTCGTCGCGCTGGCCCAGCATTCCAGCCCGACCCGTTTGGCGCTGGCCGTCGCCGATCCGTCGAACATGCGCGTGTTCGACGAGATCCGCTTTCAGACTGGCATGCAGCTCGAACTCGTCATCGCCGAAGTCGACAAGCTCGGCAGGCTCGTCGATCAACTGGCGGCTTCCGACAGGGAAATGCTGGATCAATTGAGCGCCGAGGACGAGTTGGGCGCGCTGGAAGCCTCGCTCACGTCGGATTCGGATGAAGCCACGACCGACGTCGAGGATGCGCCGATCGTCAAGTTCATCCAGAAAGTACTGGTCGACGCGATCAATGAAGGCGCCTCCGACGTCCATTTCGAGCCTTACGAAAAATATTATCGTATCCGCGTCCGGACCGATGGCGTGTTGCGCGAGGTGGCCCAGCCGCCGCTGGCGCTGAAGGAAAAGATTGCTTCGCGGATCAAGATCATCTCGCGGCTGGATATTTCCGAAAAGCGCATCCCGCAGGACGGACGGACGAAACTTGTTCTCTCCAAGGGCAAGGCCATCGACTTCCGGGTATCGACCCTGCCGACGCTGCATGGCGAGAAAATCGTCATGCGTATCCTCGACGCGAGTTCGGCCATGCTCGGCATTGACGCGCTCGGCTACGAGCCGGATCAGAAGCAGGTGTTGCTCGATGCGATCGCGCGCCCTTACGGCATGATTCTCGTCACCGGGCCGACCGGCTCGGGCAAGACGGTCTCGCTCTATACCTGTCTCAACATCCTCAACAAAGCGGGCGTCAATATTTCGACCGCCGAGGATCCGGCGGAAATCAATCTCGCCGGCATCAACCAGGTCAACGTCAACGAAAAAGCCGGCTTGACTTTCGCTTCGGCGCTGCGTTCCTTCCTGCGCCAGGATCCGGATGTGATCATGGTCGGTGAAATCCGCGATCTCGAAACCGCCGAAATCTCGATCAAGGCCGCCCAGACCGGGCACCTCGTGCTGTCCACGGTACACACGAACGATGCGCCGACCACGCTGGAACGCCTCAAGAACATGGGCGTCGCGCCATTCAACATTGCCTCGTCGGTCATCATGATCACCGCGCAACGCCTTGCGCGCCGCTTGTGTTCGTGCAAGAAACCGGCGAACATCCCGATCGAGGCGCTCTTGCAGGCGGGCTTTCACGAGGACGAGATCGATGGCAGTTGGCAGCCCTATGGTCCGGCGGGTTGCGAACGCTGCAAGGGCAGCGGTTACAAGGGACGTGTCGGCATTTATCAGGTCATGCCGGTCACGGACGAGATTTCCCACATCATCATGACAGGAGGCAACTCGATGGACATTGCCGCCCTGGCCGAAAGAAACGGCGTGAACGACCTGCGCCGCTCCGGTTTGCTCAAAGTCCGTCAGGGCGTCACTTCCCTCGAGGAAGTCATCGCCGCCACCAATGAATAATCAACTATACGATATCGCACAAGGAATCGTCTCATGGCAACAGCATCCGCGGCAGCATCCCGATCCGCCCGCCGTCCGCAAGGCGGAATCCGCCGCCCGCAAGGCGGGGCAAAAGAAAGTCTCTATGTCTGGGAAGGCAAGGATAAAGCGGGCAAGATCATTCGCGGCGAGATGCGGGCCGTGAGCGATTCGGTGGTCAAGGTCACCCTGCGCCGCCAGGGTGTCGTCGCCACCAAGATCAAAAAGCAGGCGATGGCGCGCGGGCACAGCGTAAGCGGCAAGGACATCGCATTGTTTACCCGGCAACTGGCGACGATGATGCGATCCGGGGTGCCGCTGCTCCAGGCCTTCGACATCGGCATCAGGGGTTCCAGCAATCCGGGCCTGAGCCGGCTGCTCAACGAGGTCCGCAACGAAGTCGAAGCCGGTTCCAGCCTGTCGCAGGCGTTTTCCAGATTCCCGGTACATTTCGACAAACTGTTCTGCAATCTGATCGCGGCGGGCGAACAGGCCGGTATTCTCGACACGGTTCTCGACCGTCTCGCGACCTATCAGGAAAAGATCCTCGCCATCAAGGGCAAGATCAAGTCGGCGCTGTTCTATCCGAGCGCCGTCATCATCGTCGCCACACTGGTCATCGCCGTAATCATGGTGAAGGTCATTCCCACATTCAAGGATGTGTTCGCCAATCTGGGGGCCGAGCTGCCGACGCCGACGCTGGTGGTGATCGGAATATCCGACTTCGTCGTCGAAAATGGCCTACTGATAGCGGCTTGCGCGATCGCCGCCGTCATTGGCATCGTCATGGCATACAAGCGATCCCTCCCTATGCAGATTGCCATCGACCGCGCCTTGCTCAAACTGCCGGTCATTGGCGAAGTTGTGCGCAAGGGCACCATCGCGCGCTGGTCGCGGACGCTGTCGACGATGTTCTCGGCGGGGGTGCCGCTGGTCGAAGCCTTGGATTCAGTGGGTGGCGCCTCGGGAAACCATGTTTACGAAGTCGCCACGCGCGGCATCCAGAATGAGGTCAGCACGGGCCTCAGTCTGAACATGTCCATGCAGAATTCGAGTGTATTCCCGACCATGGTCGTGCAAATGGTGTCGATCGGCGAAGAATCCGGACAACTCGATACCATGCTCGCCAAGGTGGCCGATTTCTACGATCGTGAGGTCGACGAAGCGGTCTCCTCCATGTCTACCCTGCTCGAACCCCTCATCATGGTTTTCCTGGGGACGGTCATCGGTGGTTTGGTCGTTGCCATGTACCTGCCGATTTTCAAGCTCGGCGCCGCCATGTGATTTTCTTTCCTTCCTTTCTCCGCTGCTGCCCGCCCGGGTAGCGGCGGTGTCGTGTCTGCATGCTCCATCTGTTCAGCGCCCCCGTTATTTTCGTCCCGCTCGCAACCCTGCTCGGTCTTTTCATCGGCAGCTTTCTCAATGTCGTCATTCATCGCCTGCCCAGGATGATGGAACGCGAGTGGCAAGCCGAAGCCGCCGCGTTGCGCGGTGAAACCATCCCACAGACCGAGCGCTTCAACCTCGCCTCGCCGCGTTCGCGCTGTCCGTCCTGCGGCCACATGATTTCGGCGCTGGAAAACATTCCACTGCTGAGCTATTTGTGCCTGCGCGGGCGCTGCCGCCACTGCCGCGCACCCATCAGTTGCCGTTATCCGCTGGTGGAGGCGTTGACAGCGGCGCTGTCCGGGTACGCCGCCTGGCGTTTCGGTTTCACGCTGGCCACGGTTGGCGCATTGTTTTTCCTGTGGTCATTGATCGCGCTGGCCTTCATTGATTTCGATACCCAGTTGCTGCCCGACAATTTGACCCAGCCCCTGCTCTGGCTGGGACTGATCTTCAATCTGCATGCCACTTATGTATCTCTTGCTGACGCCGTCATCGGAGCCATAGCCGGATATCTTTTCCTCTGGACGGTCTATTGGCTTTTCAAACTGCTTACCGGCAAGGAAGGCATGGGATATGGCGACTTCAAACTGCTCGCGACCATTGGCGCGTGGCTGGGCTGGCAAATACTGCCGCTCACCATCCTCCTAGCCTCACTGGCCGGCGCCGTGCTCGCGGGTGGACTGATCGCGCTCAAGGCGCATGAACGTGGCGCTCCCATCCCGTTCGGGCCTTACCTTGCCGTGGCGGGCCTGATCGCCATGTTTCATGGCGAAACGATCAACACCCATTTCCCTGTTTTTACCCTGCTCTCTTGAAACAGGCGCTCGCGCCCCCATTTGAAGCGCATGGTGGTGCGTTTTTCTATGGCTTGTTTTTCCCCGTTCCGCGTTGCGCTAGACTCCAGCGGTTCCTTATCATCTGGCTTTCGGAGGTCGTCATGCCCATTTATGAGTACCGTTGCACAAGCTGCGGATTCCAGAAAGAACATTTGCAGAAAATGAGCGACGCCGCGCTCACCACCTGCCCGTCCTGCGGCA
Organism: Azoarcus sp.; assembly: GCA_031277975.1. Taxonomy (GTDB): domain Bacteria; phylum Pseudomonadota; class Gammaproteobacteria; order Burkholderiales; family Rhodocyclaceae; genus WRNU01. The sequence continues at coordinate 20,886 of JAITLI010000122.1, forward strand.
GTGACCATTACACCAGGCAAATCTCGGCGGCGGGTTTCCAGCTCAAGGGCAGCGGCTGGTATGCTACCGACTTCAAGGGCGGCGCGGCAAAGAGCGCGCCCGCCGCAACGAGCGGAACCCCGACTCCGCCTTGCGGTGGCAATTGCGCCTGCCATCCATCCTGACCGCCCTTTTTTGGTTTGCGCGTGAAGAGATATTTCATCACCGGCCTGTTGATCTGGATTCCCCTGTCCATCACCTTCACGGTGCTGGCATGGATAGTCAACACACTCGATGGTTGGGTGGTGCCATGGCTTCCCACGCACCTGCAACCGCAGAACGTCCTGGGTTTCGATCTTCCCGGCCTGGGGGTTGTGCTGTGCATTTTCATTCTGTTCGCCACGGGGGTCGTTGGTGCCAACGTCCTTGGACAAAGGCTCGTTCGTACATGGGAAGCATTGTTGGCGCGCATTCCGGTGGTCAAGTCCATCTATTACAGCGTCAAGCAAGTTTCCGATACGCTGTTTTCCAGCAACGGACAGGCTTTCCGCAAGGCCCTGCTGGTGCAGTATCCACGCGAGGGCGTATGGACGATCGCGTTCCTGACCGGCGCGCCGGGCGGCAGCGTCAGCCGGCATCTGGAAGGCGAATACGTCAGTGTTTACGTGCCCACCACTCCCAATCCTACCTCCGGCTTTTTCCTGATGCTGCCCGCGGCGGACATCATCGAACTCGATATGAGCGTCGATGAGGCGCTCAAATACATCATCTCGATGGGTGTGGTCGCCCCTCCACCACCGTCCCAGCAGCCGGAATCCTCCATTCTCATCATCGAATAAACAAACCAACGACAACATGCGTACCCATTATTGCGGCCAGGTGATGGCCGCACACCTCGATCAGATCGTCACGCTTTGCGGCTGGGTGCACCGCCGCCGCGACCACGGCGGCGTCATCTTCATCGACTTGCGCGACCGCGAAGGGCTAGCGCAGATCGTGTGCGATCCGGATCGCCCGGACATGTTCAGGATCGCCGAATCCCTCCGCAACGAGTTCTGCCTGAAACTTGCCGGCAAGGTGCGCCGCCGCCCCAAAGGCACGGAAAACCCCAATCTGACCTCCGGCGAAATCGAGGTGCTGTGCCACGACATCGAAATCCTCAATACTTCGGCTCCGCCCGCCTTCCAGCTCGACGACGACAATCTTTCCGAAACGGTGCGCCTGACCCACAGGGTCATTGATCTGCGCCGTCCGCGGATGCAAAAGAACCTGATGCTGCGTTACAAGGCCGCGATGGCTTTCCGCCGTTTTCTCGACGGCAATGGCTTCATCGACATCGAAACGCCGATGCTGACCAAGAGTACGCCCGAAGGCGCGCGTGACTATCTGGTACCTTCGCGCGTTCACGCCGGGCAGTTTTTCGCCCTGCCGCAATCCCCCCAGTTGTTCAAGCAGCTTTTGATGGTGGCGGGCTTCGACCGCTATTACCAAATCACCAAATGCTTCCGTGACGAGGATTTACGCGCCGACCGTCAACCCGAGTTCACACAGGTCGACATCGAAACCTCCTTTCTCGACACAGACGGCATCATTTCCCTGATGGAAAAAATGGTACGTTCCGTATTCAGGGAAACACTTGCCGTCGACCTGTCCGATCCTTTTCCGCGCATCACTTACGCCGAAGCCATGCGCCGTTACGGTTCCGACAAGCCAGACCTGCGCGTGACGCTCGAACTCACTGAAATGACCGATGCGGTCAAGGATGTCGCTTTCAAGGTATTCGCCGGTCCGGCCAATTCCGGCGGGCGCGTCGCGGCGTTGCGCGTGCCCGGCGGAGCCGCTCTCACCCGGGGCGAGATCGACGAATACACGCGTTTCGTCGGCATCTATGGCGCAAAAGGCCTGGCTTATATCAAGGTCAACGACGCCGGCCAACCGAACGAAAACGGCCTGCAATCTCCCATTGTCAAGAATCTGCACGAGACCGCGTTGCGCGCCATTCTCGAACGCACCGCCGCGCAGTCCGGCGATCTCGTTTTCTTCGGCGCCGACAAGGTCAAAGTGGTCAACGACGCATTGGGCGCGTTGCGCATCAAGCTCGGGCACGAAAAGGGGTTCGTGACCGGCGAAGCCTGGCGGCCGGTATGGGTGGTCGATTTCCCGATGTTCGAGTACGACGGGGAAAACAAGCGCTGGGCCGCTTGCCATCACCCTTTCACCAGTCCGAAGGACGAACATGTCGCGCTACTGAAGACAGATCCCGGCGCATGCCTCGCCAAGGCTTACGATCTGGCGCTGAACGGCTGGGAAATCGGCGGCGGTTCAATCCGCATCCATCGCGCCGACATCCAGTCGGCGGTGTTCGATGCGCTCGACATCGGCCAGGAAGAACAGCGGGCAAAATTCGGATTTCTGCTCGATGCGCTCAGGTTCGGCGCGCCGCCGCATGGCGGAATGGCTTTCGGGCTTGACCGGGTCGTGACGATGATGAGCGGAGCCGAATCGATCCGCGACGTCATCGCTTTCCCCAAAACCCAGCGCGCCCAGTGCCTGTTGACCAGCGCGCCAAGCGCGGTCGACGAAAAACAACTGCGGGAATTGCACATCCGTCTGCGCCAGGCAGCGGAAACGCCTGCCCTCGATGCAAACTGATCCCGAACCAAAGCATGGGAAAAACGACAAAACCCTCATTCCCGAGGGTTTTTCGCGTCTGGACCACAACCCGCGCGGCGCGTTGCCGTCAAGCACGCTGGATATTCGACGCCTGCTTGCCTTTCGGCCCCTGCGTGACATCGAAGGAGACTTTCTCGCCTTCCTTCAAGGTTTTGAAACCGCCCATGTTGATAGCGGAAAAATGCGCGAACAAGTCCTCGCTTCCATCGTCGGGCGTGATGAAGCCAAACCCCTTGGAATCGTTGAACCATTTGACAGTGCCAGTTGCCATATTGCTTCGTTCCTCAAAGTAACTCGGTACAGCCCGGGGCGCTCCCGGTCAGCGCATTCATCAGACATCCGCACGGCCACGAGTACTCGGTACCTCGGCGAACCTCATCCGCTCCCCCGCCTGACGCCCCGCAACGGAATGTGACTTACGCACACTGTTGTTTTTACGCATTCGACCACGCAACGTCAACGGCAAACGCGCGAATCCATCCATATTTGCGTTATCGGCGCAACAGCAACGCCTTTCGCAAGGTACCATGGCTCATTCCCTGAACCGCTCGGGCATCCAGGATCATGTCGCGACAGAAACGCCGCCGATTGTCTCCTGAAGCTCTCTTTCCGAGGGGTCGTACCTGTCAAACGTCCCGCCGGGTCGATTAAAATCATTTGCATGACTGCCACCCATAAACAAGACAGCTCCGTACTGGAGGCCGCGCGCACAGGCACTCGCCTGCCGCCGCTCTACAAGGTGCTCCTGCTCAACGACGACTTCACGCCGATGGATTTCGTCGTTGCCGTCCTGCAAAGATATTTCGGCATGGATCACGAGTGCGCCACGCGCATCATGCTTCAAGTCCACGTGGAAGGACTGGGAATGTGCGGCGTTTTTACCAAGGATGTGGCGGCGACCAAGGTCGAGCAAGTCGTATCTTATGCTCGCCAACACCAGCATCCGTTGGCATGCGTGATGGAGGAAAACGAATGATCGCGCAAGAGCTTGAAGTCAGCCTGCACCTGGCTTTCGTCGAGGCGCGGCAAAAGCGCCATGAATTCATTACCGTCGAACACCTGCTGCTCGCGCTGCTCGACAACCCTTCCGCCGCCGAGGTATTGCGCGCCTGCGCGGTCAATACCGACGAACTGCGTCGCGACCTGACCCAATTCATCAGCGAGCACACGCCAAGGATCGGCGGCAACGACGAGATCGAGACCCAGCCCACGCTGGGCTTCCAGCGCGTCATCCAGCGCGCCATCCTACATGTGCAATCGTCCGGCAAAAAAGAAGTCAACGGCGCCAACGTGCTGGTCGCCATCTTCGGCGAAAAGGATTCGCACGCCGTCTTTTTCCTCCAGCGGCAAAACATCTCCCGCCTCGATGTGGTGAACTTCATCTCCCACGGCATCGCCAAGACACATCAGGATGGCGCGGCAAGCTCGAACCGCGGCGAGCCGGAATCCGCCGAACAGGAGCAGGAAGAAAAAAACCGCGCCGGCGTACTCGAAACCTATACCCACAACCTCAACCAGCGAGTCCTGCAAGGCAAGATCGATCCATTGATCGGGCGCGACAAGGAAGTCGAGCGCGTCATCCAGACCCTGTGCCGGCGGCGCAAGAACAATCCGCTGCTGGTCGGTGAAGCGGGCGTGGGCAAGACCGCCATCGCCGAAGGGCTGGCCCACCGCATCGTCGACAAGCGGGCGCCCGAAATCCTCGAACACGCGCAGGTCTACGCCCTCGACATGGGCGCGCTCCTGGCCGGCACCAAATATCGTGGCGACTTCGAGCAGCGCATGAAAGCCGTGCTGAAGCAATTGCTCGAAAACAGGAACGCCATCCTGTTCATCGACGAAATCCATACCCTGATCGGCGCGGGAGCCGCCTCGGGCGGTACGCTGGATGCGTCCAACCTGCTGAAGCCGGCGCTCTCCGCCGGCCAGTTGAAGTGCATCGGCGCGACGACCTACACCGAGTTCCGCCAGATTTTCGAGAAGGATCACGCCCTTTCGCGGCGCTTCCAGAAAATCGACGTCATCGAACCTTCGGTCGCTGAAACCATCGAGATTCTCAAAGGTCTGAAAACCCGCTTCGAGGAACACCACGGCATCAAATACTCGCAGTCGGCCCTTGCCAGCGCCGCCGAACTGTCGGCCAAATACATCAATGACCGCCACCTGCCCGACAAGGCCATCGACGTCATCGACGAAGCGGGCGCGGCGCAACGCATCCTGCCCAAATCGCGGCAAAAGAAAACCATTGGCAAGAGCGACATCGAGGAAACCGTCGCCAGGATCGCCCGCATTCCGCCGCGCAACGTATCGCAGGACGACCGCGCCTCATTGCGGACGCTCGACCGCGATCTCAAGAACGTCGTGTTCGGCCAGGATGCCGCCATCGAGGCGCTGGCAAAAGCGATCAAGATGTCGCGCTCGGGGCTTGGCAACCCGCAAAAGCCGATCGGCTCCTTCCTCTTTTCCGGCCCGACCGGCGTCGGCAAGACCGAAGTCGCCCGCCAGCTCGCCTATACCCTGGGCATCGAACTGCTGCGCTTCGATATGTCCGAATACATGGAACGCCACGCGGTCAGCCGCCTGATCGGTGCCCCGCCGGGCTACGTCGGCTTCGACCAGGGCGGGCTGCTCACCGAGCAGATCACCAAGAAACCGCATTGCGTCCTGCTGCTCGACGAAATAGAAAAAGCCCACCCGGACATCTACAACATCCTGCTCCAGGTCATGGATCACGGCGCGCTGACCGACAACAACGGACGGCAAGCCGATTTCCGCAACGTGATCCTGATCATGACCACCAACGCCGGCGCGGAAGCCATGCAGAAATCAGTCATGGGCTTTTCGGCCCGGCGCGAGACGGGCGACGAAATGGCCGAAATCAAGCGCATCTTCACCCCCGAATTCCGCAACCGGCTCGACGCCATCATCTCGTTCAACGCGCTCGACAGCGAAATCATCCTCAGGGTGGTCGAAAAGTTCCTCATGCAGCTCGAAGCGCAACTTCACGAGAAGAAAGTCGATGCCCAATTCACCGATGCGCTCAAGTCCTGGCTGGCCAAAAAAGGTTTCGATCCGCTCATGGGCGCGCGGCCCATGGCGCGGCTGATCCAGGACATGATCCGCGCCGCGCTGGCCGACGAACTGCTGTTCGGGCGGCTCGCCAGCGGCGGCAGGATCACGATCGACATCGACCCCGATAACGAGAAAATCAAACTGGTGTTCGACCACGACGAGCTTCCCGAAACCGCCGTCATGTAACGACCAGCCGCCGCGGTTCGCCGCCGCGGCGCTTTCTGTAAATCGCCATGCATAACATCTTGCTTGCCCTGGGACGTTCGCTGCGCAGCCTGCTGCGCTTCGACATTTTCGGGCACCTCATCTGGCCGGGGATCGTCTCCGCGCTACTGTGGATCGTCGTGGCCGTCCTGTCATGGGCGGCGCTGGTCGACAACATCATGAACCGGCTCGGGGAAATGGGCTGGGGGCTTGGCGACATCATCAGCGCCTCGGCGATCGTGACAGGCTTCGTGCTCATCATGGTCAAAATCGTGGTGGCGCTCGCCTTCGTGCCGCTTTTCTACGTCACCTCGGCGGCGCTCGTCGCCCTGGTGGCCCTGCCGCTGATGCTCGACCGCGTCGCGCAACGCGACTACACCGACCTCGAACAGCGCCACGGCGGCTCCAACGCGGGCAGTATCGCCAACACCCTGCTGGCGATACTGTGCTTCGTACTCATCATCCTCGCTTCGCTGCCGCTGTGGCTGATTCCCGGCGTCGCGCTGATCGCGCCGATACTTGCCATTGGCTGGCTCAACCAGCGCATTTTCGGCTACGACGCCCTGATGCGCCACGCCGACCGCGACGAACTCATCCGCCTGCGCAAGGAACAATACCCTTCGCTGCTGCTGCTCGGCGGCGCCACCACGCTGCTCGCTTACGTACCCGTGCTGAACATCATCGCCCCCGCCCTGTCCGGCCTCGCCTTCGTTCACTTCCTGCTCGAAGCCCTGCGCTGCGAACGCGGCGTGAATCTCCCCGCCCCCGGCGGCGGTGCGCCGTCCAGCCCGCCAAGGCTCCCGCCGCCCCCCACACCATGATGAGGAATGCCCCATGAGAATGCTTCATACCATGCTGCGTGTCGGCGACCTCGAACGCTCGATCGGCTTTTACACCGAAGTGCTCGGCATGCGTCTGTTGCGGCGGCAAGACTACCCCGACGGCAAATTCACCCTCGCCTTCGTCGGCTACCAGGACGAAGCCGACGGCGCGGTGATCGAACTCACCTACAACTGGGGCGTCGATCGCTACGAACTTGGCACCGGCTACGGCCACATCGCGCTCGAAGTCGACGATGCCCAGAAAGCCTGTGACGATATCCGCGCGCGCGGCGGCAAGATCGTGCGCGAAGCCGGACCGATGAAGCATGGCGCCACAATCATCGCATTCGTCGAAGACCCGGACGGATACAAGGTAGAGTTGATCCAGAATTCGTAGATTCCACAGGCGCGAATCGTCATCGCGAGCGCGCGTTCTCCCGCCGCGGGCGCGTGCGGCGGATCGCTCCGGGCGGCATGGATTGCCACGTCGCTTGCGCTCCTCGCAATGACGAGGGAGGGGAAGGCTTTTGCAATGACGAGAAGGGAAGGCTTTCGCAATGACGGAGGGGGGAAGGCTTTCGCTTTTGGCGAGGGGGCGGGAAGGCTTTCGTGATGATGGGGGCGGGGGATTGTCAGGAGTGGGGGCGGGGCGTTTCCGCCCGGTGCGCCGCGGCCAGAATGGCGGCGGCGAATTCGGGGGCGAGCGCGCGGGGGAAGTCGTGCCCCATGCCGGAGACCGGGCGGAATTCCGCGCCGGGAATGCTGGCCGCAGTGTCGCGGCCACAGGCGATGTTGATGAGCGGGTCGTCCGTGCCGTGCAGGACGACGGTGGGGGCGCGGATGGTCAGCAGCAGCGGGCGGCGATCGCCCCCCGTGAGGAGCGCCGCCAGTTGCCGGATGATGCCTGCGGGATGGAAGCCGCCGCGCCGGTGTTCGGCGATGAACATTTGCCGCAGTTCTTCGTCCGGGGTGGGGTAGGCCGGACTCATCAGCGCTTTTTGCCGCCAGATGCCGTCGGTGACGAGGGAGGCTTCGTCGCGCTGGCGCGGCAGCGGCGCGAACAGGGCGCGCAGGGCGGCGGGGGAGGGCGGCGGCAGCAGGGGATTGCCGCTCGATGACATGATGGAGGTGAGCGAGAGGCAGCGGCGCGGGTGGCGGGCGGCGAGCAGTTGCGCGATCATGCCGCCGAGCGATGCGCCCGCGATGTGCGCCGCCTCGATGCGCAAGGCATCGAGCAGCTTGACCGCGTCGGCGGCCATGTCGGCGAGGGTGTAGGGAATCGGCAGGGCGGGCAGTCTCGGGGCGCGCGCGAACGGCGGTGCGAATGTCCAGGCGTTCATCAGGCGCTTGATATTGGGCAGGCCGAGAATGTCCATCCTGGTGGAGAGGCCGATGTCGCGGTTGTCGAAGGTGATGACGCGCAAGCCCGCGCCGGTCAGTTGCGCGATCAGCGCGGCGGGCCAGCGCGTGAGCGGCGTGGCCAGTCCCTGGATGAGCAGGACGGCGGGCGCGCCGGCCTCGCCGTGGATGACGGTTTCCAGTTCGATCTTGCCGATGTCGATAAGGCTCATTCGTGGCTCATGCTTGGTAGCGCGCTTGCAGCGCGGCGATGGCGGGCAGGGTCTTGCCTTCGAGGAATTCCAGGAAGGCGCCGCCGCCGGTGGAGATGTAGCCCACGTCGTCGGCGATGCCGAATTGGGCGATGGCGGCCAGGGTGTCGCCGCCGCCAGCGATCGAGAATGCCTGCGAGTGCGCGATGGCCGAGGCGAGCATCTTGGTGCCGCCGGCGAATTGCGGGTGCTCGAAGACGCCGACCGGGCCGTTCCAGACGATGGTGCCGGCGTTGGCGACGATCTGCGCCAGGTGGGCGGCGCTTTTCGGGCCGATATCGAGAATGCGGTCGTTGGGGCCGACCTTGTCGATGGGGACTTTATTGGCACGGGCGAGGGCGGAGACTTCGTCGGCAACCACGACGTCGATGGGCAGTGGTACTTCGGCGCCGCGCGCGCGCATCGCGTCCATGATGGCGTGTGCTTCTTTTACCAAGTCGGGTTCGGCGAGCGATTCGCCGATGCGCTGGCCCGAAGCGAGCAGGAAGGTGTTGGCGATGCCGCCGCCGACGATGAGCTGGTCGACTTTTTCCGCCAGTGATTTGAGGATGGTGAGCTTGGTCGAGACTTTCGCGCCGCCGACGATGGCCGCCAGCGGGCGGGCGGGTTTATCGAAGGCGCGCGACAGGGCGTCGATCTCCGCGCTCATCAGCGCGCCGGCGCAGGCCAGCGGCGCGAAGCGGGCGATGCCGTGCGTGGTGGCTTCGGCGCGGTGCGCGGTGCCGAAAGCGTCGTTGACATAGATGTCGCACAGCGCCGCCATTTTCTTCGCCAGCGTTTCGTCGTTCTTTTTTTCGCCGGTGTTGCAGCGGCAGTTCTCCAGCAGCACGACATCCCCGGGCCTGACCGTGAAACCGCTGTCGACCCAATCGGCGACGAGCCGCACCGGCTGGCCGAGCAATTGCCCCAAGCGCACCGCCACCGGTGCGAGCGTATCTTCCGCGCCGACCGCGCCCTCGTTGGGGCGGCCAAGATGGGAGGTCACCATCACCGCCGCGCCGTGTTCGAGACAGTGGCGGATGGTCGGTACGGAGGCGCGGATGCGCGTGTCTTCGGTGATGTTGCCGGCCTCGTCCTGCGGCACATTGAGATCGGCGCGGATGAAGACCTTTTTGCCGCGCACGTCGACTTCGGCGAGTTTCCTGACTTGCAATGACATATCGTTTGTCCCGTGGAAAGTATCCATTGCGGCGGTATCGTCGCGCCGCTCCGGCGCGGCCTGCGGCATTATACGCAAGGCTCCTTTCTCTTTCCCTGGCCGGGCGGGCAGGAGAGGAATAAACGAACGCGCATCCACGCCCCACAGCCAAGAAATCAGCGGCGCTGCGTGTCGTTTGGTTGAATCCCCTCCCCCTTCGTCATTGCGAGGCGCGAAGCGCCGTGGCAATCCAGTTCGTCCCATCCGGCGCGAAGCGCCGCTGACTGAATGAAAAGGCAGAGAAGCGCCCACCCATACCTCCCCGCCGCCTGCGCCAAGAAGATTCTTTCCGAACCCTTTCCGTGGTATATGATCCGCGTCCGTCTACCCTGTCCGGATGCGCCGCGTCCGGGTTTTTCCGGACGAAAAGTGTAAGAAGACTTGACAAAATGAAATATGGCGACACCATGTTCTGCAAGCAAGCAAGCAAGCAAGCAAGCAAGCAAGCAAGCAAGCAAGCAAGCAAGCAAGCAAGCAAGCAAGCAAGCAAGCAAGCAAGCAAGCAAGCAAGCAAGCAAGCAGACTGAAGACCGGGGACAGAAGGCAGTAAATGTACGACGTTATTGCGGGGCAGAACGCCTCGTTCAAAGAAATGTACAGACAAACGTCGGCAAGACTGGAAAACATCAAGTCGCTACAGGCACGAATCAATGCCGCGGCTGATCCGGGTGACAAACTCGATCTGGCAAATCGTCTGCACATCGAGCAAGGGGAGGGCGGGGCGTTTGTTTACTTTTCGCCGCCGAAAAATCAGCGGCGCTTCGCGCCGTTTGGTACGAACTGGATTGCCACGTCGCTTCGCGCCTCGCAATGACGAGGGGGGAGACTTTTGCTTTTGACGAGTTCTTCCTATGCCCGCAACCCGAACTCTGCCCGCCATCGTCCAGGCGTTCGGCTTTACCGCGCATCTGCGCATCTGCGCACGCGCGGCGAGGAGGCCATCAGGGAGGAAGCCGGATTCAGGGCGCGGCGCCGGGTGGTCGAACGCACGCACGGCTGGATGAACCCGCTTTCGCCGGATACTCGTTCGCTGGGAGAAGCTCCCCGAGATGTTCATGGCGATGGTGCATTTTGCTTGTGGCATGATCGCTTGGCGGGCGGCGAGTCTACTGGAATAGGTTCTAAAACCGGATGAAACCCAGAGGCGGCTCGCAAGGCCGCACGCCCGGATCGGCTCTGTCCGCTGTGATGGCCGCGTCGCCGCGCGCCGGTGCTGGGGTTGATGATCCTCCCAACGGTTCTGATCTCTGTCCCCTGATCGTGTGTGTAGACTTTCTCCGGGCGAGTGGTGAAGTCACAACAAAATCGCGGTTACGTGAATTATGATCCTCCCGCTGTTTGCAGGTTTTGGCGGGGAAGTGTAGGGTATAGGGAAATTTTTTTCGAAAAGCGGTTTTGAGAAGTCTTGCCAGATCGTTGTTTTCGTTGAGAATCAAATTCTTGTATATCTTTTTTACGGGGTCGCCATGAAGCCCTCGATTCTTTTTGCCGCCGTGCTGGCGCTGGCGTTTTCTTTGGCTGTGGGTGATGCGGCTTTCGCGGCTCCCGCGAAATGTGTTGGGGTCACGAAAACCAAGGCGAAAGCCAAGACGAAAGCATGCAAGCCCGCGCCGACGGCGCTGGCTCGCAAAAAGGCGAAATCCGGCAGTGCCACGGCCCGCTTGGCGGCGCGCGGCAAGCGGGCGCTTGCCTGGAAACTGCCGGCGCGCAAGAAATCCGCTCCGCCTGAGGAAGAACGAGTCGAATTGCTGCTGGACGGACTTGGCAAGCCCATACTGAGCGCGGGGGCTTTCTACGTCATCAACCAGAATACGGGCGATGTGCTGCTGGAAAAGAACGCCCGCGCGGCCTTGCCGATCGCCTCGATCACCAAGCTCATGACCGCGATGGTGGTGCTCGAGTCGGGCGCCGATCTGAACGAGACGCTCGTCGTCGACGAAGGCGACATTGATTACCTGAAACGCACGCACTCCCGCCTGGGGGTGGGAACCCGTCTCAGCCGCGAGGAAATGCTGCAACTGGCGCTGATGTCGTCGGAGAATCGCGCCGCTTCGGCGCTGGCACGCTATTATCCCGGCGGGCGGGCGGCCTTCGTTGAGGCGATGAACATCAAGGCCCGCCTGATCGGCATGGGCGACAGCCGTTTTTACGACAGTACCGGGCTTGATCCGCGCAATATCTCCAGCCCGCGCGACCTCGCCCGCATGGTGATGGCCGCGGCCCGCTATCCGTTGATCCGCGAGTTCTCCACTACGACCGAGCGCCATGTCTTCATCAAGGGCAAGCTGATGCGCTTCGGCAATACCAACGGACTTATCAAGAGTCCGGACTGGAGCATCAGCGTCTCCAAGACCGGCTACATCAGCGAGGCGGGGCGTTGCCTGGTGATGCAGGCGTGGATGCGGGGCCAGCCGATGGTGATCGTGTTGATGGATTCCAATGGCCGCTACATGCGCACCGTCGACGCGCAACGGGTGCGTTTGTGGCTTGAAGAGCATCCGGAGCGGGTGGTCGCCATTCCCGAACAGCAGCAGGGCTGACGGCGCATCCGGGGATGAATCCCGCGCCGCAGTGCGAGGCGCCGGCGGCTTCACTGTCTTCCATCGCGGTCATTTTCCCTTGAGCAACCCGGCAAGGGTTTCAGGGGGCGCGGTACGGGCGGAAAACTCGCGCGTATGGTTTGCAGGCGCGACGGCGGTGAGGGGTGGGTGCTGGCGAAGGCCGGCAGCCGTGCCAGTTCCGGATACTTCTCCACGATATAGGCGAAAAATTCATCCGCGCCGCTGGTATGGCCGTAATGGGCTTGCAGCGCCGCGAGCGCTTCCTTGTCCGCCCGTTCTTCCTGGCTGCGCGAGAAGGACATCTGCGTGAGGCCGAGCGCCCATCCCGCCAGCGTGCCACCGTCGGAACCTCCGAAGGCGGCGGAAAAGAGCAGCGCCACGGCGACGCCTCCGCCCAGCGAAACGATGGGGTCGCGGTGTTTGATATGGCCGATTTCGTGCGCTATCACCATCGCCAGCGCGTTTTCGGAATGCACGCTTTCGAGCAGCCCGCGGTTGATGACGATGTTGCCGCCCAGCATGGCGAAGGCATTGGGGGTCTTGTCGGAGCCGACATGCACGCGGATCGCCATTTCCCCGGGCAGCGCCATTTTCGCGGCCAGGCTGTCGGCGAGCGTTTGCAGGGCGCGCCGGGTTTCCGCTTCGCAGGGCGACGACGGGGGTTCCTTGCCGATCTTTTCCACCACGGCATCCGCGAACGCCATTTCATAACGGAAAGGAATGAGCGGCGCCCAGAGACGGGCGGTGAAGAAGACGATGGCGCTCACCGCAGCCACGCTCAACCCCAAACCGATGGACAAGCGCAGGAAATCACGCAGCGGCGCGCGTTCGCTGACGTTGACTTCATGCGGGACTTCCGGGTTGGAATACTCCGCCCCCAGCTCCGTTTCAGGAGGCACGTTTTTCCGCCCCGCTCGGCGCGCACCAAGCGGTGCCGTAGGCGATCAGTTCCATGCAGGGCAAACCGCCCTTGTTGTTTCTTTCGGCGGAAGACAACGTGCTGGTCTCCAGGCGCACGTTGAAGATGGCGCGCGCGCCCTTGCGGCGCGCTTCCGCTTTCATGCGCAGGATGGCTTCGCGGCGTCCGCGGTCGAGCATGGCCTCGAAGCTGCCGAGGCGGCCCCCGAAAATCATTTTCAGCGCGGCGAGAATCTGGCGGAAATAATCGCCGCCCATTACGACGGAACCGCAAACAAGCGCGAAATCCTGTCCGGCGAATTCGGCGGGCGGCAATTTTTCGTTGAAAACGAGAATGTCGCGGTATTGCGCTTCGCGCTGCACGATGGAACGGTAATGGCGGCGCTGCCCGAGCGAACCGAAAATGTAGCCGACAGCGCCCAGGAAGATAATGGAAGCAATTGCAATAAGGTCGTCCGCCATGTTCATGCCTCGCGCTGGATGACGACCGCCGTGCCGTAAGCGAGGATTTCCGCTGCGCCCGCGGCAATGTTCGCGGTGGAAAAACGCACGTTGATGACAGCATTGGCGCCGACGGCGAGCGCCTGCGCCTGCATGCGGCTCAGGGCTTCCCGCCGGGATTCGTTGAGCAGTTCGGTATAGCCCTTGAGTTCGCCTCCAACAATGTTTTTCAGCCCCGCCATGATGTCGCGCCCCACATGCTTGGCGCGCACGGTGCTGCCTTGGACCAGTCCGAGATGCCGGGTAATGACATAACCCGGAAAGTGCTCGATGTTGCTCAATGTGATCCCGGAAGTATTTGTTGCCATTTTCGTTCTTTCCTTTTCGTCGTGATCGCCGCAATGGCGGCCCTGTTTCGACCCATGCCCTCGCTTGGGCCGCGTTCTCCAGCCAAGGCAAAAAGCCCATGCATTTCCCGCAAGAGATGATTCTCGCCCGTTTTCCCGTCAGCAGGCAAGTTCCACAGGAGTAGTCATGCAAATATCGATTGCCGCCGCTTCTCGCCATTTTTTTGTTTCGCGCGCGCGTTTTTTCCCATGAGATACTGACGCCTTCCGAAAAGCGGAAAGAAGAAAGCGCTGCGCCGCGCGCGTCTCCTTCGTTGTGTATTGCAAGCACGGCGGAGCGGCAAGGCAATTCAATCCAGGAAAACAGGATTCCTCCCGCATGCCAACCATCGTCACGCATGCCGTCCCCGCCCTGGCGCTGGGCGCGGCGCTCGGTTTTCGCCGCATTTCGCCGCGCCTGTTCTGGGCCGCCGTGTTTTGCGCGATGCTGCCCGATTTCGACGTCATCGGCTTTCGCTTCGGCGTGCGCTACGCCGATTTGCTTGGACACCGGGGGTTTTCCCATTCGCTGTTGTTCGCCCTGATCTGCGGCGGCCTGGGGGCGCTGGCGGCGCCGTTGCTGCATTGCCGGAGGATGCTGGCGTCCGGCTTGCTCTTTGCCGTCGTCGCCAGTCATATCGCCCTCGATGCCGCCACGAGCGGCGGCCTGGGCGTCGCCGCGTTCTGGCCGTTTTCCGATGAACGCTATTTTTTCCCGTGGCGGCCAATCCGGGTTTCGCCCTTGAGTCTACGAGTGTTCTTTTCCGGACGCGGCCTCGAAGTGTTGCGCTCCGAATTGTTGTGGGTCTGGCTGCCCTGCCTGACCCTGGCGCTGGCGGCGCGTTTCTGGCTGTCCCGGCGACACCGGTAGAAAAGAGGCCGCCGCCGGTCAGGCGCGGGCGAACGCGGCCCTGACTCTCGCCAAATCTTCTTCGCTGTCGACACCGGCGGGCGGCGCGGCTTCGAGCGTCAGCACCCGGATGGGAAAGCCGTGCCAAAGGGCGCGCAATTGTTCGAGTTCTTCCCAGCGTTCGATGGGCGCGGGCGCGAGCGCGGCGTAGCGATGCAGGAAGGCGGCGCGGTAGGCGTACAGTCCGACGTGGCGGAAAAGCGGCAAGCCCGCGGGCAAGCCGCGCGCGCCGCCGGCCCAGGCGTCGCGCGCCCATGGAATCGGGGCGCGGGAAAAATACAGCGCCCGCGCGCGCGCATCGCACACGACCTTGACCACATTGGGATTGAGCGCTTCACCGGCATCGCGCAAGGGGTGCGCGGCGGTGGCGATGGCCGCTTCGGGATCAGCGGCGAGTTCGCGGGCGACGGCGGCGATCAGGGCGGGGTCGATCAGGGGTTCGTCACCCTGCACGTTGACCACGATGTCCTCGCCGCGCCAGCCGAGCGTGGCGACGACTTCGGCAAGGCGGTCAGTGCCGCTCGGATGATCGGCGCGCGTCATCAGGACGCGCGCGCCGGCGGCGAGCACCGCGTCCCGTATATCGGGATGGTCGGTCGCCACCCAGACTTCTTCCGCGCCCGCGGCCATGGCGCGCTCCAGCACCCTGACCACCATCGGACGTCCGCCAATATCGGCAAGCGGCTTGCCGGGCAGGCGGGTGGAGGCATGGCGCGCGGGAATCACGACGCGGAACGCGGTGGATGCCATGGCCGCTGTCATCGCGCCTTCACCGGGCGGCGCATTCAGCGCAGCGCGTCGACTTCCGCGGCGGTGAGCGCACGCGCTTCCTCGTCGAGCAGCACCGGCACATCGTCGCGCACCGGAAACGCCAGGCGGTCGAACTTGCAGACCAATTCCTGATGGTCCTTCAGGTAATCGAGCGGCCCCTTGCACAACGGGCAAACGAGAATTTCAAGCAGTCTGGCGTCCATCGTCCAGCTTCTCCAGGATATGGCCGACGGCCTCGGCGTCGATGATGGCCCGCACCGGCAGTTCCCAAGCGTCGGGCGGAGCGAAGGGAGCGCATTTTACCGCATCCTTGCTCGTCATCAGTTTGGGTTCGCCGGGAGCGAAGGCGAGGTCGGCGGCGCGATAACGGTAATGATCGGGAAACGGATGCGGCACCACCTCCAGCCCCATGGCCGCGAGTTGGTCGAAGAACCGTTGCGGCTGGCCGATACCGGCCAGCGCATGCACGCGCCGCCCGGCGAAGAACTCCGCGCCGCGCCATTCGCCGGGGTGCGCCAGAGAGCGGAAACGCTCCCCGGCAAGCCGCATCGCCACGACAGGCGTCGCCCCCGCCGCCGCGCGCGACCGGGGCGACAATTCACCGTGGGCGAGAATCAGGTCGACTTCGGACAGGCGCGCGAGCGGCTCGCGCAAGGGGCCGGAGGGTAGCAGGCGGTGGTTGCCCAGCGCCGCTTCATCGAGCACGGCGATTTCGAACGTGCGCGCCAGCCGGTAATGCTGCATGCCGTCATCGCTGATGATGAGATCGCATTCGGGATGGGCGGCCAGCAAGGCGCGCGCCGCCGCCGGACGATCCTTGGCCGTGGCCACCGGGCAGCCGGTCAGGCGCGCGAGCAGCACGGGTTCGTCGCCGCAGGCATCGGTGGCGGTGCCGACGCCGATCAGGCATGGCCGCCCCGCGGCGGCCGCGTCGCCGCCATAACCGCGCGAGATGATGCCGGGACGCCGCCCCGCCCGGCGCAGTTCATCGGCAAGCCAAGCCACGACCGGCGTCTTGCCGCTGCCGCCGACAGCAATATTGCCGACGATGATTACCGGCGCCGCGAGCCGCTCGCGGCGCAGGACATCGTGGCGATAGAGCCAGCGGCGCAACGCGGCGGCGGTGCGGAAAAGCGCGCTCGCCGGCAGCAGCAGCGCCGCAAGTCCGCCGCGCCGCCGCCAGAACAGCGGCGCACTTTTCATCGCCCGTTCAGCGTCTGGATTCCCGCTGGGTGGCGAAAGTGATGCGCGCAAGTCCCGCCTGCTGCGCGGCCTGCATCACATTGACGACATTCTGGTGCGCCGCCTGCGCGTCGGCATTGATGATCACCACCGGCTCGGGGCCTGACGCCGGGCGGGCGCTGGTGAGCGAGGAAACGATGGCGTCGACGCTTTTGTCGCCCACGGGCCGTCTATTGACAAAGATATCCCCCGCCGCGGTGACCGCCACCACGATCTCTTCGCTGACAGTGGGCGCACCGCTGGCGGTGGCCGTGGGCAGCGCGATCTCCAGCCCGGCGGTCTTGTTGAAGGTCGTGGTCAGCATCAGGAAGATGATGATGACCAGCATGACGTCGATCAACGGGACGAGGTTGATCTCCGGTTCGTTTTGGCTGCCGCCACGACGGAAATTCATGATCTTTCAGCGCCTGCGTTCGCCATGTGCCACTTCGACGAGCATGGTCGCCTTCTGCTCCATGTCCATCACGTAATCGTCGACCAGGCGGCGGAAATAACGCCAGAAGATGGTCGCCGGAACGGCGATGATGATGCCGAAGGCGGTTGCGTGCAACGCCATGGCGATGCCGTGCGCGACCTGCTCCGGCGTTCCCGTCGTGCCCCCCCCCGCGAACATTTCGATCATGCCGACAACGGTGCCGAACAGCCCCATCAGGGGACTGATGACGGCGATGGTGCCGAGCGTGGTGAGGAAACGTTCGAGATCGTGCGCCACGGCGCGCCCCGCCTCCTCGATCGACTCCTTCATGATTTCGCGCGAACTCTTGATGTTGCGCAATCCCGCCGCGAGCACCCGCCCGAGCGGCGAATGCGCGGCCACGCGCGAAACCATCTCGGGCGGCGCGCCATGGCGGCCCAGATCGGAAATGATCCGGTCGAGCAGGCCGGACGGCACCACGCGACTGCGGCGCAAACTGATCGAACGCTCGATAATCAACGCCACGGCAATCACCGAAGCCAATAACAACGGCCACATCGGCCAGCCGCCAGCCTGGAACATCGCAAACACGCTTTTCACCCTCGCTGATGTAAATGTCAGACTGTAGCCCCACCGCGCGACACGAGCAAGAGAGATGTTTATCGGCAATCCACAAAACTTGTGGATAACTTTGTGGAAGGTCACGGAATATGTGCCACAAACACACCAGCCACGCCGCCCCCACCACTTCGCCTCAAATTTATGCAACAATGTAAGTGATTGATTTGAATACAAATACACAAATCTGACCAACGACCGGAGGTGTACCGCCGCTTTTCCATCCCGGTCCCGGCGACACCTTCATACTGTGGATTTACACAATACCAGACATGCGGAACCCGTTGCAGGACGACACCTTCCCCCATACCGGCGCGCTTCCCGGCATCATCGACGTGAGCACGCTCAACCGTCTCGTGCGCAACGCGCTCGAAGCCGTCCTCCCGCTTCTCTGGGTCAGCGGCGAAATTTCCAATCTCACCCGCGCCGGTTCCGGGCACATCTATTTCACCCTCAAGGACGCGCAAGCCCAAGTGCGCTGTGCCATGTGGCGCAACCGCGCCCAACTGCTCTCCTTCCGTCCCGAAAACGGCATGCGCGTCGAAGCGCGGGCGCTGGCAACACTCTACGAAGCGCGCGGCGACTACCAGCTCAATGTCGAGACCCTGCGTCCGGCGGGCGTCGGCGATCTGTTCGAGGCCTTCCGCCGCCTGAAAAACAAACTCGCCGAAGAAGGGCTGTTCGACCCCGCCCGCCGCCGCCCCCTGCCCGCCTACCCGCGCGCCATCGGCATCATCACCTCGCCCGCCGCCGCCGCGCTGCGCGACGTGCTCGCCACCTTGCGCCGCCGCGCCCCGGGACTGCCCGCCGTGCTTTACCCCTGCGCCGTACAAGGAAACGACGCCCCGCGCCAGTTGCGCGAAGCGCTGGAGAACGCCGGACGGCGCGCGGCGCGCGATGGCATCGACCTCATCCTGCTGGTGCGCGGCGGCGGCAGCCTCGAAGACCTGTGGGCCTTCAACGACGAAGCGCTGGCGCGGGCGCTCGCCGCCTGCCCGGTGCCGGTCGTGAGCGGCATCGGGCACGAAACCGACTTCACCATCGCCGACTTCGCCGCCGACCTGCGCGCCCCCACCCCCACGGGCGCGGCGGAACTGGCCAGCGCCGGCTACCATGGCGCGCCCGGCCTCCTCGCCAGCGCGGCGCGGCGCATGCGCCAGGCCATCGTCCGGCAACTGGAAATATCGGCACAACGCGCCGACCGCTGCGCGCTGCGCCTCATCCACCCCCGCGAACGCCTGCGGCACGCGCGCGAAAACATCGCCCGGCACGAACAACGGCTCCGGCAGGCCATGGCGGCGCATCTGGGAGAAGCCTCCCGGCGCCTCGTCCAGCTCGACGTGCGCCTGAACGCGCGGCGTCCCGCCATCGACGCGCGACAAACGCAGCTCGACAGCCTCGCCCTCCGCCTGGCCCGCGCCCCCCGCATCCTTCTCGCCACGCAACGGCAAAAGCTGGACACCCTCGCCGCCAACCTGCAACACTTGGGGCCATACGCGGTACTTGCGCGCGGCTACGGCATCGTCCGCGACGCGGATGGCGGCATCCTGCGCTCGGCCGCCGCCGCCCGTCCCGGCGACGCGCTCGACATCCAGCTTGCCGACGGACGGCTCGCCGCCACGGTGACGACGGCGCGCTGAACAACGCCCCGCCTTCCCCCCGTACCCCCCTCCACCGGGCGCGAATATAGTTAATAGTTATCCGCCTCGACAGTTTTCGCCGCCGCCATATCGCCTTAAGATAGCGGGCCGTGGCGGGAAGGATCGTCCGTTCACGGTGCGGCACAACATTCACGATCCCCGACAGAACGGGCCGTCCCGGCGGCCCGCGCCCAACCAACAGGAGTACAGAAATGGCACACACCCTCCCCCCCCTGCCCTATGCCCAGGACGCCCTCGCGCCGTACATCTCGGCGGAAACGCTGGAATTCCATTACGGCAAGCACCACCAGGCCTACATCAACAACCTCAACAATCTGGTCAAGGGCACCGAATACGAAAACCTCGAACTCGAAGCCATCATCAAGAAAGCGCCCGCGGGCGGCATCTTCAACAACGCGGCGCAAATCTGGAACCACAGCTTCTTCTGGAACAGCCTCAAGCCCGGCGGCGGCGGCGCGCCTCATGGCGAACTGGCGGCGGCCATCGCCAGGAAATGGGGATCGTTCGCGGAATTCAAGGCGGCATTCCAAGCATCCGCGGCCGGCAACTTCGGCTCCGGCTGGACATGGCTGGTGAAAAAGGGCGATGGCTGTCTGGACATCGCCAACACCGGCAACGCGGGGACGCCGCTCACCACGGGCGACAAACCGCTCATCACCATCGACGTATGGGAACACGCCTATTACATCGACTACCGCAACCGCCGCCCCGATTTCATCGCCGCCTACCTCGACAAACTGGTCAACTGGGATTTCGCGGCGAAAAACTTCGCCTGACATCGGGAATCAGGGATCGGATTCAATCAGCGGCGCTTCGCGCCGGTTGGTCGAATCCCCCCCTCTTCCTGGCCCTCTCCCCCCTGCGGGGGGCGAGGGGAATCCTTTGGGGGCGGGGCATCATTACGAAAGCCGCCCC
>JAITLI010000027.1 GCA_031277975.1 Azoarcus sp.
GCGACAGACGCCCCAGTTCGGGCACTTCCGCGATCAGGCTGGCGGTGGTGGCCGGGCCGATGCCGCGCACGCTGCCGAGCAACTGGGCGAGATCGGCGTGGTGGGTGTCGATGTGCCGGGTCAATTCCGGCTCGACTTCATCGAGTTGGGCACGGATCGCAACGATCATGGCCTCGATGCTCTTGCGTGCGGCGGCGTGACTGATCGACAGGCGTTGCTGCTCGGCAACGCGCATGGCGACGAGTTGCCGGCGGCGGGCCACCTTTCGTCATTGCGAGGCGCGCAGCGCCGTGGCAATCCACGCGGCGGCTCGACTTTCCGGGGCGCCACGGCAACCGTTTCGTTTCCGCATTGACCGCCGTCGGGAGTTTTGGAACGGGACGCTTGACAACGGCCTCCGTGTCCTTATAATCCGCTCCTCTTCGCAGGCGCGTAGCTCAGTTGGTTAGAGCACCACCTTGACATGGTGGGGGTCGTTGGTTCGAATCCAATCGCGCCTACCAATGTCCTGTCGAATTCCCGTGTCCGGGCGGCCGGGCCGGGATCTGGCGGTAGAGTGCGGTCTGGCCGCACTTTTTTCGTTTACGGCAGGCGTTGGACGACTGCGTTTTTGAAGGCCCTGCCCATGCCGAACATTACTTTGCCCGATGGTTCCGTCCGCGATTTCGATCATCCGGTCACGGTGGGCGAGGTGGCGGCCGCGATCGGCGCGGGGTTGGCGAAGGCGGCATTGGCTGGGAAGGCGGATGGGCGGCTGGTCGATCTGTCGCACCGCATTGAGGCGGACGCGGCGCTGGCGATCGTCACCGACAAAAACCCCGAAGGTGTCGACATCCTGCGCCATTCCTGTGCCCACCTGCTGGCGCAGGCGGTGAAGGAATTGTTCCCGGACGCGCAGGTGACGATCGGGCCGGTGGTGGAAAACGGCTTCTATTACGATTTTTCGTATACGCGCTCTTTTACGCCGGACGATCTCGCGGTGATCGAGGCGCGCATGGGCGAGATTGTTCGCCGCGATCTGCCGGTGACGCGCGAGGTGTGGCCGCGCGAGAAGGCGGTCGAATTTTTCAAGGGCATCGGCGAACATTACAAGGCGGAGATCATCGACGCGATTCCGGCGGGCGAGGATGTGTCGCTTTACCGCCAGGGCGATTTCGTCGATCTGTGCCGGGGGCCGCATGTGCCTTCGACGGGCAGGCTCAAGGTGTTCAAGCTCACCAGGCTCGCCGGGGCGTATTGGCGCGGCGACGCGGGCAACGAGATGCTCCAGCGCATCTACGGTACGGCGTGGGCCAGGAAGGAGGATCTCGACGCTTACCTGCGCATGATCGAGGAGGCCGAGAAGCGCGATCACCGCAAGCTGGGGCAACAACTGGATTTGTTCCACTTCCAGGAAGAAGCGCCGGGTTCGGTGTTCTGGCACCCCAAGGGCTGGCTCGTGTTCCGGAAACTGATCGCTTATATGCGCGATTGCCAGGAAAGGGCGGGCTATGTGGAAATCAATACGCCGGACGTGATGGACCGCGCGCTGTGGGAGACTTCCGGGCACTGGTTCAATTACCGGGAGAGCATGTTCACCACGCAGACCGAGGATGAGCGCGTCTTCGCCCTGAAGCCCATGAACTGTCCCGGCGCCGTCGCCATGTTCGCCCAGGGCGTCAAGAGCTACCGCGACCTGCCGCTGCGCATGGCGGAATTCGGCAAGGTGCACCGTTACGAGCCTTCCGGCGCACTGCACGGCCTTTTGCGCGTGCGCCACTTCACCCAGGACGACGCGCACATCTTCTGTACCGAAGAGCAGATGGAAGCCGAATGCCGGGAGGTGGTGAAGCTCATCTTCGATATCTACAGGGATTTCGGGTTTGAAGACGTGCGGGTGAAACTCTCCACCCGCCCCGGAAACCGTATTGGCTCCGATGCGACATGGGACAAACTCGAAGGCGCGCTCGCGCAGGCGCTGGAGCACATGGGTGTGGCCTACGCGCTTTTTCCCGGCGAGGGCGCGTTCTACGGGCCGAAGCTGGAATTCGTGCTGCGCGACGCGATCGGCCGCGACTGGCAGTGCGGCACCCTGCAAGTCGACATGAACCTGCCGGAGCGTTTCGACATCCATTATGTCGATGCCGACAACAGCCACAAGCGGCCCGTGATGCTGCACCGAGCGCTCTTTGGCTCGCTGGAGCGTTTCGTCGGCATCCTGATCGAGCATTACGCGGGCGCGCTGCCGCTGTGGCTCGCGCCGGCGCAGGCGGTCGTGATGAATATTTCGGAAGGACAGGCGGATTACGCCGCCGAAGTTGCGCAAAGGCTGCGGGAGGCGGGTTTCCGTGTCGAAACCGATTTGCGCAACGAAAAAATCAACTATAAAATCCGCGAGCACAGCGTGCACAGGCTGCCATACCAGATTGTCGTCGGCGACAGGGAAAAAGCCGCGGGGTTGGTGGCGGTGCGCGTCCGGGGTGGCCAGGATCTTGGCCAACTGTCCCTCGATTCGCTGACCGGGCGCTGGCTTCGTGAGATAGAAGCGAAGGCCGGCCCGGTCTGATATTTGGCTTTTGTGGAGACTTGAACCATCGCTCAGGAAAAAAAGCAGCGCGTAAACGGAGAGATCAGCGCGCCGGAGGTTCGCCTGGTAGGCGAGGACGGGGAGCCGCTCGGGATCATGTCCTTGCGCGCGGCGCTCGAAACAGCCGAGGAGTCCGGGCTGGATTTGGTCGAAATCGCGCCGACGGCGCAGCCGCCTGTATGCAAGGTGATGGATTTCGGCAAGTTCCGCTATCAGGAGCAGAAAAAAGCCCATGACGCGCGCCTGAAGCAAAAGCAGGTGCAGGTCAAGGAAGTGAAGCTGCGGCCAGGGACGGACGAGAATGACTACCAGATCAAGCTGCGCAATCTGCGCCGTTTTCTCGAAGAAGGCGACAAGTGCAAGGTGACGCTGCGCTTCCGGGGCCGCGAGATGGCGCATCAGGAGTTCGGCCTGCGCCAGCTCGAACGGGTCAAGGCCGATCTGGAAGACATTGGTCAGGTCGAGCAGATGCCCAAGATGGAAGGGCGTCAGATGATCATGATCGTCGCGCCGACCCGCAAGGGCCGCTAGCGCGGCGGCGAAGGAATGAAGGAATTGCCCCGCGAGGGGCAAGCCAGCCGTTCTCCCGCCGTGTCCGGCGGGGGCGGACAACAAGTGACGCCAGGTCTCAAACGCCCTTGCCGGGTTACCTGGCGGCATCCATGAAAAGGAGTATTGCAATGCCCAAGATGAAAACCAAGAGCGGCGCCAAGAAGCGCTTCAGGGTGCGCGCCGGCGGCGGGATCAAGCGTTCCCACGCTTTCAAGCGCCACATCCTCACCAAGAAAACCACCAAGAACAAGCGGCATCTGCGCGGCACGGTCGAGATTCATCCCGCCGACGAAAAGCTGATCCGCGCCATGTTGCCGTTCGCCTGAGGAGACCGCCATGCCCAGAGTCAAACGTGGCGTGACCGCGCGTGCGCGTCACAAGAAGGTTCTCGATCAGGCCAAGGGCTATCGCGGCCGCCGCAAGAATGTTTACCGCATCGCCAAGGAAGCGGTGATGAAGGCCGGGCAGTATGCCTACCGCGACCGCCGCCAGCGCAAGCGCCAGTTCCGCGCCCTGTGGATCGCCCGGATCAACGCCGCGGCGCGGGAACTGGGGCTGACCTACAGCACCTTCATGAACGGCCTCAAGAAGGCCGCCATTGAAGTAGACCGCAAGGTGCTGGCCGACCTGGCCGTGTTCGACAAACCGGCGTTCGCCGCGCTCGCCGAGCAGGCGCGGGCCCGGATCGCCGCGTAGCGCGCGGTTTTCACGGAACCCGCCTCGCGGCGCGAAAAAAGGAGGCCCTGCCTCCTTTTTTCTTCATTTCGGGAAAAGGGACATGGATAAGCTCGATCAACTGGTCAACGAGGCGCGGGCGGCCTTTGCCGCGGCGGCGGACGGCGCCGCGCTGGAGCAGGCGAAGGCGCGCTTCCTCGGCAAGAGCGGTCTTGTTACCGGGCAGTTGAAGGCGCTCGGCAAACTCGCTTCCGAAGAAAAGCGCGCGCGCGGCGCTGCGATCAACCGCGCCAAGACGGCCATCGAGGCGGCGCTCGAAGCGCGCCGCGACAGCCTGCGCGCCGCGGCGCTCGATGCCCAGCTCGCCGCCGAACGGCTCGATGTGACCCTGCCGGGGCGCGGCCCCGCGCCCGGCGGCCTGCATCCGGTGAGCCGCACGCTCGAACGCATCGAGCGCCTGTTCCATTCCATCGGCTTTGTCATCGCCGATGGGCCGGAGATCGAAACCGACTGGTACAACTTCACCGCGCTCAACCTGCCGCCGAATCATCCGGCGCGTTCGATGCAGGACACCTTCTTTCTCGACGGGCGGGACGAGGTGCTGCGCACGCATACCAGCCCGGTGCAGATCCGCGCCATGCTCGCGCACGCGGAACGCCATCGCGCCCTCGACGTCATGCCCGATTTGCGGATCATCGCGCCGGGGCGGGTCTACCGGGTCGATTCCGATGCCACCCATTCGCCGATGTTCCACCAGATCGAGGTGCTGTGGGTCGGCGAGCGCGTGAGTTTCGCCGATCTCAAGGGCGTGGCGGTCGATTTCCTGCGCAAGTTCTTCGAGACGGAAGCATTGCGGATCCGCTTTCGTCCCTCTTTCTTCCCGTTTACCGAGCCTTCGGCGGAAATCGACGTCGCCTTCATGGGCGGCGCGCTCGAAGGGCGCTGGCTGGAAATCGCCGGCTGCGGCATGGTCCATCCCAATGTGCTGCGCTGCGGCGGCATCGACCCCGAGCGCCATACCGGCTTTGCCTTCGGTTTCGGACTCGATCGCCTCGCCATGCTGCGCTATGGCGTGGGCGACTTGCGCCTGTTCTTCGAGGGCGACCTGCGTTTCTTGAGCCAATTCAGGTAACGAACATGCAATTTTCCGAAAACTGGCTGCGTACCTTCGTCAACCCGCCGCTCGATTCCGCCGCGCTCGCCCATCTGCTGACTATGGCCGGGCTGGAAGTCGAGGAAACCCGCCCGGTCGCGCCGCCTTTCAGCGGCGTTGTCGTCGCGCGCATTGTCGAAGCCGAAAAGCACCCGGACGCCGACAAGCTCAAGCTGTGCAAGGTCGACATCGGCGCGGGCGCGCTTTTGCAAATCGTCTGCGGCGCGCCCAATGCCGCCGCCGGCATGAAAGTGCCGTGCGCGAAAGTCGGCGCGAGACTACCGGGCGATTTCGCCATCGAGGCCGCGAAGCTGCGCGGGGTCGAATCCTTCGGCATGCTGTGTTCGGCGCGCGAACTGGGCTTGTCCGACGAGCACGCCGGCTTGCTGGCGCTGCCCGAAGACGCCCCCATCGGCGCCGACCTCCGCGCGTATCTCGATCTCGACGATACCCGCTTCGAGATCAAGCTCACCCCCAATCGCGCCGATTGCCTGAGCCTGACCGGCATCGCGCGCGAAGTGGCGGCGCTCGCCGGCGCGCCTTTCACTCCCGCGCCGCTCACGCTGATTTCCCCCACGACGGATGCCCGCCGCGCCATCGTGCTCGACGCGCCCAGGGCGTGCCCGCGCTATTGTGGCCGCGTCATCGGCGGCGTGAACGCCAAGGCTCCGACGCCCGGCTGGATGAAGGAACGCCTGCGACGTTCCGGCATCCGTTCGATCCATGCGCTGGTCGACATTACCAATTACGTGATGCTCGAACTCGGCCAGCCCTTGCACGCTTTCGACAATGCGCGCCTGTCCGGCGCGATCCACGTCCGCCTGCCGCGCCCGGGCGAAGAACTGCTGCTCTTGAACGAACAGACGGTCAAGCCCGCGCCCGATACCTTGCTGATCGCCGACGAGGCGCGCGCCCTGGCATTGGCCGGGATCATGGGCGGCGAGGAAAGCGGCGTCACGCTGGAGACGACGGAAATCTTCCTGGAATCCGCCTTTTTCGCGCCGGAAGCCGTGGCCGGGCGGGCGCGCGCCCATGGATTTTCCTCCGATGCCTCGCACCGCTACGAGCGCGGCGTCGACTTCCAGTTGCAGCGCCCGGCCATCGAACGCGCCACGCAACTCATCCTCGACATCTGCGGCGGTGTCGCCGGGCCGGTAGAAGAAGCGCGCTCGGACGCGGACCTGCCGCAACGCGGCGAAGTCCGCCTGCGCCCGGCGCGGGCCAGGCAAGTGCTCGGCATCGAACTCGACGACGGCGTCCTGCGTGGCCTGCTGGAGCGCGTGTATCTGCAAGTCCGCGATCTGGTGGTCGAACTGCGCGTCACGCCGCCCGCGTTCCGCTTCGACATCGAAATCGAAGAAGACCTCATCGAAGAAATCGCCCGCCTGCATGGCTACGACAATATCCCCGCGCCCGCGCCGCGGGCCGGGCTGTCCATGCTCGCCGTCCCCGAATCGGCGCGCACGGATTGGGAAGTGCGCCACCGCCTGGCCGGGCGCGGTTTCCAGGAAGTCGTGAATTTCGCCTTCGTCGACGAAGCCTGGGAACGCGATTTTTGCGCCAACGCGCAGCCGGTCCGGCTCGCCAATCCCATCGCCAGCCAGATGAGCGTCATGCGCTCCAGCCTGGTTCCGGGCCTGATCGCCAATCTCGCCAGCAACCGCAAGCGCCAGCAGAACCGCGTGCGGGTGTTCGAGTCTGGCCGCTGCTTCGTGCGCCGGGCGGACGGCGAAAACGGGGCGGGGGAGGTGCCCGGTTTCGCGCAGCCGCGCCGCCTAGCGGCGCTGGCGGCGGGGCCGGCCTTGCCCGAACAATGGGGAGAAGCGGCGCGCCCGGTCGATTTCTACGACCTCAAGGGCGATCTCGAAGCCTTGTTCGCGCCGCGCCCGCTCGCCTTCGCGCCCGTCGCCGCGCCCGCCTTGCATCCAGGGCGCGCGGCGGCGGTTTTCCTCGATGGCCGCCGCATCGGCGTCATCGGCGAAATCCATCCGTTGTGGGTGCAGCGCCATGAACTGGGCGGCGCGCCCATCGTCTTCGAGGTCGATCTGGAAGCGGCGCTTGCCGCCGTGCGCCCGGCAAATGGCGAAATCTCGCGCATGCCCGCGGCGCTGCGCGATCTTGCGCTGGTGGTGCCGGTCTCGGTCAGCGCGGAACAGGCGCTCGGCGCCCTGCGCGCCGCCGCGCCGGAAGTCGTGCGGGAAATCAGCCTCTTCGATGTCTATCAGGGCCGGGGCGTCGCGCCGGGCCACAAAAGTCTTGCATTCAGGATTTCCATGCAAGATACTCAGCGCACGCTTGAAGATGCCGAAGTCGATGCGGTCATCTCCGGGCTGCTTCTTCATGTCGAGCGTGCCGTGGGCGGACGCCTGCGCGTTTGAAAGGATGATCCATGACGTTGACCAAAGCCGAGCTTGCCGAACTGCTGTTTGAACAGGTCGGTTTGAACAAACGCGAAGCCAAGGACGTAGTGGAGGGCTTTTTCGAGGAAATCCGCTCCGCGCTCGAGCATGGCGAAAGCGTCAAGCTCCCCGGCTTCGGCAATTTCATGTTGCGCAACAAGCCGCAGCGTCCGGGGCGCAATCCCAAGACCGGCGAGGAAATTCCGATCTCCGCCCGGCGCGTGGTGACATTCCATCCCAGCCAGAAATTGAAGATCGCCGTGGGAGAGCCTCAGCAATGACTGCCGGCACGCCTGAATCCCCCAAGCCCCTGGAATTGCCGCCGATTCCCGCCAAGCGTTACTTCAGCATCGGCGAAATGAGCGAACTGTGCGGCGTCAAGGCGCACGTCCTGCGCTACTGGGAGCAGGAATTCTCCCAGTTGAAGCCCCTCAAGCGCAGCGGCAACCGGCGCTATTACCAGCACCACGAAGTGTTGTTGGTGCGGAGAATCCGCCATCTGCTCTATGACGAAGGCTTTACGATCTCGGGCGCGCGCAACCGTCTCAACGACGCCGCGATCCAGGATCGGGAAAACGCCATGGCCGCCGAGGAAGCCCGCAAGCTGCTCGCCGAACTGCGCGCCGATGTCGAGGCCGCGCTGGGGGTGTTGCGGGGGTGAAGCGCCGCGGAGCCGGAAACAGAACCAAAAAATTGGCGGCGCGCGTCGTTTCGCGGCAAAAATCCGCTTTGCGGTAGTTGCAATCCTTGGGGAAGCGTGGTTATACTCGCGCTCTTTTTCGGGGGCAGCCCGGTTTTCGAGTTGCCCGATTCAAGTCCACCGCCCGCCAATCGTAGCGGACGATGAGGAGAACAACATGAGTCTAGGCCTTGTCGGGCGCAAGGTCGGCATGACTCGCATCTTTTCCGAGGATGGTGTTTCCATCCCGGTCACGGTGCTTGACGTGTCCGATAACCGTGTGTCCCAGATCAAGACGGATGCTGTCGACCGCTATGCCGCGGTGCAGGTGGCGGTCGGCAAGCGCCGCGCCAGCCGCATCGGCAAGGCGCTGGCGGGGCATCTCGCCAAGGCGGGGGTCGAACCCTGCCGCCTGCTGCGCGAATTCCGCGTCGAAGCCGACAAGCTCGCCACCCTGAAGGCGGGCGATGTCATCGGCGCCGATATTTTCGCCGTCGGGCAAAAGGTCGACGTCACCGGCGTCACCATCGGCAAGGGCTTTTCCGGCCCGCAGAAACGCCACAACTTCAGTTCGCAGCGCGCTTCCCACGGCAATTCGGTGTCGCACAACGCGCCGGGTTCGATCGGCATGGCGCAAGACCCCGGGCGCGTCTTTCCGGGGACGCGCATGTCCGGCCAATATGGCAACACGCGGCGCACGACCCAGGGACTCGAAGTGGTGCGCGTCGATACTGAACGTCAACTGTTGCTGGTCAAGGGAGCCGTGCCGGGCGCCAAGGGTGGCGACGTGCTCATCCGCCCCGCGGTGAAGGCATAAGGGGCGAGCATGGAACTGAAACTCTTGAATGCCGAAGGCCAGGCCGCGTCGACGCTGCAAGCCTCCGACGCGCTGTTTGGCCGCGATTACAACGAAGCGCTGATCCACCAGATCGTCACCGCTTATCTGGCGAACGCCCGTTCCGGCAACCGCGCGCAGAAAACCCGCGCCGAGGTCTCGCACTCGACGAAAAAGCCGTTCCGCCAGAAAGGTACGGGCAACGCCCGCGCCGGTATGTCGTCGAGTCCGCTGTGGCGCGGGGGCGGCCGTATTTTCCCGAACAAGCCCGGCGAGAATTTCTCGCAGAAAGTCAACCGCAAGATGTACCGCGCGGGCGTGGCGTCCATCCTGTCGCAGCTCGCGCGCGAGGATCGTCTCGCCGTGGTCGAGGATTTCCACGTCGAAGCGCCGAAGACGCGCCTTCTCGTGCAGAAACTCAAGGGGCTGGGACTCGATTCGGCGCTCGTGATTACCGACAGCGTGGACGAGAATCTGTATCTCTCTTCGCGAAATCTGTACGACGTGCTGGTGCTGGACGTCGACAAAACCGATCCGGTTTCGCTGGTGCGTTTTCCGAAGGTGCTGGTCACCAAGGGCGCGCTTGCCAAGATGGAGGAGGCGTGGCAATGAGCGCTTTTAATCAGGAACGTCTGTTGCAGGTGTTGCTCGCCCCGCAGATTTCGGAAAAGGCGACCTGGGTCGCCGACAAACACGGGCAGGTCATTTTCAGGGTGGTTCCCGATGCCACCAAGCCGGAAGTGAAAGCCGCTGTCGAGGCGCTCTTCAAGGTCGAGGTCACGTCGGTGCAAGTCCTGAACGTCAAGGGCAAGGAAAAGCGCCGGGGCCGCATCACCGGCTGGCGCAAGGGCTGGAAGAAAGCATTCGTCAGCCTCAAGTCCGGCCAGGAAATCAACTTTGCGACCGGGGAGTAAGCAATCATGGCATTGGTAAAACTCAAGCCCACTTCCGCCGGCCGCCGCGCGATGGTCAAGGTGGTCAATCCGGGTCTCCACAAGGGGCGTCCGGTCGACGCCCTGATCGAGAAGAAAACCAGCAAGGCCGGGCGCAACCATTCCGGCCGCATCACCGTGCGCCACCAGGGCGGCGGTCACAAGGCCCATTACCGGGTGATCGACTTCCGCCGCAACAAGGATGGCGTCCCCGCCAAGGTCGAGCGCATCGAGTACGACCCGAACCGCTCCGCGAACATCGCGTTGCTGCTCTATGCCGATGGCGAGCGCCGCTACATCATCGCGCCGCGCGGCGTCGAAGCCGGACAAACGCTCTTGAGCGGCTCCGAAGCGCCGATCAAGCCCGGCAACGCGCTACCGATCCGCAATATCCCGGTCGGTTCGACGATCCACTGCATCGAAATGCAGCCCGGCAAGGGCGCGCAACTCGCCCGCGCGGCGGGCGCTTCGGTGCAACTGCTCGCCCGTGAAGGCGCCTACGCGCAATTGCGGCTGCGTTCCGGCGAAATCCGCCGCGTGCACGTCGAATGCCGCGCCACCATCGGCGAGGTCGGCAACGAGGAACACGGCTTGCGCAAGATCGGCAAGGCCGGCGCCAACCGCTGGCGCGGCATCCGCCCGACGGTGCGCGGCGTGGTCATGAATCCGGTCGATCACCCGCACGGCGGCGGCGAAGGCCGCACCGGCGAGGGCCGGGTGCCGGTCAGCCCGTGGGGCACGCCGACCAAGGGGTATCGGACGCGCAACAACAAGCGCACCGATGCGATGATCGTCCAGCGTCGTCACAAGCGTTAAGGGTAAGGGGTAACAGATGGCACGTTCTATCAAGAAAGGCCCGTTTGTCGACGCTCACCTTCTCAAGAAGGTCGATGCCGCGCGGGCGAGCAACGACAAGCGCCCGATCAAGACGTGGTCGCGGCGCTCCACCGTCCTGCCCGACTTCGTCGGCCTGACGATCGCTGTCCACAATGGACGCCAGCATATTCCGGTCTATGTTTCCGAAAACATGGTCGGTCATAAACTTGGCGAATTCGCGCTGACGCGGACTTTCAAGGGGCACGCCGCCTCGAAGAAAGCCAGGAAATAAGGAAAGATGATGGAAACCAAAGCCAGTTTGCGCGGTGTTCGTCTTTCGGCGCAGAAAGGCCGCCTCGTGGCCGATCTGGTTCGCGGCAAGCCGGTCGAGCGGGCGCTCGACATCCTCGCCTTCTCGCCGAAGAAGGGCGCGAAGATCATCCGCAAGGTGGTCGAATCGGCCATTGCCAACGCCGAACACAACGACGGCGCCGATATCGACCTGCTCAGGATCAAGACCATCCACGTGGAAGAAGGGCTGACCCTCAAGCGTTTCACCGCGCGGGCCAAGGGTCGCGGCAATCGCATTTCCAAACCGACCAGCCACATTTACGTGACTGTCAGCGAGGAGTAAGGAGCACATATGGGTCAGAAAATCAATCCCACTGGATTCCGGCTCGCTGTCACGCGTGACTGGGGTTCGCGCTGGTATGCGTCGAGCCAGGACTTCTCCAGGAAACTCGGCGAGGATCTCAAGGTTCGCACCTATCTCAAGAAGCGCCTTGCGCATGCGTCGGTATCGCGCGTAATTATCGAGCGTCCGGCCAAGAATGCCCGCATCACGCTTTTCTCGGCGCGTCCGGGGGTGGTGATCGGCAGGAAGGGCGAGGACATCGAAGCGCTCAAGCGCGATCTGCAAAAGATCATCGGCGTCCCCGTGCACGTCAACATCGAGGAAGTGCGCAAGCCCGAGATCGACGCCAAGCTGATCGCCGACGCGATCGCGCAGCAACTCGAAAAACGCATCATGTTCCGCCGCGCCATGAAGCGCGCCATGCAGAACGCCATGCGCCTGGGCGCGCAGGGCATCAAGATCATGAGCGCGGGCCGGCTGAACGGCGCCGAAATCGCCCGTACCGAGTGGTACCGCGAAGGCCGTGTGCCGCTGCACACCCTGCGCGCCAATATCGACTATGGCGTCTCCGAAGCGCAAACCACCTACGGCATCATCGGCATCAAGGTCTGGGTGTACAAGGGCGAATCGCTGGGCCGTAACGAGCCGCCGGCCGCCGCCGAGCCGGAGACCGAAAACCGCCGGGGCCGCCGTGCGCCGCGCGGCGACGGCGAAGCCCGTCCCGGTCGCCGTTCCGCTCGCCGGCAAGAAGAAAGCAGGAGTGAGTAATGCTACAGCCGACGAGAAGGAAATACCGCAAAGAACAAAAAGGCCGCAATACCGGACTGGCGACGCGCGGCGCGAAAGTCAGCTTCGGCGAATACGGCCTCAAGGCAGTCGGGCGCGGCCGTTTGACCGCCCGCCAGATCGAAGCCGCGCGGCGGGCGATGACTCGTCACATCAAGCGCGGTGGCCGTATCTGGATTCGCATCTTCCCCGATAAACCGATTTCCAGGAAACCCGCCGAAGTACGGATGGGCAACGGCAAGGGCAATCCCGAATACTGGGTCGCGGAGATCCAGCCGGGCAAGGTGCTCTACGAAATGGATGGTGTCGACGAAGCGTTGGCGCGCGAAGCTTTCCGGCTTGCTGCCGCCAAACTCCCGATTGAAACCGTATTCGTTACGCGCCAGGTAGGATAAGCATGAAAGCGAATGAACTTCGCGCCAGGAGCGCGGAAGAATTGAATCAGGAACTGCTTGGTTTGCTGAAAGCGCACTTTTCCCTGCGCATGCAGCATGCCACCCAGCAGTTGAACAATACGAGTCAATTGAGCAAGGTGCGCCGCGACATCGCGCGTGTCCGCACGCTTCTTCACGAAAAGGCAGGTGCGCAATGAGCGAGCAAAAGCAAAAGGTTCGCCGCACGCTGGTGGGGCGTGTCGTGAGCGACAAGATGGATAAGACCGTCACCGTCCTGGTCGAGCGCCGCGTCAAGCATCCGCTCTACAGCAAGATCGTGACCAGATCGGCCAAATACCACGCCCACGTCGACAGCGGCGTAGCCGCACAGGGCGACCTCGTGGAAATAGAGGAATGCCGTCCGATTTCCCGCACCAAGACTTGGCGGGTCACGCAAGTGATGGAAAAAGCGCGCGTGATCTGAGCGCGGCCATACTCCTTCGCATTCTGTAAACACGGCGGCGGACGAAAATCCGCCGCCGTGTCGCATTGCGCATCCCGCCGCGGTGGAAATATCAGCCCCGTCGCGTCTCGCCAAACACTTCCGCCAGACTGCCCGCGTCGAGCGCGACATCAAACCAGCTTTCCAACTGCGCGCGGTTCGCCTGCCGCAAGCGGACTTCAGCCCATTCCGGCAAAGGGCCGAAACGGCGGGCCAACAAACGCGCCAACATCTTGGCCTCGCCCTGTTCCTCCGCGTGCAGAGCCTTCTCCTCCGCATGCAAGGCTC
>JAITLI010000056.1 GCA_031277975.1 Azoarcus sp.
CTGGAGCGGCAGGGCGCCAAGGTTTTCGCGTTGACCGGATTCACGGGCGGCTGAAAGGATCAGGTATCAGAACCTGTTCATTATCTCCGGGAATGGCGGTAAACCGCTCCCGCAATCAGCGGAATCGGGAATATCGGAATGAATTCCCCGCCTTTCAGAACGTGTTCAGACCGCTGTAGGGGCAATCGGCGGGGGAGTACCAGAGACAATGAACAGGTTCTCAGCGGTCTGGCGCGTTCCGCCAACGATGGGAAAGCCGGTTCGATTCCTGACGGCAAAAAAGCGGCGGGGAAAAGGACTTTCCCCGCCGGGTCTCGCGTGATTTTCCGTATGAAAGAAAGCGCGCGCTCAGCTCTTGTCCCCGCTGGGATTGACCGCGCTCTTCAGCGTGGCTCCAGCCGTAAACTTTGGCACGTTCGATTCAGCGATCTTGATCGTGGCACCGGTTTGCGGGTTACGCCCGGTGCGGGCCGCGCGCTTGGACACTTCAAACGAGCCGAAACCGGTGAAAGCGATTTTTTCGCCTTTGACCAGTTGCTCGGAAATGATCTCAAGCACGCCGCTCAGTGCGCGCTCGGCCTGGGCGCGCGGTATATCCAGACGATCGGCCAGGGCTTCGACGAATTCACCTTTGTTCATGCTTTTCCTCGATTGACAAGTTGTTGTTGCTGGGATGACGACGACGCTGTATCAGCCCGCGGGATTCTAGCACCGTCAGACGGATTGCACCCCCCATCTTCCGCTAAAAAAGGAAATGAGCGCGCGCCGCATGACGAGAATGCCATGCCCGCGCGTCCATGCACAATATTCACCTGTTGATATCTCGTTGATATCTTATTGACGCGGGAGGTTCGCTCCCCACCGCCGGAGGGCGAAATCCCGCCCGCGCCTGCTTTTTCATTGTGGACTCGCCACCGTCACCGCTTGCCACGGCCCGGTGGACTGGCCAGTGATGGCGGCCCAGTACCAGGCGGAGGCGTCGGTGAAGCCGCCTCCCGCGCTGTCTTCGATCCGCTCGCAGACACGCAGGCGCGTGTCCGCGCGCGTGGCGATGAAGCAGCGCCAGCGTTCGCCTGTACCGTCCCACGCCTGTTCGAGTTGCTCGTCGCGGATGCGCCAGCCCAGGGCGCGGTAGCAATCGACGGCGGGATGCAGCATGCGGGTGGGACGCGCGATGTGCCGCCAGATCAACATGTCCCGCCCGTCGGTCAGGCGGACGATCTTGCCGGGAAAGCCTTGCGCGAAGCGCTGTTCGACCGCCGACAGGGCCAGGGGACGCAGGGCACGCCCCCGCCAGGCGGCGGGCCATTCCACGGCGCTGTCCGCCGTCGGCGCGGCGGCGCGCGGCAACCCGGGCGCCGCGATGGCGTTCCAGAGGACGCAGGCGGGCAGGAGCGGCAGCGCCAGCAGTTTGAGGAGGCGGCATCGTGCGAGGCGGCTCATGGACGTTGCTCCGCGATGGGTGCGGCGATTGGCGCGGTTTTGGGCGCGGGCGCGCGCATCAGGCGGAAAACGAGCGCACAGACTGCGGCGAGCGTGACGAGACCGATGCCCTCGTGCAGCCACACTGCCGCGGCCTTGCCATCGGCCTGGAGCGCGACCAAGGCGGTATTGCGCAGGACGTTGCCGGTGAGCACCAGAGCGCCGACGGCGGGCAGGCGGCGCAGGAAATGCGCGTTGCCGCAACCGCCCAGCAGGGCGGCGGCGCAGGCGGTGAAATAGCCGAGCCAGACGAGTTGCACGCCGGAGCAGGCGGCATCGACCAGCACCAGTTGCCCGTCCACCCGCAAGGCCACGCCGTCGCGCTCGACGTCGTGGGCGGCGAGGAGCAGCCAGCGGGAAAGTTCCGCCGCCACGAGGCGCAGCGGATAGCCCGCATAGAATTGCAGCGAGGCCATGAGCGGCAGCGACAGCATCGCCAGTCCGAGCACGGGGGCGCTGGCGACGACGCCGGGGAGCAGCGACAGCATCCCCGCCGCGAAGCCCAGCAAGGCCAGGAGCGTGGCGAGAAGCGGCGGCAGCACCTGCCACACCGCACCCGCCAGCGGCACGAGGACGAGCGCGCCGCAGAACCACGCCGGGCGCGGCATGCGCCGCAGGTGGCCGCGATGTCGCCAGCCGGCGCAGGCCAGCGCAGCCAGCGCCACGATGCCCAGCGGATCGTCCGAACCGTCGAGCATACGCCGCGCCATCCACAGGATGTGCGGCCACATGGCCGCGCCCAGAAGCGCCAGCCAGACCGCCGGGGGAAGGCGGTCGAGGCGGCGGGCAAGGCCATCGAGACTGTGCGCGTCCATTTCCATGTGCATGTCCGTGATCGTGCGGGTTGCGGCGCGGCTCACAGCGTCAGGTGGCGGCGGCGCTGCCGGGAGAGGCGGCGCGCGATCATGGCCAGCATGGACAGGGTGACGAGCAGGGCGCCCAAGGTTCGCGGCTCGGGAGAGCCGGGGACGTACGCGCCGCCGACCGCCAGATTGCTCACGCCCTGGGGCAAGGGCTGCGGCTGGTCGACCGTCGCGGCGCTGCCGGGTTGCGGGTTGCGGATACGCTCATCGACCGCGACGAAGCTCGTATATTGCGTGAGCAGGCTGTATTCGAGGCCGAGCGCCGTGATGGCCTGGCGCAAGGAAGCATCGCCCAGCAAGGTTTCCTGATCAGAGAGTTCGGCGATCCGTTGCCGCGCCCACAGGTGGCGCAGGGCGGAAAACTGCTCTTCGTCTTCGTCCAGGGCTTCGAGCAAGGGCAGCGTCCGCCGGTAGGCGCCATCCGCGCGCCGGCCTTCCAGCGCCAATTGCTTCGGCCCGGCCCCCGGCGCGTCGCGCCACTTGCCGAACAGGATGACAGGCCGCTGGGAGAGTACGTCGGGCAACTTCTCCGGCACGACATCCCAGGTTTCCACGCCCTCGAAAGCCGCGCGTACGCTGGTGAGCACGGGAGAGGCGATCATCTGGCGGAAACGCGCCGCTTCCGCCGGGGCATCCCCGGAACTGGTGATGACGAACGGCTCGCCCATACCCGCGCGCGCCAGCCCTTCGATGAGATGGCGGTTGACCGAGGAGCCGATGCCGAAGGCGAACAGATTGGCCTGATCCAGATGGCGGCGCACGAGACTGAAGGCTTCGTTTTCCACCGACACGTATCCATCGGTGACGACCACGATCGTGCGGGAGACATCCTCCGGCTTGGCCTGCGCATAGACATGGCGCAACGCCGGGATCAACTCCGTGCTGCCGCCGCCGCTGTTGCCGTCGATGATCCGCAGCGCCCGGTCGACGTTCTCCCGCGTGGCGGGGACGGAATTCTGGTGCAGGAAGGTGCTGCTGCCCTCGAACAACAGGACGTTGAACGTATCGGACGGACGCAAGCCGCCGATCAGCTCGCGCAGCATGGCCTTGGCAGTATTGAGCGGGAAGCCGTGCATCGAGCCGGAAATATCCACCACGAAAATATAATCGCGCGGCGTGATGACGCTGGCCGGCGCCGCTGCGGGCGGCTCCACCATCGCCAGGAAGAAATTCTCCGCCTTCTCGCCGCGTCCGCGCATGAGCATGATGCCGGATTCGACCGCGTCCCCGGCCAGGCGATAGTCGAGGATGAAATCGCGGTTATTGGCGGCATGGCGCGCCCGCGCCGCCAGCCCGATCGCGGCGCGCCGCTCGCCGGAACGCTCAATGGCGATGGCGTGCGAGGGCGATGCGACTTCCTTGATGGAGATCGGCGTATCGAGCCGCACGCGAATATCGAACTGCGCCGGGGAATCCTCGCCTTCTGGCAAGGTCGGCTGCGCCAGCCATTGCTCGCCCGCCGAAGCCGATTGCGGACTGTTGTAGCGCGGCCCGACCACGGTGGGGAAAACGAAGCGGTAGCGCCCGCTCTCCGGCGCCAGCAACTCGGTGTAATGCAATTCCACCCGCACATCGTCGCCGGGCAGGATATTGGCGACATGCGTCTGGAACACATTGGGGCGGTGCTGCTCCAGCAAGGCGGCGGTCCTGCCCTCGCTCTTCGCCTGCTCATACTCCCGCTTCGCCTGTTGCTTCTCACGGATGCGCGCCTCGATCAGGCGATCCGCCAGGCGCACATTCATCGCATGCACGGCGGCGCGCGTGGAACCGGGGAAAACATACTTCGCCTCGATCGGGCGCGCGCCCTCGTTCTTGTAGACCTGCGTCACCGTCACATCGGCGATCACCCCGGCGACGCGCACCTCGACCTCGGTCGATTTGAGCGGCAAGGCATCGACGGCGGGATCGCCGCCGGGCAAATAGAAATAAGGGCTCTCCGTCCTGTCCGCCGCCTCATCGGCCCGCCCGTGCGCGGACGGCGCGAACAACACGGCCAGCGCCATGAAGCACGAAGAAGCCACATGGCAACCGGAAGACAGGCATTTCCCCAGCGCGCGGGGAATGGGAATATCGGGAAGCAGCGGCGCGGCGCTCTCCGCCGACAAGCGTTTCCCGAGCGTTTGCGCAAAAAGCGCCAAAGTATTGCGTACCATCATGCTCTCCTGTGAAAAGGCAGAGCCATCGTAGAGGCCGCATGTGAACAGCGCGGGAAGCGGAAATGGCGCTCCGGTGAAGCGGGCGTGAAGCCGGGTTCCGGGGGCGGAGGACAGAGTTCCGGTTGGATGATTTATCATGTGCCCGATCCGGCGGGGGCTGGAGATGAATGGATGGATGTCGCAATGGCGGACAAGATGATCCTGCGGTTGGAGCGCCCATCCGATCATGCCGTTGTCGAGAAGATCATCCATGAAGCGTTCAGGCGCGCGCCGCGCGCAGGCGGCGATGAGGCGTGCCTCGCCCACAGGTTGCGCGCCGTTGCCGCATTCGTGCCGGAACTGGGTTTCGTCGCCGAGGTGGCCGGGAACGTGGTGGCGGGCATCATATACACCCGCGGCGCCGTCGTGGACGGCGCGCGTCGATGGGAGGTGCTCACGTTCGGCCCCGTCGGCGTCTTGCCCGCTTATCAGCACCGGGGCATCGGCGCCGCGTTGATCCGGCATTCGCTGGATATTGCCCGCGCGATGGGCTTTCGGGCGGTGTTGATTTTCGGGCACGAGGGTTATTACCCGCGTTTCGGCTTCGAGGAGGCCGCAAAATTCGGCATTACCACGGATAAAGGGGAAAGCTTTCCCGCTCTCATGGCGCTGCCGCTTTATCCGGGGGCGCTGGAGGGGGTGCGGGGGCGGTTCATTTGCGATCCGGTATATACGAGCCTGGACAAGGCCGAAGCGGCGGCGTTCAATGCCGGATTCCGCATTCCGAATCCCGATGTGGTGTTTCCGCTTCCGGCTTTCCTTGTGACTTATGTCAAGCCGACTCTTCGCAACAAGAATATCGTGGTCGGCGATTTCACTTATTTCAGCGATGCCGATTTCGAGCGCCACGTCACCCATCATTATGATTTCTACGGCGACAGGCTCGTTATCGGTAAATTCTGCCAGATCGCCGCCGGCGTGGAGTTCATCATGAATGGCGCGAACCACCGGATGAATGCGGCCACGACATTTCCGTTTTATATCCTGGAGGGCTGGAAACAGGATGCGCCGCCGCTGTCGCAATTGCCTTTGAAGGGCGATACCGTGGTCGGCAACGATGTCTGGATCGGACAGAACGCGACGATCCTGCCCGGCGTCCATATCGGCGATGGCGCGATCATCGGTGCGAATGCCGTCGTGGGCGGGGATGTGGCGGCGTATTCCATCGTGGTCGGCAATCCGGCGCGCGTTATCCGGAAACGCTTCGACGATGAACTCGCGGCTTTGCTCGAAGCGTTCAAGTGGTGGGACTTGCCGGTCGATGAGATTCAGCGCCTGATCCCCTTGTTGTCGGACAGCGATCTGGAAAAAACCAGAGCCGGATTGAAGAACGAATTGAAGAAAAAGCGGGCGGGTTGATCGCCGCGCGTGGGCGCTGGCCGACGCGTGTGAAATAAATTCCGGTTATATGCAATGAAGCATCCAGTGGGTTCGCGCCCGTCCCGGGCCGCTTAGACTGCGCCCGTTTCACGTTTCGCCATGCGAGAAAACCTTCGCCATACCATTGCCGCCGCGCGCCTCGATCCATGCGCCCAGGCCCGGGTCCGGCGCAAGAGCGGACGCTTTCTTTTCCGGAAAAACACAACGAACGACGTCATGACAAGTCACGCAAGCCACTCTTCCGCCCGCAAGTACTGGGATGAACCTCTCGAAACCCAAAGCCGCGCCGATTGGGAAGCGCTGAAACTGCGCCTCCTGCAACAGCATCTGCGACACGCCTACGACCATTCGCCCCATTACCGGCGAAGTTTCGACGCGGCCGGCGCGCACCCCGCGCAAGTCAAAACACTCGCGGACATCCACCGTTTTCCTTTCATCGACAAGAAAATCCTGCGCGACCGGCAGATCGCCGTGCCGCCTTTCGGCGATCTCGTCGCCGTGCCCGAGCGCGATATTGTTTATATCTCCGCTTCCAGCGGCTCGACCGGCGTGCCGACCGCCTCGCCTTTCACCGCGCGGGATTTCGATGCCTGGATGGACTACGAGGCGCGGCAGTTCTGGTCGTCCGGCCTGCGCCCGGAAGACCGTTACTGCCACTCGCTCAATTTCTCGCTTTTCATCGGTGGCCCTTGCGTCATCGGCGCGCAGAAGCTGGGGGCGCTGTGCATCCACGCGGGTACGGTGCCGTCCGAACGGCTCTTGGCCATCGTGCGCCAGTTCCAGGCGACCGCCATCTGGACGACGCCTTCCTACGCTTGGTATTTGGGCGAAACCGCCGTCAAGGAGGGCGTCGACCTCAAGAAAGATTTCAGTATCAGGCGCATTTTCGTCGCCGGTGAGCCGGGCGGTTCAATCCCGGAGACGCGCCAGCGCATCGAGGCGCTGTGGGGCGCGTCGGTCTACGACTACTACGGTCTCTCCGATATCTTCGGTTCCTGCGCCGGGATGTGCGAAGAGAAACACGGCCTGCACTGGGCGGAGGATCACATCCTCGTCGAAGTGCTCGATCCCGCCAGCGGCGAACCCGTCCCCGAGGGCGAACGCGGCGAGCTGGTGCTCACCACTTTGCGCAAGGCGGCGCGCCCCCTCGTGCGCTTTCGCACCGGCGACATCGTGAGTTTCACCGAAGCGCCTTGTCCGTGCGGGCGCACTTCGCAGCGCATGCTCGGCACGCACGGGCGGCTCGACGACATGCTCATCATCAAGGGGGTCAATATCTTCCCGAGCGACGTCGAGGCCATCGCCCGCAAGGATCACGATCTCACCGGCGAATACCGCCTCGTGGCCGAACGCGGCGAAAACCATCTCGACCAGCTCACCGTCGAAATCGAGCGCGCCGCCGCCGATCCCGCGCGCGACGAAGCGCTCGCGCGCCGTTTCGCCAGCCATCTGAAATCGATCACCGGCGTCACCGCCCGGGTGGTCATCCTCCCTCCCGACACCTTGCCCCGCGCCACCCACAAGGCCAAGCGCATCGACGACCGGCGCCAGCATGTGTGGGGTTGATGGAGAGGATGGCGCGCAAATCCGGTGCCCGCGCTTGCCCGCCAGTCCGCTGCCATGGCGGCTGGAAATGAGCCGGGCGTAAGCGGCATGTTATAGTGACGTCCCCCGGCTTTTCGCCGGTCTTGCCTGTTTCCCCGGATTTCCACAGCCGTGTTCCGACGCCGCCGTTTTACCGGACTGTTCTTGGCGTGCCTGTTCCTTGTGATGCAGGGGTTCTGGCTCGTCCATGGACTCGAGCACGACCTGGGGGGCGCGGACGATGGGGACGCGGTATGCGAATTCTGCCTCGCCATGCATGGCATGGGCGCGGCCTTGCCGGGCGTGGAACGTACCGTTGCTGTGGTCTTCGCCGCCGTTGTCTTGGCGGAGGGCGCATGCGTCATCCGCGGCGATGCCGATCCGATCCAGCCCCGGCAGCAGGGGCCGCCCCTGTTCTTCTGAAAAACTCCCTTTCGTGATGGTGCTTGCGGCCTGTCTTGTCCGTGAGCGCCGCGTGTTTTGTTTTTTCAGGAGTCAGACATGCAATTCAGAATATTGCTTGCCGCCATGGCCTGCGCCTTCGCATGGCCGGCGGCGGCGGAAAACCCGGAAAGCGCGAAACTTGCCGCCGAACTGGCGGCGCTGCGGGAGCAGATCGCGCAAATGAAAACGGCCTACGAGGGCCGTATCGCGGCATTGGAAGAAAAGCTGGAAGCCGCTCGGCAGGAGGGCGGCGGTGCGGCGGCGTCCTCCGCTCCGCCGCCCTCCGCCCAGGCCGCCACGCGGAGCGCGTCCACCTTCAACCCGGAGGTCTCGCTGGTTCTCCAGGGGGCGTACACAAGCCGCAAGGAGGTGGCGGAGCGCCATATCGGCGGCTTCGTGCCAGCCTCCCATCATCATGACGAGGATGGTCACGGCGGTGACAAGCGCGGCTTTACGCTGGATCACACCGAACTCGTGCTCGCGGCCAATATCGACCCGAATTTCCGCGGCCAGGCCACGCTCGCCGTGCTCGATGGCGAGGTGGAACTGGAAGAAGCCTGGTTCCAGACCACGGCGCTGGGCCGCGGTGCGGGTATCAAGGCGGGGCGCTTTCTTTCCGGCGTCGGTTATCTGAACGAGCAGCACGCGCACCAGTGGGATTTTCACGAGCAACCCCTGATGTACAAGGCGCTGTTCGGTGAACACGGTTATACGCAGGATGGCGTGCAGGTGAAATGGGT
Source organism: Azoarcus sp. (assembly GCA_031277975.1). Taxonomy (GTDB): domain Bacteria; phylum Pseudomonadota; class Gammaproteobacteria; order Burkholderiales; family Rhodocyclaceae; genus WRNU01. The sequence continues at coordinate 8,689 of JAITLI010000056.1, forward strand.
CGCGCCGCTTGCGACATTCGTCGAACTGGGCGCGGAGGCCGGGCGGGGGCAAAACTTCCCCGGCGATGAACGCAATCTCGACGGCTTCAACAGCCGCGCCGTTTTCGCCCGCGTCGGCGGCGACATCGGCGCCTCGCACAGTTGGCGGGCGGGGCTGTCGTGGCTGCAAACCCGCGCCGATGCGCGCGAAAACCATTTCGAATCGGAGGCCTTCGGTGAGGTGCACGGCGCGTTTTCCGGGCGGAGCCGGATATGGATCGCCGATCTCGTCTATAAATGGGCGCCGGACGGCAATCCCGCCCGGCGCAATTTCAAGTTGCAGGCCGAATACTTCCAGCGCAAGGAAAGCGGTCATCTGGCGGTGGAGGACGAGGAAGGCAACGAAGTGGGCGAAAGCCTGTGGCGGACGCGCCAATCCGGCTATTACATCGCGGGGGTCTATCAGTTCACGCCCAATTGGCGCGCGGGCCTGCGCTACGACCAGTTGCGCAGCGGGCGGCAATTCCTCGGCGACAACCCGGCGGGGATCGAACGCGTCGATTACCGCCCGCGCCGCTTCTCGGCGATGGTCGATTACAGTTGGAGCGAGTTTTCCCGCCTGCGCCTGCAATGGTCGCGCGACCGCGCTATGCCCGGCGTGACCGACAATCAGGTGACGCTGCAATATGTGATGAGCCTGGGCAGCCATGGCGCGCACAAATTCTGAAAGGGGAGGGCGGTCATGGTGGGATGCGCGATGAAACATATCCTGGCGCTGTTGTTTTTCCTGTGCACCGCGCCCGCGCCCGCGGCGGTGAAGGTGCTGGCGACCGTGCCGGAGTGGGGGGCGCTGGCGCGGGAGATTGGCGGCGAGCGGGTCGAGGCGGCGAGCGCCACCAGCGCACTGCAAGACCCGCATCGCATCGAGGCGCGGCCTTCGCTGATCGCGCGCGCCCGCGCCGCCGATCTTCTCATCGCCACCGGGGCGGAACTGGAGATCGGTTGGTTGCCCGTCCTGTTGCGGGAGTCGGGCAACCGCCGCATCCAGCCGGGGCGGCCCGGTCACCTGGAAGCCGCGACGCTGGTGCGGCTGCGCGATGTGCCGGAGACGGTCGACCGCGCCATGGGCGATGTGCATGCGGCGGGCGATCCGCATTTCCATCTCGATCCGCGCAACATCGTGCCCGTCGCTGAGGCGCTGGCCGAACGCCTGGCGCAACTCGATCCCGCCGGGGCGCGGGACTACCGCGTCAACCTCGCTCGTTTCCTGGCGCGCTGGCGGGACGCCATCGCGCGCTGGGAAAGGGAAGGCGCAAGTCTCAGGGGTGTGCCCTTTTTACAGGCGCATCGCTCCTTTGGCTATCTCGCGCACTGGCTCGGGCTGGAAAATCGCGGTGAACTGGAGCCAAAACCCGGCGTCGAGCCGGGCAGCGGCCATTTGAGCCGCCTCGTCGACAACCAGCGCCACACTCCCGCCGCCGTGATCCTGCGCGCCGCGTATCAGGATGAGCGCGCCGGGCGCTGGCTGGCCGGACATACGGGCATCCCGCTGGTGATGCTCCCCTATACCGTGGGCGGTACGCCGCAGGCCGGAGATTTGTTCGGCCTGTTCGACGACACCTTGGCGCGGCTGAAAAGCGCCGTCTCCGTCACACCGCCGTGAAACTGCTGCAAGTCGTGGCGCTGGCCGCCGGCTGGCGGCGGCCAGTACATCGTCCGCTCAGCTTCTCATTGGCGCGCGGCGAAATCCTTGCCCTGTCCGGTCCCAACGGCGCGGGGAAAAGCACGTTGCTGGCGGCGCTGGCGGGTGGCGGCGCACGGGTCTTCGCCGGTGAAATCCGCCTCGCGCCGGGCGTGCGCACCGGATTCCAGACACAGCACGCGCCCCCCGTGGCGGGCGTGCCGCTCTCCGGCGCGGAACTGCTGGCGCTGACCGGCGCCCGTCCGGATGGCCTGCCGGACGGGGCGCTGGCCTGTCTGCATCGCCGTCTGGACAAACTCTCCGGCGGTCAGCGGCAATATCTGGCGCTGTGGTCGATCCTGCAAGCACCCGCCGATCTGCTCCTGCTGGATGAACCCGGCAATCATCTGGACAGAGCCGGCGCCGCCAGCCTGCCGTTCGCCTTGCGCGCGCGGGCGGGGCAGGGCGCGGGTATCGTCTTGGTGAGCCACGACGCGGAACTGGCGCGAGCGTGCTGCGACCGCCTGTTGCAGGTGGAGCCGTGCGATGACTGACTTCCTGCCGCAACTGGCGCTTTTCTGGCGGCCCGCCCTGACGGGCGCCCTGCTGGCGTTGCTGTTGCCGTGCCTCGGCCTGTATTTGTGCCTGCGCCGGGAATACTGGGCGGCGCTCGCCTATGGGCAAGTCGGCGCGGCGGGGGCGCTGGGAGCGCTGGCACTGGGCATCCCGCCCATCGCAGGCGGCCTCGCCGCCAGCCTGGCCGTGGCCGGTATGAAATATCCGCTGGAAAAACACTTGCCGGCGACGGGAATCTTCCCGTTGCTCTTCATCCTCGGCTGGAGCGCCAGCTTGCTCCTGACCTCCAATCTACCCGGCGTGGAGCGGTCGGGCACGGCGCTCTTTGAAGGACAGCTTTATTTCGCCGACGTGGACATGCTGACCGGCGCGGCGCTGGCGCTGGCTGCGTGCGCTGCCTTTCTGTGGCGGGTGGGGCCGCTTCTCCTGCTCGCCTGCCTGCATCCCGCGCATTTCCGCGCCCAGCGCCTGCCCGTGTGGGCGCTCGGCGCGGGCTTCGACCTGCTGGCCGCGGCTTCGCTCGCGCTGGCGGTCATGAGCCTAGGAGTGATGGGCGCTTTCGCGCTGATTTTCGTGCCGCCATGGCTGGCCTTCGCCTTTGCGCCAAGCTGGCGTGCCGCCCTCGCCATCGCGCCAGCGCTGGCGTTGTTCGCCTACACGCTGGCATTCGCGTTCGCCTTGCTCCATGACCAGCCTTTCGGGCCGGTACTGGCGTTGGCGCTGGGCACGCTGACGCTGGCGGGCGCGGCCGTCGCCGCGACATGGAATGGCGGTGCGAAAAAGGAGTGATTCAGGTATGGGAGCGGCGACAAAGAACTTCCGCACGCGGTTCTGAACCGCCGTCTTATTTCTTGGCGGTAAAGCGTGGATGGACGTTCTGTTCATCGGAAGAACGCGTCATTGCGAGAAGCGGCTTTTTTAGAACCTATTTGTTCGATTCCGCCTGATTGTAAACCTTCCTGCGCCCTATCCGCATTGATGCTTAGAACCTGTTCATTGTCTCTGGTTACTCCCCCGCTGATTGCCCCTACAGCGGTCTGAACACGTTCTGAAAGGCGGGGAATTCGTTTTGATATTCCCGATTCCGCTGATTGCAGGAGCGGGTTACCGCCATTCCCGGAGATAATGAACAGGTTCTTACGGATAACGCCCTTGTCTCACAGCATCGGCGTAGCCAAAAGACCCGGCTACGTTGTCCCGGCAGCTTTACACGGGTTTGTTACCAATCCCGCATGTGCCAGTAGGCTACTGATGACGGAATATCAGGTTCCTCATGAAAAAACTCATTGGAATAATTATTCAAGCGACTTCACGTCGCACCACTTTATCATAGCCATTGTCCAGACGCCGATCTCACTCGGCGGGGAATGCCCTTGATCCGCGCTCGATCCATGGCGGGCGGTGTTTGGGTTGCAGGCGCGGGAACAATTGCGGATTTTGGATGAATCCCTGTCGGGATAGGTTCCAAGCGCCCCCCATTGCCCAGCCCCTTGGCGTAAAAAGTCTTTGCGCGCGCTAAGGAAGCAAAACGGTACTGTATGATGATCCGGCTCATATCAGATTGCGCGCCAAATGCGTGAGCACGGTACGCAAATCCGCATTCTGGTCAATATCGTCATACAGCGACGACAGGATCTCCTCCGCGATCTCCTCCAGCAGCACGGCGCTCATCGCGCCCAAGCCGCCGCCGTCTCCGGCGTTCCGCCGCTGCTCCCTCCCCACCGCAAGCGGGCGATGCCGCGCCTGACCTTGCCCTCGCCGCCCTCCAGGGCGGACGCATGGCTCCCGGGCGCGAAGGCCCCGCAATGGCGCCTGCCATCTTTCTCTATGCCGATCATCGCGCCTGTCCGCCCTTCCGTCGAAGCCGCCCTCCAGTTCGGAGTATGCACCCACTATCCTTGAAACAAATAGTTGCATTAAGCAACAATTGCATTGATAAATAATTTGCCGCGCAGCCGCGCCCCCTGCTTTCCGGTGTTCCGGATAGATTGCACGGAAGATAAAAGCATGGACATGAGTAATCACAGTGGTTTCACACTGTATGAACTGCTGATAACCCTCGTCATCATCGCAATCCTGACAACAATGGCGGCTCCTGGCTTTGGCGCGCTGATACAAAGAAACCGGGTTGCCCGCGCCGCCAGCGACGTCGCCATCTCCATTACCTATGCGCGCGGTGAGGCCATCCGGCGCAGCCGCGGGGTGGCGGTATGCCCCGCAGCTACGGGCTTGCAGGACGGCTGGACGATCGAAGCCGGGCCGCCGGGCGGCGCGCTTCCCATATGCGGCGCCTCCGTCAACACAACATTGCTCCAGCATGAGGCATTGAAGCAGGTGGCTTCCCCTCCGGCGGAACCGCCATTCCCGGCGATCCAATTGAGCATCAACCGGCAGGGCGTTTCCAACAGCGCGTGGACATCCATTGCCTTCCAGGCCGCCGGCTGTACCGCGGGCGCGGAAGGCATGCGCAGAACCCTGACGATCACGCAATTGCTGGAAGTGGATTCAGTCACAGGCCCATGTTCATGATCTTCAATCATTCGACCACATATCCAAACAAAATACGGAGAGTTTCCATGTGCGCCAGGAAGCATCGCATTCAGCAAGAAGGTTTCACCATGATCGAGGTGCTGGTCACCATCGTGATTCTCTCCTTGGGGCTACTGGGGCTGGCGGGCTTGCAGATCTCGTCGCTCAAAATGAGCCAGTCCGCCGGAGCGCGTTCCGTGGCGTCGCAATACGCTTACGCAATGCTCGACAAGATCAGGAGCAACAAGGGTTATGCCCATCATTATGCCTGTGGCGACTTATCCTCCTGTTTGGGCCTTCCCGTCACCGTCGACGATGACATCAAGACTTTCCTTAATCAGCTCAAGGGCGAAACAAGCATAGGGTCGAATACGTTTGGTTCGCTGCCAAACGCAACGGTGAGGGTCTACCGCAGAAGCAATGCGGATGTTCCCACGAACTGCCTCACCGACGACAGCGACATCGTGGCGGGGGCATTGAGTCCCACTGATGTATTCGTCGTCTGCATCGCATGGGATCAGGGATGGGACGAGCGTCTGGGAATAGGCAGTGATCCTTCCGCCAGCTCGTCGGCCTCTCCTGGAGACCAGATCGTCTGGGCCGCGGGAAGGTTATGGTGAAAGCAATGCCGATCGAGACCAATGGGCGCATTTCGGCCATGAGGGAAATCATGTCAGGCAGGAAGGCGGTTTCTTTGCACGCGAACGAACGCGGGATGACCATCATTGAGTTCCTGGTGGCGTCGACGATCGGCCTGTTCGTATTGAGCGTAGTGGGCTATGCCTATATCAGCAACAAGGAATCATGGAATTTCAATGTCCAGGAATCGCGTCTCCAGGATCGCGGACGCCATATCACAAGCCTGTTGAATGCGGATCTGCGCCTGGCGGGTTTCAGGGGATGTATCCGGGGAGACATTCTCACCATACCGCCAGCAGGGTTCGGAGTCGCCGATTTAAAAGAGCGGCTGGAAGAGGGTGTCCGCACAGAACAGATCGGCAGCCATACGACAAAGCTCCACGTTTTTGCTCCCGTTGAAGGCGGGAGTTTCCTGAGCGCGGCCTTGCCCTTGGGTGCGGCGGATCCCGCCCCCGCCATCGTTCCGTTGTCGCCCGCAATGGTTGCCGAAAGGCATGTCGATCCTTCCACCGGCGGCGGCGCCAGTTCTATGTCCTTCGTGCTGATTGACGATTGCGCCAACACAGCGGAATTTGCCCAGGCGACTGTCACCGGGGATCCCATCGGCATCGCCATCAGCGGTGCAACGGGCGTCGCGCACGACGACAATACTATAATGACATGGTATCACTGGGGCGGAGCGGACGGCAGCGATGGCATAAACTACAGCTTCGACCCCGACACCAGGAAACTATGGCGCAATGGGCAATTACTGGCCGATAACGTGGAGTCCTTCCGTGCGTGCCTAGGCGTGGATAGCATTGGCGGCGATGGCGTGGTGGATAGCCTCAGTTTCGGAACAACCAATTTCGCACAGACGATTTCTGCCCATGTCGACCTCGTGCTGGCGTCCTCATTGCCTGTCCTAGATCAACCAACCACATCGTCATTCAATCTATGTGGTTCGCATGCATGGACGACATCCGACGACGGTGATCGCTATCTGCGCAGGCTGTTCAGCACGTCCGTGACGCTGCGAAACAAAATACGGTAAACGGGAGCGATAAATGCACCGAAAAACACACCACCACAAATCCGCAATCGCGATGAGCGCGCGCCGCGAAAAGGGAACGGTACTGGTCACCGGCCTGATCCTGTTGGTCATGGTCATGATGCTGAGCATGGGCGCGATAAGGACAATCACGCTGCAAGAACGGCTGGCGGGCGCTTCCGTCGATTACAACAATGCTTTCCAGGCCGCCGAAACAGCGCTCAGGGCGGGCGAAACAACCATCAAAGATGCGGTCGCCGCGGACATCGAGCACTTCTACAAGCGCGACTCTTTGCCCGCACCGGATGCCAACCATCTCGCACAGGGGTTTCCTTACTGGAACAGCCACATCCCTGTCTGTGGCGCTGCCGCCACTCCCTGCGCCACGGAATACCCTTTGTATGGCGCGGGTGACGACAGGAATCCGAAATTCCTCATCGAAGAGCAAGGCCCGGCTCCCGGTAATGGCCGCGGCGGCAGCATCAATGTCGCCGACTCGAAAGAAAGGAAAGAGTTTGCGGGAGGAAGCACTCTTTACAAGATCACGGCATTGGGCCGGGGAACGCAGGAAGGCGACACCGCCGCGCCAACGAGCGATGTCGTCCTTCAAACCACATATACCAAGTAAGCATATCATTTCCAAGGGAAAATCATGAAAACCACGACGCGGCAACAAAATCGGGCCTCGCGCTTCTCTTCGCGCCTCCGCCCCTTGGCCTATGTCATGACGCTGGCCTTTTCGGCAGGCAGCGGCGCCGCCTTGGCGGCTGATGCGCCGCCGGGTGCGTTCAGCCTCGCCCAGGAGCCGATAACATCGGGCGACGGCGTCTCTCCCAATTTACTGTACATTCATGACAATTCCGGGTCGATGTATTTCTCGTTCATGCCGGATCTGGAAAGAATGCCGGGAAGACCGGAGGCATTCGTCACCCAAAGCTCAAACTATAAGGGGTATGTTTGCTCGGGCGTCGCTTCTTTTACGTGTCCCTCCGGCCTACCGAAACTGGAACAGAAACAGTCCGAGCAGCTCAGATCGCCTGAAGTCAATAAAATATATTATGATCCTGACGTAACCTATCCACCCCCGCCGGCGCCTCCGAACGTCCCTGTCATCGGAGCGAATGGTTCCCTCGTGACCGATGGTACGCTTGGCAATGCCAATTTCAATAACGCCTGGTTCGATGGCTATGATATCGACGGAAGGAATTCGTCAGGAGACTATATCACGGAAGGTAACGACACCGTCCCGCGGCGAGTCAACCTTGGCACGAAATACAAGGCGACTTATCACTTTGCAGAATTAATGCATCTCCGTGCCAATGGCTACTACAATAACTATAGAA
>JAITLI010000078.1 GCA_031277975.1 Azoarcus sp.
GGGCCTGAAAATCTGTCTCGCCGGGCCGTTGCCGCCGCCCGCTGGCGGCATGGCCAACCAGATGCGGCAGTTGAGCGAATGCCTGCGCGCGGAAGGGGCCGTGGTCGAGCCGGTGCAAGTCAACGCGCCCTGCCGCCCCGCGTGGATCGAACATCTCAAGGGAATACGGGCGGGCTGGCGCCTGCCGCCGTATGCGCGCGCGTTGTGGCGGGCCTGCGGGCGCGCCGATCTCGTCCATGTCATGGCGAATTCCGGTTGGTCGTGGCATCTCTTCGCCGTTCCGGCGATCCGGATCGCCGCGCTGCGCGGGGCGCCCGTGGTAGTGCATTACCATGGCGGCGAGGCGGCGGCCTTCCTGGAGAAAGCCGCCGCGCGCGTCCGGAAGAACCTGCGCCGCTGTGCCGGTTTGCTGCTGCCGTCCGGGTTTTTGCTGGAGGTGTTCGCGCGCCATGGCATGCGGGGCAGGATCGTGCCGAATATCGTCGATCCGGCGTGCTTTCATCCCGCCGGAGCGCGCGGGCGCGATCCGCAAGCGCCCCATATCGTCGTGGCGCGCAATCTGGAGCCGATCTACGGCATGGATGCTGCGCTGCATGCGTTCGCGCGCATCGCGGCGGCGCTGCCGCGCGCGCGCCTGTCGATCGCGGGCGGCGGTTCGGAGCGCGCCGCGCTGGAAGAACTCGCGCGCCATCTCGGCGTCGCCGCCGGCGTCCGCTTTACCGGGCGGCTGGAGCGCGAGCAGATGGCGGCGCTGTACCGCGACGCCGATCTCGCCATCAATCCGAGCCGCGTCGACAATATGCCGGTCTCGGTGCTGGAGGCGCTCGCCAGCGGCGTGCCGGTGGTGAGCACCGATGTCGGCGGCGTGCCTTTTGTCGTCGAGCAGGGGCGCACGGCCATGCTGGCGCCGCCGGACGATCCCGGGGCGCTCGCGGCGGCGGCGCTGGAAGTGCTGGGCGATGGCGAACTTGCCCGCCGCTTGCGGGAAGCCGGTATCGCCGAGGCGCGGCAATACTGCTGGGACGCGGTGAAAGGTAAACTGCTTGCCGCGTACCGCGACGCCATGGCGCCGGAAATCCGCGTGGCGCATCCGCTGTGTTGAAGGAATCTGTCCAATGCCCGATCTCTACACGCGCTTCGTTGCAAATGTGCTGTTCCCGTTGCAGGAGCGCTGCAAGCGCCACGACACCGTGCGTGTGAGGCGCGCGATGGAAATATCGCAATGGTGGCCGCGCGAGCGCATCCTCGCCGCGCAGTTCGAGCGTCTGCGCGCGCTGCTGCGGGACGCGGGGACGCATACGCCTTATTACCGCGCCCTGTTCGCACAGAGCGGATTCGATCCCGCCAGGCTGCAAGATATCGCCGATCTGCAACGCCTGCCCTTTCTGACCAAGGCGATCATCCGCGCCAATACCGCCGCCCTGCGCGCCGAAAACGCGCGCGCCCTGGCGCGCTTCAACACGGGCGGCTCCAGCGGCGAGCCGCTGATCTTTTTCATCGGCGGCGAGCGGGTGACGCACGATGTCGCCGCCAAGTGGCGCGCGACCCGCTGGTGGGGCGTGGATATCGGCGATCCCGAAATCGTGCTCTGGGGTTCGCCCATCGAGCTGGGCGCGCAGGACAGGCTGCGCATGCTCCGCGACCGCGCGATGCGCACCCGCTTGTTGCCCGCTTTCGAGATGTCCGGGGCGAAAGTGGAGCGGTTCATCGCCCGCATCCGCGCGGCGCGGCCGAAAATGCTGTTCGGCTACCCTTCCGCGCTCGCCCACATCGCCCTGCACGCGGAAAGAAAAGGCATCGGGCTGGACGATCTCGCTATCGCGGTGGCGTTCGCCACCGGCGAACGCCTGTACGACCACCAGCGCGCCGCCATCGAGCGCCTGTACGCCTGTCCCGTGGCCAATGGCTACGGCAGCCGGGATGGCGGATTCATCGCCCATCAGTGTCCCGCCGGGGGCATGCACATCACCGCCGAGGACATCATCGTCGAAATCGTCGATGAAAATGGCCGGGTGCTGCCGCCGGGGCGGTGCGGCGAGATTGTCATCACGCACCTGGCCACTCGCGACTTTCCCTTCATTCGCTACCGCACCGGCGACATCGGCGCGGCAGGGGAGGAAAGCTGCCCTTGCGGCCGGGGCCTGCCGCTGTTGCGGGACATCCAGGGCCGGAGCACGGATTTCGTCGTGGCGCGGGACGGCACGGTGCTGCACGGCCTGTCGCTGGTCTATGTCGTGCGCGACCTGGCTGGCGTGCGCGCCTTCAGGATCGTCCAGGAATCGCTCGACCTGACGCGGGTGCAATTGGCGGTCGATCCGTCTTTCGATCCCGCCGGCGAACAACGTATCGTCGCCGGGTTTCGCCAGCGCCTGGGAGAAGCGGTCGCGGTCGTGATCGAGCGGGTCGAGGCGATCGCGCCGGAAAAATCGGGCAAATACCGCTACATCGTCAGCCATGTCGAACATGGCGCGCCGGTCAGGGCGGAAGCGGGGTAAAAACGCCATGCGGGATATTCTCGTCGTCGGAATCTGCGTGATCGGCGCGCTCATGGCCTTGCGCCGCCCATGGATCGGCGTGCTGCTGTGGACATGGATCAGCGTCATGAACCCGCACCGCTACTGCTGGGGGTTCGCCTACGATGCGCCCGTGGCGGCCATGGCCGCCGGCAGCACGCTGTTCGGGCTGTTGCTGACCCGGGAGCGCCGCAATCCGTTCTCGCTCGGCGCGCCGGCGGCCTGGCTGCTCCTGTTCATGCTGTGGATGACTTTATCATGGCTCCTCGGCTACGGCTTCAACAGCGCGGACATCCTCGCGTCGATGCGCGACTACGATTTGTGGAACCGGGTCATCAAGACGCTCTTCATGACCTTCGTGGCCCTGGCCCTGCTGCACAACCGCCTCCACATCCTCGCCTTCGCCTGGGTGTTCGCCATGTCGCTCGGGATTCTCGGCATCAAGGGGGGGCTGTTTACCGTGGCCTCGGGAGGGAGCTACCGGGTATGGGGGCCGGCGGGCAGCTTCATCTATGACAACAACGAATTCGCCCTCGCCCTGATAACGATCATTCCCCTGCTGCATTTCCTGCAATTGCAGAGCGCGCGGAAATGGGTGCGCCATGGCCTGACCCTGGCCATGCTGCTGTGCGCGGCCGCGGCGCTGGGCAGCCGTTCGCGGGGGGCGCTGGTGGCGCTGGCGGCGATGGGCGGCCTGCTGTGGTGGCGCAGCCGGCGCAAGGGCATGATGGCGGTGGCAATCCTCGCCGTGCTGGCGATGGTCTTGCTGATGATGCCGGAAGAATGGTGGGAGCGCATGCGCAGCATTTTCGACCCCGCCGCCGACAATTCCGCGCTGGGGCGTCTCCGCGCCTGGAAAGTGGCGATACAGGTCGCCCTGCACCACGCGACCGGCGCGGGGATGGTTTACCTGCATCCGGTCATTTTCTACATGTGGGATTCCAGCCAGGGCGATCCCATCGCCGCGCACAGCGTCTATTTCCAGATTCTCGGCAACCACGGCTTCATCGGCCTTTTCCTGTACCTGATGATGGGGGTCCTGACTTTCCGCTACGCGGGCTGGCTGCGGCGGCACGCGCGCGCGATTCCCGAAGCGCAATGGGCCGCCGACCTCGGCGCCATGGCGCAGGTCAGCATGGCGGGATTCGCCGTGGGCGGCGCGTTCCTGTCCCTGGCTTACGTGGATATCCCGTTCGACATCATGGTGCTTGTCCTGGTGACCCGGCGCTGGGTCCAGACCCGGGGATGGGAGCACGATCCACGAATGGGCTTTCTCGAATATTGCGGTCTGCGCCGGAGCAGGGCGCGCCCGCGTGCGCGCCCGTCCGGATCGGGCCAGGGCGGCAAGCGGGCGGGCGCCGGGGCTTGACGGCATGTTACTGAAACACGCAATGGGCCTGGCCTCGCCCGGAGGGCGCGATGGCCGGCTGTCGATCCTGTTTTTCCATCGCGTGCGCGCCGTGGCCGATCCCCTGTTTCCGGAAGAACCGGATCTGGCGCGATTCAGCGCGTGGATGCGCTGGATCGCGGAATGGTTCCGGGTGTTGCCGCTCGACCGGGCCATGGCGGATTTGCGCGCCGGGACGCTGCCCGCGCGCGCCGCCGTCCTGACCTTCGACGACGGTTATGCCGATGCCTGCACGCTGGCGCTGCCCGTGTTGCGGCGCCACGGCCTGAGCGCCGCCTTTTTCGTGGCGAGCGGTTTTCTCGACGGCGGCCAGATGTGGAACGACAAACTCATCGAAGCCGTGCGCCGCACCCGGCGCGAATGGCTGGAAACGGGACTCGCGCCGCTTCCCGCCGCGCCGGTGCGCACGGACAGGGAGAAGCGCGCCTTCCTCGAACGCCTGATCCTGACCGTCAAATACCTGCCGCCGCGCGCGCGCGGCAAGGCCATCGCCAGGGTCGTCGACGCCTGCGGCGTCGAACTCGCCGGCAACCCGATGCTCGATACCGCCCAGGTCAGGGAATTGCGGGCGGCGGGGATGCAGATCGGCGCGCATACCCTCGAACATCCCCTTCTGGCGGTCTGCACCGACGCCGAGGCCGAAGCCGAAATCGCCACGGGCCGGGAACGGCTCGAAGCCGTGCTGGGCGAGCGGGTGCGCTTCTTCGCCTATCCCAATGGCAAACCCGGCGCGGACTACACCCGCCGCCACGTCGAGATGGTGCGCCGCATGGGATTCGACGCGGCACTGACTACCTGCCGGGGCGTCAATACCCGCCGCACCGATCCGTACCAGTTATTGCGTTTCACGCCATGGGATCGCAGCCGCGGACGCTTCGGCCTGCGCATGCTGGGCAACTTTTTCCATCCCGGCGGCGAGGTTTTTCGATGAAAGTCTCTGTGGTCATTCCCACGTTCAACCGCGCGCGCCTGCTCGGAAGCGCGGTGGATTCCGCGCTCGCGCAAGATGGCGGCGGACTGGAAATCGAGGTCATCGTTGTCGACGACCACTCCAGCGACGATACCTTGCGCCGGCTCACGGCACGCTTCGGCGGCGATGCCCGCGTCATGGTATTGCGCAACGCGCGGGCCAGGGGGGCGGCGGGGGCGCGCAACACCGGCATTCTTGCCGCGCGTCATCCCTATGTGGCGTTTCTCGATTCCGACGATAGATACCTGCCGGGCCATCTGGCGGCGGCTGCGGCGGTGTTCGAGGCTCACCCACGGGTAGGCGTCGTTTTCGGGCGTTCCCTTTACGAAGAAGGCGGCGCGGAAATTCCGCATATCGGGCCGCATTTCGAACGCAGCCTGTCGCGCGCGCCGCGCGTGGCGGAGACGGATGAGGTCATCGTGTTCACCCCGGATTTTTTCGCCCATCTGCTGGAAGCGGGCTGTTATGTCGCATTGACAACGGTGGTGCTGAAAGCTGAAGCGGCGCGCGAATTGATGGAGGAAAGCCTGCGGGTCGCGGAAGATTACGAATTCTGGACGCGGCTGTCCCGCAAATACGTTTTTGCCTGCCTGAAAGCGCCCCAGACCCGCATGTTGCGGCACGGGGAAAATCTCTCATCCGATTGCGCCGGAAGCATGGCGCCAATGAATATCCATGCCTATGAACTGATGTTGGCCTACCCCGGATTGCGCGCGTGCGAGAAACGGCTTCTATACCGGCGTTTTGCGCAATCGTATTTCGATTGGGCCTGGTGGCGCCGGGAAAACGGCCAATTCATGGAATCGCTGCGCCTGAACCTGAAATCCATCCGTTATGGGTTGATCTTGCGCAATCTGGCGGCCATGGCCAAATTGCCTCTCGCGGCGTTCAAACGCTCCGGCTCCAGCGGAAGGGCGTCGTGAGCGGAGACGATTCCGGGCGGACGGTCTCCGTCATCATTCCCGCCCGCAATGCCGAAGGCTACATCCTCGATGCATTGCGGAGCGTGCGGGCGCAAGAGTACGCCCCCCTGGAAATCCTGCTGGTCGATGATGGTTCCACCGATGGCACGGCGGCGCTCGTCGAGCGGGAAATGCCGGAAGTGAAGATCGTCCGCCAGGCCAATACCGGCGTGGCCGGGGCGCGCAATACCGGGTTGAAGCATGCCGCGGGGGATTTCATTTGCTTTCTGGACGCGGACGATGGCTGGTTTCCGGGCAAGCTCGCCGCCCAACTGTCCTATCTGGAGCAACACCCGGATGTCGGCGCGGTCAGCCATGCCTGGCTGGACTGGCGCCCCGATCCGCACGGGAATTACCCGCCGCTCGCCTGGCAGGCGCCCGCCGCGCCGCCACGCGCCGATCCCGCGCAATCGGGCTGGATTTATCCGCGCCTGCTGCTGGAACCCGTGGTGCAGACATCAACCATGATGATGCGCCGCGAAATCGTGGAGATGACCGGATTTTTCCGTACCGACCTGACGACTGGCGAGGATTACGATTACTGGCTGAGATTGTCGCGCCTGAGCAGAATCGACAAACTGTCCGCGCCATATTCATTCTATCGCCGGGGATCGCCGGAGAGCCTGACCGGACGGATACTGCCGGTCAATCATGGTTACGAGGTGATACGGGCGGCCATCGGACGCTGGGGATTGGCCGCGCCAGATGGCGCGGCGCTTCCCCGGAAACTGATCGAGCACAGGTTGGGAGAACTGGCTTTCGACTTCGCCTACGGTCATTTCCACCGGGGATCGGCCAAATTGGCCCGGCAGGCGAGTTGGCTGGCGTTCCGGCATGATCCGCGACGCTGGAGAGCGCTCGCCTATATCCTGTTGTCGCTGTTCCGGGTGGGAGGAAGAAAAACCGGCGGCGCTGAGTCATGAACACGCGCACCTTGCCCTGGGGGGTGTGGCGGGATGGGGTGTTTGGCTCGAAGTCGAGTGGCGCTGACTCGGCATCGAGTGAATTCGACTCGAAGTCGAGTGCCGATGACTCGGCGTCGAGTGAATTTGGGTCGGAATCGCGTCCATCCCGTCCGATGCCGGGGGGCGTTCAGGCCGCCGTGCCGGTGGAACGCTTGCCGCCGGGGAAGCGTGTCCGTAATTCATCGTAAATGGGCTGCGCCCCCGGCAGCCCCTGTTTGGCGGCCACGCGAACCGATCCGTAGAAAAGCAGCGCGGACTGGAAGGCTTCGCCGCCCGAAACGGTAACGATGTCTTCGAGCATGGCCTGGAATTGCGCAACGAGGTTGCGCAGCCCGAAAAGGCTCTCCGCATCGGAAAAATCAATTTCAAATTCTTCCGCGTCGAGGTAGGGCGGGCAGAATTGCGCGTTCTGCCGGGAAAACTCATGGGCTTTTTTGACAAAAGCCAATGATTTTTCGCCCATCTTGAACATCTCGCGCCGCTCTTCGACGGAAAGATTGAGCTTGTACGGCGCGAGTTGCTCCATGGATTGCTGGATGCTGGCGCGCAGTTGCTCCAGCGTGGCGGCGGGAATCGCGTGGGTGTGTTTGTTCTGCATGAAAGGTTCCTCATGGAATGGAGTGGATTCGCGTTGATACGCGAAAGGGATTGTAGCCCGGCATCGGGCGGCGTGACAAATGAACGGATTCCGGCGCATCCGGCTTCATGGTTTCCTTGCGCGGGAGCGCGGGCAGGCGCTTTCCTTCCCTCTTTTTCAGTCAGCGCCGCTGCGCTCCGTGTAGGACGCTGGATTGCCACGTCGCT
>JAITLI010000107.1 GCA_031277975.1 Azoarcus sp.
GTCCCCACCGACCTCGACGACATCGCCGACGATCTGATTTACCAGTTCGACCAGGCGCTCAATCATCCGGACGAAGGATGAACGGCGGCTCCGGACAACGGGGCTTTCACACTCGGGCCATATTCAGCGCCGCTTCCGAAGGGGTGGGAGGGGATCAGCCATGCGATCGCGGAGCCGGATGACGCACGAGACGGTGCGTCATCCAGTTGTTTCATACCTGGATGATCCGCACGGGGTGTTTCGTTCCGCGCCACTCAATACCGCACGGTTTCGTCGATGAAAGTCATTTGTCCACGCACATAGGAGGGCCGCAGATGTATGCTGTCCTTGTAGAGCGGATCGCCATCTTCGAGCATCGTCCTACATTGCTCATGTGGACACAGTATCTCCATTGGATCGAAGATCGTGGCGCCCGCATCCCGCGCGAGGCGGGTCAGATCCGCCTGGATCATGGCGTACTTTTCATCCAGCGCCGCGCGCGGCACGGAGAAATAAGATTCATCGGCGGGGTCCGCCAGCCTGCGGCGCATCAAGTATTTCGGATTGAATTCCCTGCCCACCGGAATGTTCAGGATGAAATAAACCTTTTTCCCCGCCGCGACATATGCTTTCAAATAGTCCGATAGACTGCGCAGCGTCTCCCGATAGCCTTCACTGCCGTATTCTTGCCCCTTGATGTGTGTGAAATATGAATTCCACTGCGCCGCCACCACGACAACCTCGATATTGGGCATGCTCCGGGCGATGGTGAGCGCATCTTCCGGCACGTTGTCGCACCAGTCTCTGTTTTTCTCATAGCGCATGCCCGGCGCGGGAAAGCATGCGCCCATCGCCTTGTAGAACACACTGTTTGTCTCATTCGGATGGGTGCGTACCAGTTCCGCGACGCGTGGATAATATTGTTGGCAGTTCGAATCGCCGATGAAAAGTGTCGCGGCGGACTTGCCGGACGGAAGCGCCCAGTACCACAACTTGTTGTCGATATGGACTGGCGTCATCCCTTGTGGATATTCCCACTCGCCCACGGCCCGGGACATCCTCACAGCCTTTTCGTCGGCGAGCCGGAAATCGAAACCATCCTGCCGCCACACAAAAACTCCCGCGCCGCCGATGAGCATCATCAGTCCTGCCAGCGCGGCGATCCTGCTGGAGCTTCGCGGCCCGAAACGCATGGGCCGTTCGATGAAACGCCACGTCAGCCATGCCAGCGGGAAACTCGCCAGCACGCACAAGGCCCTCACGCCGACCGGATCCACATCATTGTCTTCCAGGATGCGCGCAAAGGAGAGCAAAAACCAATGCCAGAGATAAAGCGGATAACTGATCAGCCCGACAAAGATCGCCAACCGGTTGGAGAGGATATGGCGGTTGATCCACGCGCGCGGGCCAGCCCAGATCAGCAGGACTGCTCCCGAGACCGGCAACAGCGTCCATTTTTCCAGGAAACTGTAGTTCTCGCGGATGACGAGCATTCCCGCGAGTATCAGCGCCGACCCCACGACGGCGGCCAGATTGTCCAGTACAGCCTCCCTGTGCTCTTTCCCTCCGGCGGCGGAACGTGCGCAGGCCGCCGGCGTGAAAAACACTTTGCCCAAGCAGCGTGTGATGCCTGGGCGGTGGTATAGATTGACGTAGGCCAGCAACGCGCCCGCCCACAGTTCCCAGAAACGACTTTGCGGAAAGTAAAAAGCTCTTTCGGGATGCGGTTTTGTCCACGCAAGATCAAGTGCCAGCGAACTGGCGAACAGGACAATGGTGAGCGCGAAGAAATTCAGCCCCAGCCGCCAGGCCAGCCAGATGAGCGGAGGGTAAAGCAGGTAATACTGCTCTTCGATGGACAACGACCAAAGATGCAGCATGGGTTTGAGTTTCGCCGCCGTGTCGAAATAGCCGATTTCGCCTCTCAGCGCATAGTTCTGCACGAAAGCGGCGCCGGCGCCGACGTGCTTGCCCAATTGCGCATACTCGTCTGGCAGTAGCAAAAACCAACCTGCGACCAGCGCCGTCGCCAGGACGACGAGTAGGGCGGGAAAGATACGGCGGATACGTCGCGCATAAAAAGACGTCAGGCGGAAGCTGCCTTGCTGCAATTCCTGGAAAACGATGCCGCCGATCAAAAACCCGGAGATAACAAAAAAAACATCCACCCCGAAGAAACCGTTCCGCAGCGTATCGGGAAAAGCGTGGAACAAAATGACGGCGAGCACGGCAACGGCGCGCAAACCGTCGATGTCCGGGCGGTAAGGCAGGAGTGGTCGGGACATCTCGAAAGGTGGGCGCGCAAGGGAGGACGTAGAAAGCCGAGCATGATACTACATGGTCGCCGGGAGGAGAGTTCTCACGTCCTTGTGGTGGGGCGTGCGTGGATTTCATTCCCATCCGGGGCCATTCGGATTCCGCCTGCCCGCTGCGGGAATTCATTCCAGCCCGAACAGCCTCGCCGCGTTCCCGTACAGCAATTTATCGACCGCGTCTCCATGAAACCCCAAACGCAGGAAGTCTTCGATCGTTTGCCCGATGGGGCGGAATGGGTAAGAAGAACCAAAGAGGAATTGTTCGCGCAGGAAGGCGTTGGCCGCGGCGACATAGACTTCGCCGCCGGGCTGGAAAAGATACATATCGGGTACAAGATGCACATTTTCGTGGCGAAAGGCCAGTCCGACGGCTTCATGCACTTTCGGCCACCAGCCGTGATAGATCACGATGGGCAGGTGTGGGAAGTCGCGCGCGACCTTGGCGATGGGGGCGGGATCGTTGAAACGCGGGTCGGGGGTGGTCGGGCCGCTCATCAGGAAAACGGGAACCCCGTACCGGCTCGCCAGTTCGTAGATGGGCCAGTACACCGGGTCGTCCGGATGGCGCGCCGGTTCGCCGAAGCCCGGTTCGAGGTCGATGCCCGCCAGGCGCAGGTCGCGCAGGGCGCGTTCCGCTTCGGCGACGGCGGCATTCTCGCCTTGCAGGGCGGGGTCGACCGCGCCGATGCCGATCAGTTTGCTGCGGCCATGCACGATGCGATGGATGGTGTCATTGGGCAAATGCTGCGAGGGCGTGTGGCGGCCGACGACGACCGCCTTGCTGAGTCCGGCCTTGTCGATTTCGGCGAGAAAGCCTTCCTGGGTGAGCGAGGCCTCGAAGTGGCGATCATCGCCGCGCGTGCCGACACGGCGGTTCAGCCAGCGGGCGGCGCTGTGTTCTGCGCCGCCGGACGTCGCACCGAAAAAGTCGTGCAAAAAGGCCGGACGGCAACGCATGTCGATGATTTTGTAGGACATGACGGGCTTGGAGAAGAAGGTGGGGATGGGTACACGCGAATGGCGAGAGGCCG
>JAITLI010000076.1 GCA_031277975.1 Azoarcus sp.
AACTCGAACAGACTTTGAAGGATTATCTCCTGGCGTACAACCACTTCATCCCACAACGCGCCATCGGACATCGATCTCCCATCGACGCCCTCGCATCATGGTATGATCGATACCCTGAAATGTTTGTCAGGAAGGTTTGCAATCAGGCGGAATGCGACACGCCCGTCCCCCTCTCGAAAGTTGCACCCACAGTCCTGGCAACGGTACCTTTGCCTGCCTCCGACCATTCCATTCCTGACCGCATGTTCCGATCCACATTTCTTGCATTTCTTGCATTTCCGCATCGCTATTATCCCATCAAAATAGTTAACTGGAATATAGTTGCCATGGGACTATATCTATATCCTTATCAACACTTTCCTTTGCCGCAAAGAAAACAGCGGCGCTTCGCGCCGTTTGGTTGAAGCCCCCTCTCCCTGGCCCTCTCCCCTATATGCACTAACCTAACACGCAATATAATTGCAAATTCCTTGTTTCAAGACGTTTTTCGATCAAAAACAGCCTACTTATCCTGGTGAAACAGTGAGCGACTTGGCTCAGAACCTGTTCATTATCTTCGGGAATGGCGGTAAACCGCTCTGCAATCAGCGGAATCGGGAATATCAGAACGAATTCCCCGCCTTTCAGAACATGTTCAGACCGCTGTAGGGGCAATCGGCAGAGGAGTACCAGAGACAATGAACAGGTTTTCAGGGAAACGGTGTTACTTTTCACTACGAACGCGAAGAAAAGACATTTCTCTCCATAGACTACGCCTTTCCCATTTCCTCTGTGTACACCCCTGCGGGGGGCGAGGGGAATTCTTTGGAGGGTGTCGTCATTGCGAGGCGCGCAGCGCCGTGGCAATCCACGCGGCGGTTCGACTTTCCGGAACGCCACGGCAGTTTGCAAGGCCGCCTGGATTGCCGCGGGCCTGCGGCCCTCGCAATGACGAGCATATATGTTTGTGTTTCATGCGGGTTCGCGACCGGCATGTGTCACAGCAGCACTCGCTCGATACCGCTGTTGCCAGCCTGCGCCACGTAATTGTCCAGCCAGTTTTCCCCCAGTATCCCGCGGGCGATTTCGATCACGAGGTAATCGGCTTCCACGCCGCCCGCCACGCCGGCGTAGCGCGCCAGTCCTTGCAGGCAGCTTGGACAGGCGGTGAGGATGCGGGTCGGGGCTGGGGGGGCGGCGGCGTGCAGGGCGGCGACATTCTTTTCGATTTCTTCTTCCTTGCGGAATCTCACTTGGGTGGAAATGTCGGGACGCGCGACCGCCATGGTGCCGGATTCGCCACAGCAGCGGTCGGACAACGCGACCGGTGCGCCAAGCAACCCGCCCGCGACTTCGAGGGCCGGGTATTGCTTCATCGGCGTGTGGCAGGGTTCGTGGAAGAGGTAGTTCACGCCGCGTGCGCCTTCGAGGCGGACGCCTTTTTCCAGCAGGTATTCGTGGATGTCGAGCAGGCGGCAGCCGGGGAAGATTTTGCCGAATTCGTAGTCCTGGATCTGATCCATGCAGGTGCCGCAGGAGACGATGACGGTTTTGATGTCGAGGTAGTTGAGGGTGTTGGCAACGCGGTGGAAAAGCACGCGGTTTTCGGTGGTGATTTTCTGGCCTTTGTCTTCGCTGCCGGCGGCGGTTTGTGGGTAACCGCAGCACAGGTAGCCGGGCGGCAGCACGGTCTGCACGCCGAGATGGTAGAGCATGGCTTGGGTGGCGAGGCCGATCTGGCTGAATTGCCGCTCCGAGCCGCAGCCTGGAAAGTAGAAGACGGCCTCCGAGTCAGTCGTGGTTTTGGCCGGGTCGCGGATGACGGGGATGATCGCGCTGTCTTCCAGGTCGAGCAGGGCGCGGGCCGTCCGGCGCGGCAGGTTGCCGGGCATGGGCCGGTTGATGAGGTGGATGACTTGGCTTTTGAGCGGGGCGCGTCCGACGGTGGCGGGCGGTATGCGGAGTTGATGGCGGACGAGGGGCGACTTGCGGGCAAGCTCGTGCGCCATGCGCTGGAGTTTGTAGCCCCAGCGCAGCATGAGGGTGCGCAGTACGCCGATCAGGGCCGGGTCCTTGAGGGTGAGGAAGGCCATGGCCGCGATCTTGCCGGGGTTGAACGCGCGTTTTTTCTGCTTGCGCAGCAGGTTGCGCATGCGGATGGTGACGTTGCCGAAGTCGATGTCGACCGGACAGGGTTTTTCGCAGCGATGGCAGACGGTGCAATGGTCGGAGACGTCCTCGAATTCGCTCCAGTGCGCGAGCGAGACGCCGCGCCGGGTTTGCTCTTCGTAGAGCAGGGCTTCGATGAGCAGCGAGGTCGAGAGGATTTTGTTGCGCGGGCTGTAGAGCAGGTTGGCGCGCGGGACGTGGGTGGAGCAGACGGGCTTGCATTTGCCGCAGCGCAGGCAGTCCTTGATGGCGTGGGCGATGGCGCTGATTTCAGTCTGCTCCATGATGAGGGATTCATGCCCCATCAGGTTGAAGCTCGGGGTGTAGGCGTTCGCCAGGTTGCCGCCGGGCATGAGCTTGCCGCGGTTGAAGCGGCCTTCCGGGTCGATCCTGGCCTTGTAGTCGCGGAATGCGGCCAGTTCCGCTTCGCTCAGGTAGTCGAGCTTGGTGATGCCGATGCCGTGCTCGCCGGAGATGACGCCACCGAGCGCGCGCGCCAGCGCCATGATGCGGTCGACCGCGAGGTAGGCGGTGCGAAGCATGGCGTAGTCATCGGAGTTGACCGGGATGTTGGTGTGTACGTTGCCGTCGCCCGCGTGCATGTGCAGCGCCACGAATACCCGCCCGCGCAGAACCTGGCGATGCAGGGCATCGATTTTTTCCAGGATGGGATGGAAGAGGACGCCGTCGAAGATTTTCGAGAGCCGGGGCTTGAGTTCGGTTTTCCACGAAACGCGGATGGAATAGTCCTGCAACCGGTGGAAAAGCGTTGGGTCAGCGGCGCGGTTGACCGGTTCGCCCGCGTTCACGCCAAGGGCGTCGAACGCTTTTTCGGCTTCGGCCAGCGGCAGATCGAGGTTCTCCAGCAGCCATTGCCAGCGCTGGCGCACGGCGCCGATGTAGGCGAGGGCGGCGTCGCGCCGGTCGCCGATCAATTCTTCCGAGGCGAGATTGGCGTCGCCCTGGTCGAGCGGCAGCGCGCCGGAGAGAAAGGCGGTGAGCGCGTCGCACAAGTCCAGTTTGTTGCGGATGGAGAGTTCGATGTTGATGCGTTCGATGCCGTCGCAATAGTCGCCCATGCGCGGCAGCGGGATCACCACGTCTTCGTTGATCTTGAAGGCGTTGGTGTGGCGCGAGATCGCGGCGGTGCGCCCGCGTTCGAGCCAGAAACGCTTGCGCTGCCCGGGCGAGACGGCGATGAAACCTTCGGCGCCGCGCGCGTGGGTCATGCGCACGACTTCGGCGGCTGCGGTCATGACCGCGGTTTCGTCGAAGCCGACGATGTCGCCGATCAGCACCATTTTCGGGCGGCCATGGCGGCGGGCCTTGGTGGTGTAGCCGACCGCCTTGACGTAGCGCTCGTCCATGTGTTCGAGACCGGCCAGTTGCACGCCTGCCGCGTGCCCATCGCCGCCGGGCTTGAAATGATCGGTGATATCGACGATGGCCGGCACCGCCTCGCGCACCTGTCCGAAGAATTCGAGGCACACGGTGCGCGTGACCGGGGGCATTTTGTGCAGCACCCAACGCGCCGCGACGATGATGCCGTCGGTGCCTTCTTTCTGCACGCCGGGGATGCCGCCGAGGAATTTGTCGGTGACGTCCTTGCCGAGTCCGTCCTTGCGGCAGCGCGCACCGGGCATGGCAAGGATTTCTTCGCCAAGCAGGGCGCCGCGCACGCCGCCGAAACGGCGCAGACGGAAACGGATGTCCCGCTGTTCGTGGATCTTGCCGAAATTGTGGCCGAGCCGTTCGACTTCGAGCCAGTTGCCGTCGGGCGTGACCATCCGCCACCACGCCAGATTGTCGAGTGCCGTGCCCCAGAGCACCGCTTTCTTGCCCCCGGCATTCATGGCGATATTGCCGCCGATGCTGGAGGCCGAAGCCGAAGTGGGGTCGACCGCGAACACCAGTCCGACGCGTGCCGCCGCTTCCGAGACGCGATCGGTGATGACGCCGGCGCCAGTGCGGATGGTGGCGCGCGCGCCCGCCATCGCCAGCCCCGCCGCATCGGGCAAGGCGACCTCTTCCACCGGGCCGATGTTGACGAGCTTTTCCGTGTTGATGACGACAGAATTGGCGTCGAGCGGAATGGCGCCGCCCGTATACCCAGTGCCGCCGCCGCGCGCAATGATGGTCAGCCCCAGTTCGATGGCGCCGCGCACCAGCGGCGCGACTTCTTCCTCGCGGTCGGGACAGAGAACGACAAACGGATATTCGACCCGCCAGTCGGTGGCATCGGTGACGTGCGCGACGCGGGCGTGGCCGTCGAAGCAAATATTGTCGTGCCGGGTATGACGGGAGAGGCGATGGCGAATGGCGCGGCGGCGACGCTCCGTTTCGTCGAACCAGCGCTCGAAATCGTCGACTGCCGCGCGCGCGCGGCCA
Source organism: Azoarcus sp. (assembly GCA_031277975.1). Lineage (GTDB taxonomy): Bacteria > Pseudomonadota > Gammaproteobacteria > Burkholderiales > Rhodocyclaceae > WRNU01. The sequence continues at coordinate 4,537 of JAITLI010000076.1, forward strand.
ACGAGCAGGGTGACGCGCTCGTTGCCCTGGCGGCGCTTGTCGACTTCGTTGACGCGATGGTTGAGCGCGCCGACCAGCGCTTCGCGGCGCTTGCGGCTGGCGAGCAGATCGTCTTCGAGATACGGATTGCGGCGCACGACCCAGATATCGCCGAGCACTTCGTAGAGCATGCGCGCCGAACGCCCGGTGACCCGTTCGCCGCGCAGCTCGTCGAGCACCGCCCACGCGTCCGCGCCCAGCAGGCGGATGACGATCTCGCGGTCGGAAAACGAGGTGTAGTTATAGGGGACTTCGCGCAGGCGTTGGTTCATCGTCATCGTGGGGGCGCTGGAGGAAGCCGCATATTCTAGCGAAGCGCGCGACGGCGCGGCGCACCGTGTCTCCCCGCGAATGGCTTTCGCCGGGCGGGACTCGCCCGCGAGACCCGGTCAGACGATCTCGAAGAACACGATGTCTTCCTGGGTTTCCCTGGGCGAAAAGCCACAGCCGATGCTCCCGTGGCCGGAAAGAAGAAGTTCCGCGTCCTTGATGAAGCATTCTTCCTGTCCGTCGATCGCCACGAAACAGCCGTTGGTGCTTTGGTCGATCAATATGTAACCGGCGCGCCGGCGCTCGATACGCGCGTGCTGGCGCGAAGCGCGCGGATCGATAATGACGATATCGTTGGCCAGCTCGCGGCCGATGAGAACGATGGGGCGGTTCTCCTCGACGAACATCATTTCGTCCTGGCGCCGCAGGCGCAGGCGCTGGTTGAGCGAGGAACCGGAATCGGAACCGGCGGTGGAGATTTCGGAGGGCGGCCGCAGTATCCGCGCCTTTTCCGGGGAAACTTCTTTTTGCAAAAGCGCATCGACATTGGGGAGCGGACGGAGCGAAGTCGCCGACGTCATGGGCCCCGCGACCGGATTGCCGATGGTGAATACCGGCCACGGCAAATGCTTCTGGGCTTCGCTGTCGAAAGCCTCCGCACTGGCGAAATGCCGCACTGCGGGACTTAATTCGGCGACCGCCACGGTGCTGGCCAGCGCCTGCCCGGCGGCGCATGTCAGGATGATCTGGCGCGCGCCCTCCAGCCCATCGCCCCGGCGATCGGCGACTTCGCCGTAATGGAGACCGATGCGCAATCGCATCTGCATACCGCTGACCGGCGGCAATTTATGTACACGATCAAGCGCCTCGCAGGCGGCCATCACCGCGCCGTCGCATTGCCCGAATGTTGCAATGACCGCCGTACTGTCGCGGATGATGATCTCGCCGCCGCTGCCGCCAATGGCGAGGTCGACCCGGTTCAGGCAACGCTCCACGGCACGGTCGGTCTCGGCTTCCCCGAGCCGGGCGGCCAAACGGTTCCCCCCCACGATTTCGGCGATCAATACGCAAAGATTACGGAGGTTGGAGGTAGCTGTCATGTCAGACAAAGTGCTCGATAGATGCAGGCAATTATGATGACCATTCCCCGCCGCGAAAGCAAGTTCTGCTGCGAAGTGTGATTTATTTTGTATAGATTCGGACAATACCGCAATCGTTTTTTGGAAGGGCTGGAGCATCGGGAATAAATTGCTCCGCCCATTCCGTTTGTTCTTTTTCGCTTTTCGCGTCCGCCGCGCTTTGTTCGAGCGCGGCAAAATCGAAAAGACGGCTATCGGCCAAATGGGAAGGCACCACATTCCGGAGCGACGAGGCGATTGATTCGATACGTCCGGGGTGGTGCCGCTCCCACTCCCGCAGCATGGCCTTGATTTGCCGGCGCTGGGCGTTTTCCTGCGAACCGCACAGTCCGCAGGGAATGATCGGGAATTCGCGCGCGCGCGCATAGCGGGCGATATCATCCTCGGCGCAATAGGCGAGCGGACGGATGACGATATGGCGGCCATCGTCGCTCTTCAGCTTGGGAGGCATGGCCTTGAGCCGCCCGCCGAAGAACATGTTCAGGAAAAGCGTTTCGAGAATATCGTCGCGGTGATGCCCGAGCGCGATGCGGGTCGCGCCGATTTCGCGCGCTGTGCGATAGATGATGCCGCGTCGCAAGCGCGAGCACAGCGAACAGGTCGTCTTGCCTTCCGGGATCTTGCTTCTGACGATGGAATAGGTGTCTTCAGTGACGATCCGGTATTCGACGCCGGTTTTCTCGAAATATCCGGGCAGCACGTCAGCGGGAAAGCCGGGCTGGCGCTGGTCGAGGTTCATCGCCACGATGCGGAAATCGACTGGTGCGCGGGCGCGCAGCGCCAAGAGACAGGCCAGCAGCGTATAGGAATCCTTGCCGCCAGAGACGCACACCATCACCGTATCGCCGGAACCGATCATCTTGTAGTCGGCAATGGCCTTGCCCGTCTGGCGCAAGAGCCACTTTTCGAGGTTCAGGAAACTGTTGCTGGAAGCGGAAATACTGGCGGTCACGGCGGAAGCGGGCAAGCAGGACGAGGCAACGGATTATATCCGCCCAATCTTTCCAGGATTTCCTTCGCTTCGCCGAAACCTTTCTCGAATCCCGCGCGGATCGTCGCCACGAAGCAAGAAAACAGAAAACTTCAGCCATCGTGCGGAAATATGGCGCATACTCGCCCAAGCATCCACGGCCCTGCGTGGATGGCCGGAAGAACCCATAACCCATACAAACAATGAATTGCGCGCAGGCTGGCAGGCTGCTTCCTGCCCCGCGCGTCCGAAACCGCCGGAGAAGCGCATGGACACGAACGGCATGGAAAGCCTGTTTACCGCTTGGGTTCTGTCGATGGTCATGGCCTCCGTGCTGGCCGCGCCATTCATCATCGCCATGGGATACATGGCGAGCGCGCGCGGGTTGCTCCCGGCATCCGGGGAGCGCGGGCTTCGAGGCGCGTCTCTCGCAGGCGCGGGCCTGACCCGGACAGCATCAGGATGAAAATGGCGAAAACACATCCATGACGCCCCCCGCGCGCGCAAATCCCGCCTTCACGCTAGCCTCTTCCGGAGCGGGGCGGGGTTCATGACAAACAATGGCAACAGGAAACCATCTCCGGGCACTGGCAAAAAGAATGGCGCGCGATCAGGGAACCTGATAGTGATCTTGCGTCATGAGATCAATGCCGCACTGGAGATTCTCGATCCAGTCGATGAAGCGGTTGACCATGGCCTTGCCCACGAAACGCGCCCCATGCTGCGGCACGATCTGCTCGATGTCGAGCTTGCGCGCCATCTGCGCCCAGTAGCGGCAGACCTTGTTGGAAATCATGTAGCGCCGGTGGAAACCGATCATGAAAGGGATGTGCTCGTCGAAATCGCTCACGGGCTTGGCGGCCTCGCTGTGATCGAGCAGCGAGACGCCAAGGTCGCCCGAAAACAGGATCCTAGAGACCGGATCATAAAACTGGAAATTGCCTTCCGAATGCAGGAAATGGGCGGGCACGGCCTTCAGCTTGCAATTGCCCAACGACACCAGCATGCCCTCGTCCGGAATCCCGATGATGCGATCAGAATAATTCCGCCCGGTCGTGAAATGCGGCAAGAACCGTACCCACAACTTGGAAATCAGGATCCGGCAGTTGGTCGTCACCATCCACTTGTTGAGCGAAGCAACGATGTCCGGGTCCGCATGCGAAGCGAAAATGTAATCAAGGTCGCGCGAATAGAAATAACGCGCCATGCTCATCAACAGGCCGTTATAGGTCATGTTGCCGCCCGGTTCGAGCAACGCGCCATGTTCGCCATCGACGATCAGGAACTGGTTGCACTGCACCGCATGATCCGCCGCTTCGTCAACGAGGTCATAAAAAGCCAAGCATACATGCCTGCCGTTGTTAAATAGTTCAACCGCCATGATATTCAGACGTCCCCAAAAAGATACAGGATCCGCTGTTTACGGATAATAAAGCCGCACTTTACCGCAGAAGAGGCTCCCGCGTCACCCCGGTATTCTCCAATTTCATACAACCTGACTTTTGTCACACCAGTTTCCGTCATGCCTTCGAGTCCTTCCGGCAATTCTCCTCCTTCTCCCGCCGGCCATGGCGGCAATTTTCTTTCACGCGTCCGCGCGCGTGGTTTACGTCACATGCTGCCGTGGCTGTCGCCGCGTATCTGGCGCAAGCGCTTGCTGCTCGTGGGCGCGGCCTTGCTCGCGGGCGTGATCGCGATCCTTTTCGCCATCGGCGCGGAGCACGCCATTGCCTGGCACCGCGACCTGATGCGGAAAGCGGCTTGGCTGACACTGTTCGTCGCCCCCGCCGGTTTCGCCCTCTTGGCCTGGCTGACGCTGCGTTTTTTCCCCGGCGCGGCGGGCAGCGGCATCCCGCAGGCGATCGCTGCCTCGCTTGCCGACGACCCCGGCGTGCGCCGCCAATTCCTGTCGTTTCGCCTCGCCATCGCCAAAGTGTTCCTGACCCTTGGCGGCCTGCTCACGGGTGCCTCCATTGGGCGTGAAGGGCCGTCGGTGCAGGTTGGCGCCTCGACCTTGCATCTCTTGGCGAACCGCCGCTGGCACATCGCGCCGAGCCGCGACCTGATTGCCGCCGGCAGCGGCGCGGGCATCGCCGCCGCGTTCAATACCCCGCTTGGCGGCATCATGTTCGCTATCGAAGAAATGTGCCGTTACCGCGCCTTCCGCGCCAATAGCACCACGCTGGTCGCGGTCATCTTCGCCGGCCTGATGTCGCTGGCCCTGCTCGGCAGTTATACCTATTTCGGGCGCACCACGGCGGGCATCACCCTTGGATGGCCCGGCGGAGCATGGCCGGTGCTGGTGGCCGGCATTTTCGGCGGTCTTTCCGGCGGCGGCTTTGCCCGCCTGCTGATCGTCTCCACACGCAACCTGCCCGGCATGGCAGGCGAATTCGCCCGTCAGCGTCCGGTCATTTTCGCCGCCGCCTGCGGTCTGGCGACGGGACTGCTGGGACTATTGAGCGGCGGGCTGACCTACGGCACGGGTTACGATGAATCCCGTGCCGCCCTCGAAGGCAGCGCGCGGCTGCCGCTTTATTTCATGTTCGCCAAGATGGCGGTGATCTGGCTGGCCTTCGCCGCCCGCATCCCGGGCGGCATGTTCGCGCCCGCGCTCGCCGTCGGCGCGGGACTGGGCACGATCATCGCCGCGTTGCTGCCGGGCGAGCAGCACGCCGCACTGCTCGTCCTCGCCATGGTGGGATTCCTCGCGGCGATGACCCAATCCCCGATCACCGCCTTCGTCATCGTCATGGAAATGACCGACAACCACCAAATGCTGATCCCGCTCATGACCACCGCCGTAATCGCCTACGGCATTTCGAAATCGGTCTGCCGCGTGCCGCTCTACCACGCGCTGGCCATGCCGGCCTTCTACCACGCCAGACTCAAGCAGCGCATCCTGGAGGGCGACACGCAAACGAACGAAAAAACCGCCTGCTGATACAGATTTGCAAGATTAGGGATCAGATTCAATCAGCGGCACGCGATCGCCGCTGTTTTACGGAATCACCGATGAGTTTGATGAGGTCGTCTTCGTTGGTGGGCAGTCAGTTGTCGCGTTCCGGCTGAATATAAACGATTTTTTGGCTTGTCCACGACAGATGCGTGTGCGATTGCCCTGGCCCGGATCCTTGTCGCGCTTCCCTAATTTTCACGACAGTGCGACCATTACGTCCTTTCTTTGTTCGTGCCGGATTGCCGCGGTTTATTCATGAATGCCCCTCCCCTGCAACAGGAACTGGCGGATAAGCGCCGGGAAATCGACGAACTCGACCGGCAGATGCTGGAACTTCTGAACCGCCGCGCCCGTTGTGCGCAGGAAGTCGGGCGGATCAAGGCGCGCCATGGCGAGGCCGGTTACCCTTACCGGCCGGAGCGCGAGGCGCAGGTGTTGCAGCGGATCGCCGGCATCAATCCCGGTCCTTTGCCGGAGGGCGCTGTGCGGCAGATTTTCCGCGAGGTGATGTCGGCCTGTCTCGCGCTCGAACTGCCGCTCAGGATCGCTTATCTCGGCCCGGCGGGGACGTTCTCCGAGAGCGCCAGCCGCAAGCATTTCGGCGCCGGGCCAGTCTTGCTGCCGCAGCCTTCCATCGACGAGGTGTTCCGCGCCGTGGAGGCGAATCACGCCGATTACGGTGTCGTGCCGGTGGAAAATTCCAGCGAGGGCGCGGTCGGCAGTACGCTCGACCTGCTGCTGGCGCATTCGCTCAAGGTCTGCGGCGAGGTGCAGTTGCGCATCCATCATCATTTGCTGTCGCGCGCCGGGGAGATCGGCGCGGTGCGGCGCTTGTATTCGCATGCCCAGTCGCTCGCCCAGTGCCACGAGTGGCTCAACCGCAACCTCGCGGCTCTGCCGCGCGTGCCGGTGGCGAGCAACGCCGAGGCGGCGCGCATGGCGGCGCAAGACTCGGAATCCTGCGCCATCGCGGGCGAGGCGGCGGCGGCGCTCTATGGGCTGGACAAGCTGGTCTCGAATATCGAGGATAATTCCAATAATTCCACGCGCTTTTTCGTGGTCGCGCATCATGAGGCCGGCCCTTCGGGACGGGACAAGACTTCGTTCGTCTGCGCCACGCCCAATCGCCCCGGCGCGATGCACGCGCTGCTCGATCCGCTCGCCCGCCACGGCATCGACATGTCGCGCCTGCAATCGCGCCCCGTGCCCGGCGGCATGTGGGAATACGTTTTCTATATAGATGTGCTCGGCCACCGCGCCGACGCGCCGCTGGCCGCCGCGCTCGCGGAGCTTGGCGAGCGCGCGGGCTTTGTCAAGGTGCTGGGGTCGTATCCCGCCAGCGCGGATTGACGCCGGGAACGGATGATCGAGGAGAAAATCATGAGTGTCGCCAGCCGCGCCCCCGCGCATATCCGCGCCTTGTCGCCATACCAGCCGGGCAAGCCGATCGCGGAGCTTGCCCGCGAGACGGGCATTCCCGAGCAGGATATCGTCAAGCTCGCTTCCAACGAGAACCCCCTCGGCATGAGTCCGAAGGCCCGCGCGGCCGCCGCCGCGGCGCTGGCGGAGGGGGCGCGTTATCCGGACGGCAACGCTTTCGCGCTCAAGGCGGCGCTGGCGGAAAAGTACGGCGTGGATATGGCGCAACTGGTGATTGGCAACGGCTCCAACGATGTGCTGGAAATCGCCGCGCAAGCCTTTCTCGCGCCCGGCGCCGCGGCGGTGTTTTCGCAATATTCGTTCGCGGTCTATCCGCTGGCGACGCTGGCGCGCGGCGCGCGCGGCATCCAGGTTCCGGCCAGGGATTACGGCCACGATCTCGATGCCATGGCGGCGGCCATCGACAAGGCTGTCCGCATCGTTTTCATCGCCAATCCCAATAATCCGACCGGCACTTTCCTGTCCGGTGGCGAGATTGAAGCCTTTCTCGCCCGCGTGCCGCCGGATGTGCTCGTCGTGCTCGACGAGGCTTATACCGAGTTCCTGCCACCGGAGAAGCGCTACGATGCCATTGCGTGGGTGGGGCGCTTTCCCAATCTGCTGGTGTCGCGCACTTTGTGCAAGGCGTATGGCCTGGCGGGGCTGCGGTTGGGCTACGGCATCGCGCAGGCGGAGGCGGCCGATCTGATGAACCGCGTGCGCCAGCCGTTCAATACGTCCAGCGTGGCACAGGCGGCGGCGTTGGCGGCGCTGGCGGATGAGGATTTCGTGCATGAGAGCGCCGGGAGCAACCGGCGGGGCATGGCGCAATTGACCGCCGCGTTCGCCGGGCTGGGGCTGGAGTGGATTCCGTCCAGCGGCAACTTCGTTACCGTCAGGGTGGGCGACGGCGAGAAGGTAAACCGGGCGTTGCTCGCGCAAGGCGTCATCGTGCGTCCCCTCGCCGCTTACGGCCTGCCGCAATGGTTGCGGGTGTCGATCGGCCTGCCCGGCGAAAACGCGCGCTTCATCGCCGCCCTGCGCCGCGCGCTGGCCTGAAACGGGCGCGGCCATGGCCCTGATCGGCAAACTGGTCATCTGCGGCGTCGGCCTCATCGGCGGTTCTTTCGCGCTCGCTTTGCGCGAGAAGGGCGAAACCGCACGCGTCATCGGCGTGGGGCGTTCGCGGATTTCGCTCGAACGCGCGCGCGCGCTTGGCATCATCGACGAGATTGCCGCCGATTGGGCGGCGGCGCTCGATGGGGCGGATTTCGTCCTGCTGGCGATGCCGGTCGGCCAGACCGATGCCGTTATGCAAGCCATGGCGCCGCACGTGCGAACGGGCACGATCGTCTCCGACGCGGGCAGCACCAAGGGGGACGTGATCGCCGCCGCCTACCGCCGCCTCCATGCCCATCTGCCCTGTGTCGTTCCCGCGCATCCCATCGCCGGCGCCGAGAAAAGCGGCGCGGAGGCGGCGAGCGCCGCGCTTTTTCACGGCAAGCGCACGGTGCTCACGCCCTTGCCGGAAAACGCCCCCGAGGCCGTCGAAAGAGTCCGCGCCGCGTGGCGCGCCGCTGGGGCGGCGGTCGTCGACATGGCGCCGCACGATCACGACCGCGTCTTCGCCGCCGTCAGTCATCTGCCGCACTTGCTCGCCTTCGGTCTCGTCCACGATCTCGCGGGCCGCGCCAACGCCGAACTGCTTTTCTCCCACGCCGCCAGCGGCTTCCGCGACTTCACCCGCATCGCGGGCAGCCATCCCGAGATGTGGCGCGACATCTGCCTCGCCAACCGCCAGGCACTCCTGGGCGAACTGGATCAATACCTGGGCGAGCTGGCCCTGATCCGCTCCCTGCTGCTTTCCGGCAATGGCGAGCGTCTCGAACGGCTTTTCGAGGAAGCGCGGCGCGCGCGCATCGCCTGGGGCGAAGCGGGCGCGGCGGGGTGAATCCGCTCCGGAAGCGCGCGCCCGCGCTTTTTCCGCCGCGCTGGCGGATCAGCGGCGCAGGGCGGGCGCGGCCCCGGCCTCGGTCACCAGCCAGTCCATGCCGCGGTCGTGCGGCTGCGGCAGCACGTCGGCCTCGCGCCCCAGTTCGAACCCGACGCCCACCGCCAGCGCGCGCATCGCGGCCAATGTGCGGTCGAAATAGCCGCCGCCGTATCCGAGCCGGTAACCGCGCGCGTCGAACGCATTGAGCGGCGCCAGCACGACTTCCGGCATGACCTCATCCCCCCGCGCCGGAAACGGGATGCCATGACGGTCACGCGCGAGTTCCGCCCCGGGAAGCCATCTCCGGAAAACGAGCGGCGCATCCCGCCTCAGCGCCACGGGCAAGGCGGCGATGCGCGCCGCGTCCCCGGCAAGCCAACGCCCGGCCCAGCCGCGCAAATCCGCCTCGGCGCGAAAGGGCCAGTAAAACGCCAGCACGCGCGGCGCGAGCCGGGCCATCAAATCATCGAGATGGCACGCGATGCTTTCTTCCCAAATGGCGCGCTCGGCGCTGGACACATGCACGCGCGCGGCCAGCGCGCGCGCGCGCATGGCCGCGCGGCGTGCGGGCGCGTCACCGCTGGACGAACACATGCCGCTTTTCCGGAGAGAGTCGTTCCGGAGAGAACCGTTTCCGCGCGGCCGGATGAGGCTGGTTCGCCGGATTTAATGCCACAGATTCGGCACCACGTCATTGCTGTAGCCGGAAACGAAGGATTTCGCCTCGCCGGTGGCGGGATCGAACACATGGCGGCGCACGCGGCCAATGTTCTTGCCGTAGACATGGATGCTGATCGAAGGACGGTCGGCAAGATTGTTCGCGACTTCGTGCACATCGCCGATCGCGGGCGACACGGCGGTCACTTCGCCGGGTTCCAGCACGCCGGAGCCGCTCGCCTTGTAGCTGCCATCGGGCTGTTTGCGGAACGTGGTCTCGCATTCTTCGCCCCGGAGACCGCCGACGATGCCCCAGACGAGGTGGTCATGCACGGGCGTCTTCTGCCCCGGCCCCCACACGAAGCTGACGATGGAAAGGCGGTCGAGCGGATCGGCATAAAGCAGGTATTGCTGGTAATGCGCGGGATGCGGGCGGGCGAAGGCTTCCGGCAACCATTCGTCGCTGGAGACCAGCGCGGCGACGAGCTTCCCGCCCTCGTCGAGAATGACGGATTCGGCGGGCCGGGTTTCCAGCAGGCGGGTCATGTCCTGCACAAAGGTCAAAAGCTTTTGCGTGCTCATCGTTGATCGACTCCGATTGACCGCGCCCGAAGCGCGCCGGCGCACATCCAGCGCCGGGCCTCGCGCCCGGTTCCCGTTTCGGTTGCGAGTCCGAATGAAAGGTTTATTTTTTCTGGTAACCGGCCAGGTCGAGTTGCCGTCCCCAACCATTGATCTCATAGCCGATGAGCGAGATCGTGCCCACGGTCAGGACGGGAATCACCGCCTGCGAGCCGAAACGCTGGCGGAAATTGGCCTGGTCGGTGGCGGTCTTGATGGCGACTTCGGTGAATGGCACGCCGCGGCCACTGAGGAAGGTGCGCGCCTCGGTGCAGAGCTGTTCGCAATTGCTGGTCGTGTAGATCACCACCGGAAAATCGGACGACGCCTTGCGCGTGGAATAGGGGAGGGTCTGGGGCGGCGGTTTGTCGCGGAGGTTGACGGACTCGACATCGCTGCCGGGAGGAAGAAGATCCGAATAATGAATGCGGCCCTTTTTGTCTTTCCAGCGATAAATGTTCAATGGAGGATCGCTCGTTACCTGCTGGGCCACGGCGTCCGCGGCGAAAAGGGCGATCAGGACAGCAAGCGGGATTGTCGTTTTCATCGAGAGTGTCATAATACGTTCACCATTCCGTTATGACGTAACAGGGCGTCGACCGTGGGTTCGCGGCCACGAAACGCCACGAATGATTCCAGAGCAGGTCGGCTACCGCCGACGGCGAGAACTTCGCGCCAAAAACGTTCGCCGACGGCACCGTTGAGAAGGTTGCCACGTTTGCCGTCCTTTTGTCCAGAGGCGGCCTCTTCAAAGGCGGCGAAGGCGTCCGCTGAGAGCACCTCCGCCCATTTGTAGCTGTAATAGCCCGCCGCGTAACCGCCAGCGAAGATATGTGAAAAGCTGTGCGGAAAACGATGCCAAGACGGCGGAAAGAGCACGGCGACTTCGCGGCGCACTTCGTCGAGAAGCGCCAGCACGCGCTCGATGGCAACGCCGCCGTCCGCTTGCGCGGAGGCCGCGCCGCTGTACAGGAGCAGATCGAAGAGGGCGAATTCGATCTGGCGCACCATTTGCATGCCGCCCTGGAAATTGCGCGCGGCGATCATCTTGTCGTAGAGCGCGCGCGGCAAGGGTTCGCCGGTGTCGACGTGCGCGCTCATCATGGCGAGCACCTCCCATTCCCAGCAGAAGTTTTCCATGAATTGGCTCGGCAATTCCACCGCGTCCCATTCCACGCCATTGATGCCGGAGACGGCAAGCTCGTCGACGCGGGTGAGGAGGTGATGCAGGCCATGCCCGGTTTCGTGGAAAAGAGTCAGCACATCGTCGTGGGTGAATGTGGCGGGCTTGCCGTCGACGGGGCCGGGGAAATTGCAGACGAGATAAGCCACGGGCGTGGCGAGACCCTGCTCGCCGCGCTGGCGGTTGCGCGCCGAATCCATCCACGCGCCCCCGCGTTTGCTGTCGCGGGCGTGCAAATCAAGATAGAACTGGCCGATCAGTTCGTTATTCTTCTCGATGCGGAAGAAACGAACATCGCCGTCCCATACCGGCGCTTCATCGGCGGCAATATCGACGCCATAGAGACTGTGGATGACATTGAAAAGACCTTCGAGCACCTTGGGTTCCGGGAAATACTGCTTGACCTCCCGGTCGGAATAGGCATAACGCTTTTCGCGCAGTTTTTCGGAAGCATAGGCCACATCCCACGGTTCCAGCGGATCGAGTTTCAATTCCTCGCGCGCGAAAGCGGTGAGTTCGGCGAGATCGCGTTTGGCGAAAGGTTTGGCCTTCGCCGCCAGTTCGCGCAAAAAGGCGAGCGCCTGCGCCGGAGAATCCGCCATCTTGGGTTCCAGCGATACCTCGGCGTAATTGTTATAATCGAGCAGCGCCGCTTCTTCCGCGCGCAGGGCGAGGATGCGTTCGATCAGGGGGGCGTTGTTCCATTGCGCCCTGTCGCCGGCGCCGCCTCCGGCGCTGAATTCCGAGGCGCGGGTGGCGTGGGCGCGATACATGCGCGCGCGCAGGGCGCGGTCGTCGGCATATTGCATCACCGGCAGCCAGGAAGGCATGTGGAGCGTGAATTTCCATCCCGGACGGCCATCCTTTTCCGCCGATGCCCGCGCGGCGGCGCGGGCATCGGCGGGGATTCCGGCAAGGCCCGCTTCCTCCGCGATCCACTCGGCGTGGGCGTTAGTGGCATCGAGCAGGTTTTCGGAAAATTTCGCCGCCAATTGCGAAAGTTCTTCCTGGATGGCCTTGAAGCGCGGTTTGACTTCTTCCGGCAACTCCGCGCCGGAAAGGCGAAAGTCCCGGATTTCATGCGCGATGACGCGGCGGCGCACCGGATCGAGCGCCGCGTACCCGGCGCTGGCGGCCAGCGCCTTGTACTTGCGGAAAAGGGCGAGATTCTGCCCCAGTGCGGCGTAAAAGCTCGATACCTCCGGCAGCATGGCGTTGTATGCCTCGCGCCAGGGAGGAATATCCAGCACGCTGTGCAAATGGCCGACGACGCCCCAGGCGCGTCCCAGACGCTCGCCCATCTCGAACATCGGCGCGACGAACCCCTCCCAGCTCGGGGGCGCGTCATCCTGGAGCAGGCGCTCGATCAGCGCGCCGTATTCGGCGAGCAGGGCGCGGATCGCGGGCGCGACGTGCTCCGGGCGAATATCGCCGAAGCGGGGCAGTGCGGAGAAATCGAGCAGCGGATTGTCGCTCATGCCAACTCCCGTCCGGTGAGGCGGAACCCGGCCTCGCGGTACTTATCGGCGGTGCGCGCGATGACTTCCGCCGGCAGCCGGGGCGCGGGCGCCTTCTTGTTCCAGTCGAGCGTTTCGAGATAATCGCGCACGTATTGCTTGTCGAACGACGGGGGGCTGATGCCCTCGCGGTAACTGTCCGCCGGCCAGAAGCGCGACGAATCGGGCGTGAGCGCCTCGTCGATCAGATGCAGGACGCCGTCCGCGTCGACGCCGAACTCGAACTTGGTATCGGCGATGATGATGCCGCTTCCGGCGGCATGATCGGCGGCGGCGCGATACAACGCCAGCGCCGCCTCGCGCGCCCGCGCGGCCAGCGCGCCGCCCTTCGCGCCGAGCGCCGCCTCGCAACGCGCCCGCGCCTGCTCGAACGACACATTCTCGTCATGTTCGCCGGCATCGGCCTTGGTGGCCGGAGTGAAAATGGGCTGCGGCAATTTCGCCGCCTGCCTCAACCCCGCGGGCAAGGGAATACCGCAAATCGCGCCGCTGGCCTGGTAATCCTTCCAGCCCGAACCGATCACATAACCGCGCACCACCGCCTCGACCGGCAAGGGCCGGAGACGCTTGACAACCAGGGCGCGTCCTCGCACCTGCCCGCGTTCGCTGGCGGCGACGACACTCTCGGGGTCGATGCCGGTGAGCTGATTGGGAATGATATGCGCGAGGCGCTCGAACCAGAAAGCGGCCATCGCGGTGAGCACGCGGCCCTTGTCCGGGATGGGATCGGGCAGGATGACATCGAAGGCCGACAGGCGGTCGCTGGTGACGATCAACAACTTGTCATCGCCGACCGCGTAAATATCGCGGACCTTGCCGCGCCCGACGCGCGGCAGACTGGCGATGGAAGACTCGAACAAAAGGGGATTCACGGCGGATGCCCTCACGGATTGCGCGACAGGGGGCGGATTATATAGGGATGGAAGCGGGCGTGATGAACCCGCCGCCACAAGCAAGCGCAGCGATCCAGGAAAGGAGGAACGGAACGCCTGTCCACGCTCCACCGCGAAGAAATCAGCGGCGCGCGCGCCGCCGATGAAAAAAGCGCGCCCAAGCCGTGGGCGCGCTTGCGTGGGATAGGAGAAGGAGGCCGCGGGTGGCCTTATATGAAGGAACCCGCGGGCTGCCTTACGCCACGTCCCAATGGCTGCCGACGATCTCGGCCAAGGTCGCGTTGTCCGGCGGCGTGTCGTAGCCGGCCAGCGCGTCGACCAGCCCCGCCACCGCCGAGGCCTCCAGCGTCGCGCCGTCCGCCGTGATGAGTTCGATCTGGTAATCCTCGTCGAGGAACCAGCTCACCACCGTCACCGCGTCGTCCGTGCCGCGCACGCTGATCTCCAGGTCGTCGCCGCTACGCTCGAACCACAGTTGCGTGTAGTCGATCTCATCGAAGACCAGGCGGTCCTCGCCCCACATCTCGAACACAGTATCGGCGCCGTTGCCCACCGCGAAGTAATAGGCATCGTTGCCCGCATCGCCGTGCAACACGTCGCTGCCCCCCCCGCCGAACAGGCGATCATTGCCCGCGCCACCGATCAGCTCGTCATCGCCGAGGCCGCCGAACATCTCGTCATTGCCCGCACCGCCGTCGAGGACATCGTCGCCATCGTCGCCGTTAAGCCTGTCGTTGCCCGCGCCGCCGTTGATGACATCGTCGCCCACGCCGCCGTAAAAGATGTCATTGCCCGCGCCGCCATTGAGGACATCGTCGCCCTTGCCGCCGTAAAGCTGGTCATTGCCCGCGCCGCCGTTGATGACATCGTCGCCCCCGCCGCCGTAAAGCCAGTCACGGCCCGCGCCGCCGGAGATCTCATCGTCGACGAGGCTGCCGTAAAGCGTGTCGTCGCCTGTGGTGCCGGAGACTTTATTGTCGCCGGGGTCGCGGTAGCGCGGGTCGTTGTCTGGCGGGGTGTCGTCAGCGAGAGCGGGTGGTGCTGTGATGACGATCCACCCTTCTTCCGGCAGGGTGTCTTCGCCCGTGCCTGGCAGGGTGTCTTCGC
>JAITLI010000085.1 GCA_031277975.1 Azoarcus sp.
TCGACCACCGCCTCATCCCGCCGCGCCATCCGCAGACGAACGGCATGGTCGAGCGTTTCAACGGACGTATCAGCGAACTCTGCCAGCAAACCCGCTTCAAGAGCGCCACCGAACTCGAACAGACTTTGAAGGATTATCTCCTGGCGTACAACCACTTCATCCCACAACGCGCCATCGAACATCGATCTCCCATCGATGCCCTCGCATCATGGTATGATCGATCCCCTGAAATGTTTGTCAGGCAGGTTTGCAATCAGGCGGAACGCGACACTCGTGGGGGCGTTCGTGGTTGTAGACCCCGCGCCAGTGGTCGAATTGCGTTTGCGCCTGCGCCAGCGTCCCGAAGTGGCGGTGTGCCAAGACTTCGGCCTTGAGGGTGCGGTGAAAGCGCTCGTCCTTGCCGTTGGTCTGCGGGTGCAGGGGGCGGCTGTGCGTGAGCAGGATGCCCAGGCGGATCAGTCAGACCGCCAGGGCGCTGAGCGCCTCCTGGCCGCCCGTGCCCCAGGGCGGGCCATTGCCGGTGTTGATCCGTTGAGGCAGGCCATATTGGGCGAAGACCCGTTGCAGGGCGGCCTGTACGGTGCCACGCTGCTCGTTGGCGCAGGCCACCAGGGCCACGTGGTAGCGCGAGGGGTCGTCGAGCACCGTCAAGGGATGGCAGCGCCTGGCGCCCATGCCGAAATGACCTTTGAAGTCCATCTGCCACAGACTGTTGGGCTGTTCATGCTCGAACCGTTTCCAGGGCTTTGCCGCCGCGCTGGCGGCGGGGCCGATCAAATCATGGCGGTGCAGGATGTGGGTGACCGTACTGGGCGCGATCCGCAAGGATTCCCGCCGTTCCAGCACGCGTGCGCAATCTTGCGCCCGCCCCAGGCCGGATGCGCTTGCCGGATCGACAGGACGGCTTCTTCCGCCGCCTCCGGGCTGCGCTATGAAAGTGGACGTTACACAGTTCGGTTGACAGACCCGTTACTTCTTTGCGGCGTCGCGGTCTTGCCTGGCGTTGTCTGTTGTTTGTTTTTTTGCGCGCGGGGATTTTTCTTGGATGGACGGGCGGACGGGCGGGCGCGCCCGGCCGGGAAACGCCTGTTCTTCAGGCTTTTCGCAGGAAGACGGGCGTCAACAGCCATGAAAGCATGACCCCCAGGGCGGCGGTCAGGCCGAGGGCGCGCAGCGCCGGGGTCGCGGAGAGCGCGAGGAGTCCGAAAGACAGAAGGGTGAGCAGGGCGGCGAGCGTGGTGGCGAGAAGCGTATGCGCGTGCGATTGGCGCGCTTGCAGGAAAATGGCGTAGTCGACGCCCATGCCGAGGGTGAGCAGGAGCGCGAGGATGCTCAGGAGTTGGAGCGGGATGTCCAGGTAGCCCATGATGGCGAGCGTCATCCCGCCCGCCGCCAGCACCGGCGCGACGATGCGCCAGACGCGCGCCCTGAAGAAAGGGAAGAGCAAAAGGGGCGCGGCCAGGCAGGCCAGCAGCAGCGCGCGCGTGAGCAGGCCGCGGTAGCGCGCCATCAGGGCGGAGATTTCGCGGGTCTGGTCGATCCATTCCACGCCGGCGAGTGCCGGTTCTCGTCCGGGCAGTTCCGCGAGGGCGCGGGCCGCCGCGCCGTCGGCCAGCCCTTGCAGCAGCACCATGCTGAAATGGCGCGGCGCGGTGCCGTCCGCCTCCGCCGTGCCGAGCCAGAGCGCGCGAAACGGCGCGCTTGCCGCGTCGGCGAGCCAGATTTCCGGGGTCAATGTCTTGTCCGCGGCTTCCGGAGAGGATTCCGCGATCCATGCGGCGGGTAGTTCCAGTTCAGCGGCGATCCGCGTGAGGCTCGGGCGCAGGCGGCCCTGCAAGGCGAGCGCTTCCCGCTGCCGCGCCCCGGACGGCAGCCAGCGGCTCACGGCTTCGTAGCCGCCGATTTTCCCCGCCGCCATGAGCGGGCGCAGGCGCGCGACCAGGGCTTCTTCGTTGCGCAGTAATTCTTCCGGAGTCGCGCCGCCGACCAGGAACATTTGCGCCGGGCTGGGCAGGCGCATGATTTCTCCCGCCGCGCGCTGTTCGGCCATGCGCGCGGGGTCGCCGCTGAACAATCCCCTGATGTCGTCGTCCACCCGCAAGCGGGCCAGCCCTCCGGCCGCGATGGCGGCGAGAAGCAGCGCGACGCCCCACGCCTTGCCGGAATTGCGCCAGCGCGGCCAGCGCTCGACGAGGCGCGCCATGATTCCGGCGTTTTTGGGCAGGGGCAGGGTCGCGGGCAGCAGGTATGGATAGAACAGCACGACGCTCGTCCATGCGCCGAAGATGCCGCACACGGCGAAGACCGCCATTTGCTCCAGGCCGGGGAAGGGCGTGAGCGCCAGCGCGAAGTAAGCGAGCGCGGGGGTGACGAGCACCATGCACAGGGTCGGCAGCAAACGCCGGAAACGTTCCCGGACGGGTTCCGCGCTGCCCAGATGTTGCGCGAACACGAGGATGGCGTAATCGACGGCGACGCCGATCAGGCTCGCGCCGAAGACGAGCGTCACCGCATGCACGCGCTCGAACAGCGAAACCGCGGCGAGGAGCGCGGCAATCGCGCCGGAAAGCAGCGAGACCGCGATGAGTTGCAGGGCGCGGGCGCTCTGGAAAACGAAGCCGATCAGGAAAAACGTTCCCAGGAGCGATCCCATGCCGATCAGGCGCATTTCGTCCTCGGCCTGCCGCGTCGCCGCCGCCGCGTGCAGTACCACGCCAACGGCGAGGAAACGCGCTTCCTGATCGGCGTCGCGCACGCGCGCGCGCGCCGCGTCCAGCCGCGCGACCAGTTTTTGCTGGAAATCGGCGGCAAAGGCGCTGTGCGGCAAGGAGTAGATGAGCGCGGCGTAATGGCGGCCTTCGTGTTCCACCATCAGTTCGCCGCCGGAGAGGCGCAACGGCGTGACTTCGGCAAGACTCGCGAGCCAATTGCCGAAAAATCCAAACGGGTCGTCCTGCCAGGAAAGCGTTCCCGGAGCGAAAGGCGCGTGTGCCAGGCGGAGCGCGCGCGCGCGCGCCGCCTCCGGCGTCGCCGTCCGCAGCCAGTCGCGGTCGGCGGCGCTCAAGAAACCATGCCGCCACGGCAGGTAGAAATCGGCGGGGGAAACCGTCCCGCTCTGGCGTTCCACCAGACCGGAACCGGCGAGCGCGCCGCGCGCCAGGGCGGCGGCCTTGCGCGCGGCGGATTCGTCCCGCGCCGACACGAGCACCGCCAATTGCCGTTCCCCCCGCGCGGCGAGCGCCTTCAGCGCGGCCTCGCGCACCGGGCGGCGTTCGTCGTGCGGCATGAGCGCCAGCAGGTCGGTGTCGATGCGCCCGGTCCACCGCGCCCACCCGGCGGCCAGGACAGCGGCGGCGGCCAGCAAGAAGACGAGCCAGCACCCGGCCAGCAGGCGATGCGCGCGGGCCGGTCCCGGTTTATTCAAAACGTTTCCTGTCCTCGCCGGAAAGCGCCCCGGCCTGCACCTGCGCCTTGAATTCGATGTGCGTCACGTCCCCCGCGGCGCTCGTGATCTCGATCCGCTCGATGCCGCGCCCGCCAGACAGCGCGAGACCGCGGACAAAGCGCGCCAGGCTGGCGTCCTTCGGCGTGAAATCGAGCCGCCAGGCATCGCCCGTCACTTTTCCGCTGTAATCGAAACGTTGCGCGAGCGCTTCGATGTCGCCGGAGAGCGCGCCGAACAAAATGGCGTTGATGACGCCGACCACCGGTTCCTTGTCGGCGGAAAGGCGCGTGGCCGTCCCCTGGTCGTGCGTTTGCAGGATTTCGTTTTTCGTCAGGCGCGTCGTTTGCGCGAACGGCGCGATGTTTTCCCATATCACGCCGATGTCCCGCGCCACCAGGAAGCGGCCATTCGAAACGAGCGGCTTGTCGATCTGCGCGAGCTTGCGGGTTTGCAGGAACTCTCCTTTGGTGACCGGCGCCAGCACGAGGCGCGCCCGGACTTCGTCGAGCAGCCCGGCGGCGCGCGCCGGCAGGGCGGCCCCAAGGCAGGCCAGGACGAGCGCGGCGCGCAGGGCCGCCGGTTTCAGCCGTTTCAACAATTTCATCGTAAAGCCCACTCCAGTATTAAAATCCCGCTCTCGCGGGGCAATCGGGCGGGTACGGCGCGTGCCGTGTACGCGCCGGCGCCCGTCCCGTCCCATCCCGACGAACCGGATTCCAGGGATTCCGCCCGCGCCATTTTAAGGATTTCGGGCGAGTATAAGCCCCGCCCGGCCCGACGGGATTTCCACGACCCATACCCATCGAATCGCGCCACATGCCGGCCAGAAGACTTTTCGCCGCCGCCCTGATCCTGCTCCCGGTGCTTGCCTGCGCGCCCGCGCGCGCCGAAACCGGAGTCGCCGCCACCGACACCACCGGGCGCGCCGTCGAACTGGCGCGTCCCGCGGTGCGCATCGTCAGCCTCGCGCCCCACCTCACCGAGCAGCTTTTCGCCGCCGGGGCGGGCGGGCGCATCGTGGGCGCGGTGGAGTTCAGCGATTATCCCCCCGCGGCCCGCGCCCTGCCGCGCGTCGGCGGTTTCACCGGCTTCGACGCCGAAGCGGTCGCCGCGCTCAAGCCCGATCTCGTGGTGGCGTGGCAAAGCGGCAACCGCCCCGGACAACTCGAACGGCTCGCCGCGCTGGGCGTGCCGGTCTATGTCGATGAACCGCGCGCCCTGGAAGACATCGCCCGCGGTCTGGAAGCCCTCGGCGTGCTGACCGGCAGCGCCGGCCCCGCGCGGGAGGCGGCGCGCGCGTTCCGCGCCCGGCTGGCGGAATTGCGCCAGCGTTACGCGGCGCGGCCCCGCGTGCGCACGTTCTATCAGGTGTGGAACCAGCCGCTCCTGACGGTCAACGGCCAGCATCCGATCAGCGCGGTCATCCGCCTGTGCGGCGGCGAAAACGTCTTTGGCGCACTCGCCCCGCTCACGCCCGCGGTCTCGACCGAAGCCGTGCTCGCCGCCAACCCTGAAGTCATCGTCGCCAGCGGCATGGACGAAGCGCGTCCGCAATGGCTGGAGGCATGGCGGCGCTGGCCGACCCTCGCGGCCACGGCGGCGGACAACCTGTTCTTCATTCCGCCCGACATCATCCAGCGCCACACCCCCAGGCTGCTCGACGGCGCGGCCCGCATGTGCGAACAATTGGAACAGGCCCGCGCCCGCCGCCGATCTCCGAACCCCGATCCCTGATCCCTGTCTCCTGATGTTACCCTTGTGTGGAAGTCCGGTCGGCGCTGCCGCATCCGGGCCATGTTTCTTCATCCGCCGCCGCCCGCATACCGTGAATCCGAATCTCGCCCGCCTCCAGCCTTACCCTTTCGAGAAATTGCGCCGCCTGTTCGATGGCATCGTCGCGCCCGCAGATCTCGAACCGATCCTGCTTTCGATCGGCGAGCCGCGCCACGTCACGCCCCGCTTCATCGGCGAGACGCTGGCCGCGCACCTCGACGGCCTGTCTTCCTATCCCGCCACCCTGGGCAGCCCGGAATTGCGCGAATCCATCGCCACCTGGCTGTCGTGGCGCCATGGCCTGCCCCGGCTCGATGTCAACAAGCAGATCATCCCGGTCAACGGCACGCGCGAGGCGCTTTTCGCCATCGCGCAGTGCGTGATCGACAGCCGCCGCCCCAATGCCCGGGTGCTGTGCCCCAATCCGTTCTACCAGATCTACGAAGGCGCGGCGCTGCTGGCGGGCGCGACGCCGGTTTTCGTGAATAACCTGCCGGAAGACGGTTTCCGCTCGAACTACGACGCGCTCCCGCCCGCCGTGCTCGCCGATACGCAGCTCGTCTACGTCTGTTCACCGGCCAATCCGAGCGGGCGCGTGCTGCGGCTGGAGGAATGGAAACGCCTGTTCGAGTTGTCCGACCAGTACGGTTTCGTCATCGCTTCGGACGAATGCTACGGCGAGATTTATTTCGACGACGACGCTCCGCCGTCCGGCGCGCTCGCCGCGGCCCACAGGCTCGGGCGTTTCGATTATCGCAATATCGTCATGTTCGCCAGCCTCTCCAAGCGCTCGAACGTGCCGGGGCTGCGCTCGGGGTTCGTCGCGGGCGACGCGCGCATCCTCAAGGATTTCCTGCTCTATCGCACCTACCAGGGCTGCCAGATGAACCCGGCGGTGCAGGCGGCTTCGGCGGTGGCCTGGGGCAATGAAACGCATGTGGCCGAAAACCGGCGCCTGTACCGCGAGAAATTCGCGGATGTCCTGCCGATCCTCGCGCCCTGCCTTGATGTCGGCCGCCCCGAAGCCGGGTTTTATCTGTGGGCGCGCACGCCGCTGTCCGACGCCGCGCCGTCCGATACCGAATTCGCCCGCCGTTTGCAGGCTGAATACAATGTGACGGTACTGCCCGGCAGTTTTCTCGCCCGCGAGGCGGACGGCATCAATCCCGGCGCGGGTTTCGTGCGCATCGCGCTCGTCGCGCCCTACGATGAATGCGTCGAGGCCGCCGAACGCATCGCCGCGTTCTGCCGGAAGCTCTCGTCGTGAGGCTTTTCGTCCGTTCCATTCCATTCCATTCTGTTTCATTCTTCACCCCCCGCTTCTTTCCCCACAGGAATACTCATGCAAGAACTCCAGAAAATCATCGATGACGCTTTCGACAACCGTGCCAGCCTGTCCCCCGCCGCCGCGCCCGCCGCGGTGCGCGACGCGGTCGAGGCGGTGATCGCCGGGCTGGACGCCGGCACAGTGCGCGCCGCCAGTAAAAAGGACGGGCAATGGACGGTCAACCAGTGGGTCAAGAAAGCGGTGCTGATCTCCTTTCGCCTGCGGGACAATGAAATCTCCGGCGCGGGCGGTCTCAATTTCTTCGACAAGGTGCCCACCAAGTTCGGCGATTACACCCCGGAGCAATTCCGCGGCGGGGGCTTTCGCGTCGTGCCGCCGGCGGTGGCGCGCCGGGGCAGTTTCATCGCCCCGGGCGTGGTGCTGATGCCTTCTTACATCAACATCGGCGCGCGCATCGAGGAAGGCGCGATGATCGATACTTGGGCGACCGTCGGCTCCTGCGCCCAGATCGGCAGGAACGTGCACCTTTCGGGCGGCGCGGGCATCGGCGGTGTGCTCGAACCCGTCCAGGCCGGGCCGGTGATCGTCGAGGACAACGTCTTCATCGGCGCGCGCTCCGAGGTGGTCGAGGGCGTCATCGTCGAAGAAAATTCGGTGCTGTCGATGGGCGTCTATATCGGACAGAGCACCAGGATCTACGACCGTGAAAGCGGTCAGGTTCATTACGGCAGAGTCCCCGCCGGATCGGTAGTAGTTCCGGGCAGCTTGCCCTCCGCCGATGGAAAATACAGTCTGTACTGCGCTGTCATCGTCAAGCGCGTCGATGCCCGGACGCGCGCCAAAACATCGATCAACGAACTGCTGCGTACATGAATGGATAAATAAGATTTTCCATTCCTCCGCCGCTGAATTCATCCGGAAGCCGCCATGGTCTTTGAAAAACTGTTCACCCTCATGGCCGAAAAGCAGGCCTCGGATATTTTCGTGACCGCCGGCGCGCCGATCCACATCAAGATCCAGGGCGTCTCCCTCCCGATCAACCAGCAGATCATGGAGCCGCCCATGATCCAGAAAATGATCTACGAGATGATGACCTCCGAGCAGATCAAGGTATTCGAGCACGAGCGCGAAATCAATCTCTCCTTCGGGCGGCAGGATCTGGGCAATTTCCGCATCAATGTGTTCTGGCAGCGCAATTCGGTGGCGGTGGTGGTGCGTTTCATCCAGAGCGCCATCCCCACCATCGACACGCTGGGGCTGCCGCTGATCCTCAACGAGCTGGTACTGGAAAAACGCGGCCTGGTGCTGGTCGTGGGCGCGACCGGCTCGGGCAAATCGACCTCGCTGGCGGCGATGATCGACCATCGCCTGCGCCACCGCACCGGGCATGTGCTCACGGTCGAAGACCCGATCGAGTTCCTCTTCCGCCACCAGAAATCCATCGTCAACCAGCGCGAAGTCGGCATCGATACCCATAGCTGGCACAACGCCCTGCGCAATGCGATGCGGCAGGCGCCCGACTGTATCCTGATCGGCGAAATCCGCGACCGCGAAACCATGCAGGCGGCGCTCTCCTATTCGCAGACCGGCCACCTCTGCCTGGCGACCCTGCACGCCAACAACGCCTATCACGCGCTCAACCGCATCGTCAATTTCTTCCCGCTCGAAAACCGGGGGCTGCTCTATCTCGACCTCTCGGTGGCGCTGCGCAGCATCATTTCGCAGCGCCTGGTGCACAAGCCCAACGGCCAGCGCATCCCGGCGGTGGAAATCCTGATGAATACCCGCCACATCGCCGACCTGATCCAGATGGGCGAGCTGGGCAGCATCAAGGAAGCCATGGAACAAGCACTCGCCCCCGGCTCGCAGACCTTCGAGCAGGATCTCTACCGCCTGCACCACGAAAACCTCATCACCCTCGAAGAAGCGCTCGCCAACGCCGACTCGCCCACCAACCTGCACTGGCTCATCAACAATGGCGACACGGACGCGCTGCGCAAGCGCAACACCGAAACGGATACCCTCCTGACCATCTCCCAGTTCGAGCAGACGCAGCCCAACAGCGCATCGTTCCGCTCCTTCACCCTCAACACGGACAATTAGACGACGGTGGACGAAGCCGCGGGCAACGTGTTTTTGGACAATCCCACCCTGGCGCTGGCCATCGAGCTGATCGCGCGTCCCTCGGTCACGCCCGAAGACGGCGGCTGCCTGGATCTGATCGCGGCGCGCCTCGCCCCGCTCGGCTTCCGCCTGGAGAGGTTCGACAGCGGCGGCGTGCGCAATCTGTGGGCGCGGCGCGGCGCGGCGGCGCCCCTCGTCTGCTTTGCCGGACACGTCGACGTCGTCCCCGGCGGGCCGCCCGGAGCCTGGCGCAGCCCGCCGTTCCTGCCGGCGATCCGCGACGGCTTCCTCTACGGACGCGGCGCGGCGGACATGAAAACCTCGCTCGCGGCCTTCGTCACCGCGATCGAGGATTTCGTCACCGCGCATCCGGCGCATCGCGGCAGCATCGCCTTGCTGCTGACCTCCGACGAAGAAGGCGCCGCCGTCCATGGCACGGTGAAAGTCATCGAAGCGCTGGGCGCGCGCGGCGAGCGCCTCGACTACTGCATCGTCGGCGAGCCGACCTGCGCGGAGCGCCTCGGCGACACGATCAAGAACGGGCGGCGCGGCTCGCTTTCGGCGACCCTGCGCGTGCGCGGCCAGCAAGGCCACGTCGCCTATCCGCACCTGGCGCGCAACCCGATCCACGCCCTGGCCCCGGCGCTGGCCGAACTCGTCGCCGCGCACTGGGACGACGGCGACGAATTCTTTCCGCCCACCTCCTGCCAGGTTTCCAACATCCACGCCGGCACGGGCGCGAACAACGTCATTCCGGGCGAATGCGAAGTGCTGTTCAACTTCCGTTTCGCCCCCGTCTCCAGCGCCGAAAGCCTCAAGGCCCGCGCCGCGGCGATCTTCAGGCGGCACGATCTCGACTACGACATCGACTGGCAACACTCGAAACCCTTCATCACCGGAAGCGGCCCGCTGGTCGCGGCGCTGTCGGCGGCGATCCGCGCCACGGCGGGCGTCGAACCCGCACTATCGACCAGCGGCGGCACCTCGGACGGGCGCTTCATCGCCGGCATTTGCGGGCAAGTCGTCGAATTCGGCCCGGTCAACGCCACCATCCACAAAATCGACGAATGCGTCGCCCTCGACGCCATCGCGCCGCTGGCCGAAATCTACCGGCGCGTCCTGGAGCAACTACTGGCCGCGGCGCCCGCACAATTCAATCCGCGCCCTTGACCGGGCAAAACCACATGAAAGACGCCGCGCCCCCGCCGTGTCCGATCATTCCCTGAAAACGGAGCTTTCAACCGGAGTCGGTTCCCGATGAACAACAAAACACAAAACCAGCGCCCCAGCCATGACTGCGGCAACGATTGCGACCGCCGCCATGACGGCGAGGGCGAAAGCGAGCACGAGCACGAAGACGGGCCGCTGGCCGAACTCGTCACCGTGCGCGACTGGCTGCGCTACGCCATCACCCGTTTCAACCGCGCCGGTATTTTCTGCGGCCACGGCGCCGCCAACACCTTCGACGAAGCGGTGTGGCTGATCCTCTCCACCCTGGCGCTGCCGCCCGACCGGCTCGATCCCTTTCTCGACGCCTGTATCCCGGGCAACGAGCGCGTCGCGCTGTTCGAGAACATCGCGCGCCGCGCCGACGAGCGCATCCCCACCGCCTATCTGGTCAACGAAGCCTGGCTTGGCGACTGGCGTTTCTACGTCGACGCGCGGGTCATCGTGCCGCGCTCCTACTTCGCCGAGCAACTGCCTCGCGGCCTCGTTCCCTGGATCGACGACCCGGAAACCATCACCGCCGCGCTCGATCTGTGCACGGGTTCGGGATGCCTGGCGGTCATGATGGCCGAGACCTTTCTCAACGCCGACATCGTGGCCGCCGACCTCTCGCCTGAAGCGCTCGACGTAGCGCGGCGCAACATCGAGGATTACGGGCACGGCAAGCGCATCGAACTCGTGCAGAGCGATGTCTTCGACGGACTGGACGAACGCCGTTTCGACCTCATCATCAGCAATCCGCCCTATGTCACCACCGAAGCGATGGCGGCCCTGCCTCCCGAATACCTGCACGAACCGCGCATGGCGCTCACCGCCGGCGACGACGGTCTCGACGTGGTTCGCCGCCTGCTTGCCGGGGCCGCGCGCCGCCTCTACCCCGAAGGCATCCTCGCGGTCGAAGTCGGCCACAACCGCCACATCGTCGAAGACGCCTTCCCGGAACTGCCATTCGCCTGGCTCTCGACCCACGACGGCGCAAACGGTATTTTCCTGCTGCGGCGCGAGGATTTACCCATCGGGGATCAGGAAGCAGGGATCGGGGATCAGCGTTGATGTCGCGTTCCGAGGAGCGCGCCGCCGCTGCCCGGCATCACGCCGATCTGGCCGTGACCGCCAGGACCGGCGAACGGGGTTTCCCGACGCCCGATGCTGATGAGATTCGATTTTCGCCCCAATCTCATCAAGATGGATATCGAAGGCGCGGAGCCGGAAGCGCTCATGGGCGCGAAAAACATGATCGCGCGCCATCGCCCGCATCTCGCCATTTGCCTCTATCACCGTCTCGATCACCTGTGGCGCATTCCTCTCATGATCCACGAATGGAACCTCGGCTATCGCTTTCATATGCGCCAACATGCACCGCTATTTGAGCTTGTGCTGTACGCCTATCCGGACAAAGGCTGAACCCCCATGCGCGTCGCCGATTACCTCATGCATCGCCTGGCCCGATTGCGCATCCGGCAGGTGTTCTTCCTGCCGGGCGGCGGCGCCATGCATCTCAATGACGCGCTGGGACGCCATCCCGATCTGGCGCCGGTGCTTTGCCTGACCGAGCAGGCGGCGGGGATCGCGGCGGAGGCGGCGGGGAAATACTGCGCCGGGCCTGCCGCCTGCCTCACCACCAGCGGCCCCGGCGCGACCAACGCGGTCACGGCCGTCCTGGGGGCATGGCTGGATTCCACGCCGGTTTTCTTTATCTCCGGCCAGGTCAAGCGCGCCGATCTCAAGGCGGGAACGAATCTTCGGATGCTGGGCGTCCAGGAAGCCGACATCGTCGCCATCGTTTCTTCCATCACCAAGGCCGCCGTCACGCTCACCGATCCGGCCAGTGTCGCGGAAACTTTCGACCGGCTGGAGCATGCCGCCCTGACAGGACGGCGCGGCCCGGTATGGCTCGATGTGCCGCTCGATGTGCAGGCGGCGGAAGTCGACCCCGAGACTTTGCCGCGCGCGCGCCACGACGCGCCCGCAACACAGGATCCGAGACCCGCCGCCCTGCGGACATTGGCGCTCCTGCGCGCCGCCCGCCGCCCCGCCTTCATCGCGGGCGCGGGCATCCGCATGGCGGGCGCGGCGCAAGCGTTCCAGCAATTGTACGAGACCGCCCGAATCCCGGTGCTGCCCACTTGGCTGGGAATGGATCTGATCGCGGACGCGCACCCCCTCCACGCCGGGCGGCCTGGTTCCATCGCACCGCGCCATGCCAATTTCACCTTGCAAAACGCCGATTGCCTCGTCATCTTGGGCGCGCGCCTCGACATGGCGATGACCGGCTACGACCACGCGCGTTTCGCGCCCCGTGCGCAAAAGGTCGTGGTGGATATCGACCCCGCCGAAATCGCCAAGCTGAAGATGCCCGTCGCCTTGCCGGTGGCCGCCGATGTTGGCGCGTTCATCCGCGCCCTGAACGAGGCGCTGGCGCAAACGGCGCTTCCCGATTGCGGCGGCTGGCTCGCCCGCGTGGCTGGCTGGAAGGCGCGCTATCCGCTGCTGCGCCCCGAACATGCCAACGATGGCCAGGGCGTCAGTCTTTATTACTTCACCGATCACCTCTCCCGGCCTGCTGACGCTGCACGCCAACAAGGCCGAGGTGAAGCGATACCGCGATGAACACGGAGAGATGCCCCCGGGCGTCGAGTGGTACGAAGAGCTTGTCATCAAGGTGTGGAGAGCGTAACGTATGGAGACAAATATCATGATGGAGAAAGGAGCATGGGCACCGTCATTCCATTTCCGGCGCCGAAGTTGCGGGCGACCCGCGCGCAACCTGTGGAGTGGTCCTACGAGGACAGTGCTTGGGGGCCGCCGTTTCCTGCCGAGCATACCCCGGCGCAGATATTGGCCGCGCTGCGCCGTGTGGTAGCCGAGGGGCATACCGCATGGCAGGTCCGGCTGTTTGCCGGGATGTATCCGGATGAGGGAGGCGCCGAAGCGGCGAACATTGCCTGGCCTGTGCGCGACCCCCACGCGTGGGATTATGCGCGATGCCGCGTATCACTTATCACGCAGCTCTGTGATGCTGGCGCGCAACGCATGTTGTCGGAGGCACTGCCGGAAACGCTCAACGGTGTAAGTGCTGCGGACGTCGTGCGCCGCTGGCGCCCGAACAAGTACACGACCATGGAAAAAGCACAGCGGTTTGTTGCCGCCGACCTGCGCCGCATCGAGCGCGAGGATCGCCACAGCAAACGCGGTGCATTGCACCGGCTCGTTCGCAAGGTCTCCACCCACCACGGCGACGCCGGGGTTGCCTTGCTCGTGCAGGTGATTGTCGAGACGGTGCGCAGGTATTTCAAGTTCTAACCACCCGCCGGCCACCCGGTCGGCATTCAAAGGAGCCATAGATCCAGCCTGTTGACCGGCGACGATCTGATCGCGCCGGGAAGCTCCGGCTTCGCTTCCGAGCTTTTCCTGCTGAACCTGCGTCTCAAGGCCGGGCAGCGCTGTTTCCACAATCGCGGCACGGGGTCGATGGGCTTCGGACTGCCCGGCGCCATCGGCGCATGCCTCGCGTCCGGCAAGAGACGCACGATCTGCGTCGAGGGCGACGGCGGCTTCCAGATGAACGCGCAGGAGCTTGCCACGCTGGCCCGCGAGCGCCTGCCCGTCAAATGCTTCGTGGTCAACAACCGGGGCTATGCCTCCATCCGCGCCTCGCAAAGCGCGAATTTCGGACGCCTGACCGGCGCGGACGAAAGCAGCGGCCTGCGGCTTCCGGATCTTTCCCGGTTGGCCGCAGCCTATGGCGTGCCCTATGCGCGCATTGAACGCCATGCCGATCTGGAAGACCGCCTGCGCGACATATTGAATGGCGAAGCGCCTGTCCTCTGCGAACTCGTCGCGCAGGCGGACGAAGCGCGCATTCCCCGCGTCATGACCCGCCTGGACGCGCAGGGACTGCCGGAAACGAGTCCGCTGGAAGATCTGTATCCCTTCCTCGACAGGGAGGAACTGCGGGCGAACATGGAGGCGGAATGACGTGGAAGCTGCCGGGTTTTCACATTTCTCGTCCGTAAAATGTGGAAAAACGCCTTTTTACGGACGAAAAACGTGCAATTCCATTCCATGGCGCGCCATCCAGACGTCCTTGCCGGGTGCGGCATGATCCCATTACCATGCCTTGCCGCGCCGCGGCTGTGATCCGGGCGGCTGTTTTCCGTTTTCCGCCTTGCGATCATGTTTTCGTCCAGCCGTCCCTCCCTCCTCGCCGTGCGCGGCGAAATCGTGCATTTCATCGCCGATCCCGCCGAGCGGGGCGCGGCGGCGTGCGAACATTTTCCCGACGGACTCCTTCTCGTCACCGCAGGCCGCGTCCTGCGCTGCGGCCCGGCCAGCGCCCTGCGGCCCGGCCTGCCCGCCGATGTCCGCCTCATCGACTACGGTGGCAAGCTGATCCTGCCCGGATTTGTCGATACGCACACGCATTACGCCCAGACCGGGATGATCGCCAGTCCCGGCGGGGAGCTTTCCGCTTGGCTGGAAACATATGTTTATCCCGCCGAACGTCGTTTCGCCGACCCCGCGCACGCCGCCGCCGCCGCCGGCTTTTTCTGCGATGAGCTTTTGCGCAACGGCACCACGACGGCGATGGTCTTCGCCACCGTGCATCCGGCCTCCGTCGATGCCCTGTTCGCGGCAGCCCGGGCGCGCCGCATGCGTCTCATCGTCGGCAAGGCGCTGATGGATCGCAATTGCCCGGATGGCTTGCGCGACGCCGATGCCGCCGAAGGCGATGCACATACGCGCGCGCTCATCGGGAAATGGCACGGCTGCGAACGCCTGCTCTACGCTGTGACGCCGCGCTTCGTCCCCACCTCCACGCCGGAGCAACTGGAACGGGCCGGGCGGCTATTCGCCGAAATTCCCGGCCTGCGCCTGCAATCGCACCTCGCCGAACAGCGCGGAGAAATTGCCTGGGTGGCCCGCCTTCACCCCGAAGCGCGCAGTTACGCGGCGATCTATGAGCGCCACGGCTTGCTGGGCGCGCGCGCCATTTATGCGCACTGTATCTGGCTCGACGACGATGACCGCCAGTGCATGGCGGCCCGGGGCGCGGCCATGAGCTTTTGCCCGACTTCCAATCTTTTCCTCGGCTCCGGCCTTTTCGATTTGGCCAGGGCGCGGGCGCACGGCCTGCGGGTCGGCCTCGGCAGCGATATCGGCGCGGGCACGAGTTTTTCCATGCTGCAAACGCTCAACGAGGCTTACAAGGCGCTGCAACTGGCCGGGCAGACGCTTTCGCCCGAACAGGGTTTCTATCTCGCCACCCTCGGCGGCGCGCGCGCGCTTTATCTGGATGAAGCCATCGGCAACTTCGCCCCCGGACGCGAAGCCGATTTCATCGTCCTCGACCCGCGGGCCACTCCCCTGCTCGCCTACCGTACCTCCCGCGCCGCCACGCTCCCGGAACGCCTTTTCGCCTTGATGATGCTCGGCGACGACCGTTGCGTGACCGCGACGTATTTGCTTGGCGAAGCGGTCCGCCACGACGCGCCCGGATCGTCACGGCAATCGTGATACGTGGGATCGGGGAAAACGTCATTGCGAACGTGGCGATGCTGATTGGAAGAAGGAGAAGCGGAACGCCCGCTGTCCACTCTCTACCGCAGGGAAATCTGCGGCGCTTTGCGCCGATTGGTTGAATCTCCCCTCTCCCTGGCCCTCTTCTCCGGCGATGGCGCGGCCGCGCTGGCTCATCAGGTTGGTTGCCCCTCCTCTCCCTAGTACTCTCCTCCCTTTCATAGGTATCTACATGTAAATGCCTGTGGTACAGGGGCGAGGGGAAATTTTTTGGATGAGAAGATGTCCGTCACAAAAACCAGCGGCGTTCCGGGGGCTGTCCGCATGGTTTGTGTCGGCTACATTTCACCTACATTTCCGTTATTCTCATGTAGACGGAAATCCATTATCTTCATGCGGAGTTTCAGGCGTTTGCCGATACGGGCAATGCCAGGTTTTTATCTATTCTTATCTATTTATCTTGGGATTTCCGGCGAGGAGTCTGTTCGATGTTTTTTCGTCGTCCGCTGATTGTGGCGCTGTGTGCGGCTGGCTTGGCCGGGCTGGGCGCTTATGCGTGGCGCGCCAATGGAGCATCGTCCGCATCCTCCTCCGCCCAGGCCGCGAACCCTGGCGGCGGCGCGGCGGCGCAGCCGGTGCTGGTGGAGCTTGCCCAGTTGTCGGCGCGGCGGGTCGAGGACGATGTGGCGGCGGTCGGAACGCTCGTCTCCAATGAATCGGTCGTGCTGCATCCGGAAATGGCCGGGCGGGTGGCGGCGATTCATTTCCGCGATGGCAGCGCGGTGCGCCGGGGGGCGGTATTGATCGAACTCGATGCCGCCGTGCAGTTGGCCGAGTTGCGGCAGGCCAATGCCGAACTGGCGTTGGCTCAGTCCAACGCCCGCCGCATCGAGGATCTTTTCGCGCGCAAGTTCGTGAGCAGCAGCGCCCGCGACGAGGCAGCCTCGCGGCTCGAAGTGGCGCGCGCTTCCGTGGCGCTCGCCCAGGCGCGGCTGGAGCGTACCCGCATCTGCGCGCCGTTCGACGGCATCGTCGGTATCCGCAAGGTGAGCGTCGGCGATTACGTCAGGGACAGCGATGTGCTGGTCAATATCGAGGATATTGATACTCTCAAGCTCGATTTCCGCCTGCCCGAGATTTTCCTTGGCCGCCTGCGCCCGGGACAGACACTGGAAATCAGCAGCGATGTGGCGCCGGGCGAGACTTTTCCGGGGCGGGTCGATGCCATCGACCCGCAGGTCGACGCCGAGGGCCGCGCGGTGTTGTTGCGCGCCCGCCTCGCCAATGACAAGGGCCGCTTGCGTCCGGGGGTGTTCGCGCGCGTGCGCCTGATCGTCGAGGAGCGCGACGGGGTGTTGATGGCGCCGGAAGCGGCGCTGGTTCCGGCGCCCGGCCAGGTACAGTTCGTGTATCGGGTCGAAGAGGGACGGGCGCGCCGGGTCGAGGTCAGGACCGGCATGCGCCGGGCGGCGGAGGTCGAGATTGTCGAGGGCCTCTCGCCCGGCGACCGGGTCGTGGTCGCCGGCCAGCTCAAATTGCGCGATGGCGCGCCGGTGACGGTGGCGCAGCCTGTCGCGGCATCCGACTGAAAGGCCGCCGCCATGATGATTTCCGCGCTTTGCATCAAGCGGCCTGTGTTTGCCACCGTGTTGTCGCTGATGGTGCTGCTGATCGGGCTGATGTCGTATTCGCGGCTGACGGTGCGCGAATATCCCAATATCGACGAGCCGGTGGTCACGGTCGATACCGTCTATACCGGGGCCAGCGCCGAGATCGTCGAATCGCGGGTCACCAAGCCGCTGGAAGATTCGATCGCCGGGATCGAGGGCGTGGATGTGCTCTCTTCGATCAGCCGCTCCGAGCGCAGCCAGATCATGGTGCGCTTCCGCGTCGAGCGCGACGCCGACAGCGCCGCCGCCGATGTCCGCGACCGCGTGTCGAGAGTGCGCCGGCGCTTGCCGGACGACATCGACGAGCCGGTCATCGCCAAGGTCGAGGCCGATGCCAATCCGATCATCTGGCTGGCCTTCTCGTCCGACCGTTACAACCAGATGGAGATGAGCGACATCGCCAACCGCATCATCAAGCCGCGCCTGCAAACCTTGCCGGGCGCGGCGGACGCGCGGATATACGGCGAACGGCGCTACGCGATGCGTATCTGGCTCGACCGCGCCCGCCTCGCGGCGTTCGGCCTCACGCCGCAGGATGTCGAAGACGCCATCGCGCACCAGAACGTCGAACTGCCGGCGGGACGGATCGAGAGCCGCGAGCGCGAATTCGAGGTCGTGGCCCATACCGACCTGGCCGATCCGGCGCAGTTTGGCGCGGTGGTCGTGCGCCAGGCCGCCACGCCCGACGGCTACCCCGTACGCATCCGCGATGTCGGGCGGGTGGAGATTGCCCCCGCCAACCTGCGCAGCGCGGTGCGCTTCATGGGGCGGCCCGCGATTTCGCTCGGCCTCATCAAGCAATCCACCGCCAATCCGCTCGATCTCAAGCGCGCGTTGGTCAAGATGCTGCCCGAACTGGAGGCGGAATTGCCGGAAGGCATGAAGATGTCCGTCACCAACGATTCCACGGTGTTCATCGAGCGTTCCATCGCCGCGGTGTTTTCCACCGTGTGGGAGGCGGTGCTGCTGGTGGCGGCGGTCTGCCTGTTCTTCCTGCGCAACTGGCGGGCGATGCTGGTGCCGCTGGTGACGATTCCGGTGTCGCTGGTGGGAGCGTTTACGCTGATGTTCGCGTTCGGGTTTTCGGTCAACACCCTGACCCTGCTCGCGCTGGTGCTGGCGATCGGCCTGGTGGTCGATGACGCCATCGTCGTGCTGGAAAATATCTTCCGCCACATCGAGAACGGCATGCCTCCGATCGAGGCGGCTTTCCGCGGCGCGAAGGAAATCGGCTTCGCGGTGGTGGCGATGACCATCACGCTGGCGGCGGTCTATGCGCCGGTGGCGTTCATGACCGGGCGTACCGGCAAGCTGTTCATCGAATTCGCACTCACGCTCTCGGGCGCGGTGCTCGTTTCCGGTTTCGTGGCGCTCACCCTGTCGCCGATGATGTGCTCGCGCCTGCTGCGCCACGAGCGCAAGCACGGCGCGCTCTATAACGCCATCGAAACTTTCCTTGTCTGGCTGGTCGAGGGCTATCGCGGCGCGCTGACCAGGGCGCTCGGCATGCGCTGGGCCGTGCTGCTGGCTTTCGCGGCGATTGCCGGGCTGGCCGCGCTCTTGCTCGGGCAACTCAAATCCGAACTGTCGCCTGTCGAGGACAGGGGCCGGATCATGGTGCAATTCAGCGGCCCGGAAGGCGCCACCATCGACTACATGACGCGCTACGCGGAGAAAATCAGCGATATTTTCGCCGCCACCGCCGACGCCGACAGCTATCAGGTCATGGCCGGCACGCCCACCGTTTCGCAGGGCAGGAGCTTCATCAGTTTCGTCGATTGGGCGCGGCGCGAGCGCAGTACCGCCGAAATCGCGGCGGAAATGCAACCCCGTCTGCGTGCGATCGCCGGCATCAACGCTTTCCCGATCCTGCCCCCGGCTTTCGGGCAAAGTCCGCGCACACGGCCAGTGAGTTTCGTCATTACGTCCTCCGGCCCCTGGGACGAACTGGCCCGCGTCACGGAAACCATGCTCGATGCCATGCGCGCGCATCCGGGCTTCGTGTCGCCCGACACCGATCTCCAGCTCACCAAGCCGGAACTGGCGGTGTCGGTCGACCGCGACAAGGCCGCAGATGTCGGGGTGTCGATCGACGTCATCGGCCACACGCTCGAAACCATGCTGGGCGGCAGGCAGGTCACGCGCTACAAGAAAGACGCGGAACAGTATGATGTCATCGTGCAGGTCGATGCTGGCGACCGCGCCGATCCGCGCGACATCCACGACATCTTCGTGCGCGGCAAGGGCGGCCGGATGGTGGCGCTCTCCAACCTCGTCACCATCCGCGAAATGGTCAGCCCGCGCGAACTCAACCATTTCGGCCAGCGCCGCTCCGTGGTGATTACCGCCAATCTCGCCCCCGGCTTCGCTCTGGGCGAGGCGCTCGCCTGGCTCGACGCCACCGCGGGCCGCGTCCTGCCCTCGGGCTACTCCACCGACTACGACGGCATGTCGCGCGAATTCCGCGCCAGTTCGGCGAGTCTCGCGCTCACGTTCGTGCTCGCGCTCGCCTTCATCTACCTGGTGCTGTCGGCGCAGTTCGAGAGCTTCCTCGACCCCTTCATCATCATGCTGACCGTGCCGCTGTCGATGGCCGGCGCGCTCGGCGCGCTCTGGCTCACCGGCGGCACGCTCAACGTCTATAGCCAGATCGGCCTCGTCACCCTGATCGGCCTCATTACCAAGCATGGCATTCTCATCATCGAATTCGCCAACCAGTTGCGCGCCGCCGGCGAGGACATGTTCGCGGCGGTGACCGAGGCCGCCGTGCTGCGCCTGCGCCCGATCCTGATGACCACCGGCGCGATGGTGCTGGGCGCGATTCCGCTCGCCCTCGCCACCGGCGCGGGGGCGGAGAGCCGCCAGCAAATCGGCTGGGTGATCGTCGGGGGGCTGTTGCTTGGTACTTTCTTCACATTGTTCGTGGTGCCGACGGTCTACACTCTGATTGCCCGCAAGCGCCGTGCGCGCGCGGACGCATCCCCCGAGGAGACGGCCATGGACATCTCGTTGCGACCCCTTTCCACCGGCGCCGAAAATCTGCAAGCCGCGCGCGGCGGCGAAGCGCTCATCGCCGCGCGCGCCCGGGAAGAAGCGCAAACGCCCGCCCCCGAACAGCAAGCCTCCGCGCCCTCGGCCTTGGTCAATATCAGCGAAGCGGCCCGCAACGCGGTGCGCGCCGACGCCTCCGCGCCAGCGGCGCCTGTCAATGAAATCGCCGCGGCGGCAGTGCGCCCCCCCGACCCCGCGCTCCGTGACGAGGCCGTGCGCCCCGGGCGCGCGGGAAGCGGCGATGCCGCGGTGGTGGCGGGACAACAAGACGCGGCGCGGCGCTATGCCGAAAACGCCGCCTTGCCCGCCGGGCAGGCCGAACCTTCGACGGTGCGCGTTTCCGCTTGAAAACAGATGTGAGGGAGGGTAGAAAAACAGTGCGCTGGCCTCTTCGCCAGCGCACTGTTTTTCACGCATCGGGGGTGGAAATAAAATGTGCGCCGTTCCCGGCCCGGCGGCTTGCCACGGTTCTTGATGTTGGCGGCTAAAATGCGCGCATGAAAAAAACCGCCTTCCAGAAATACCGCCGCCTTTTCTCCGCCGCACTGGGGCTGATGCTGACCGCACCGCCGGTTTCAGCCGACGAATTCCCCGCCTGCCTCGCCCGCCTGCGCGCCCAGGCCGTGCAGCGCGGCATTGCCCCGGCCACCTTCGATACACATGCCGCCCGGCTCCAGCCCGATTTGTCGGTGCTCGAACTACTCGATACACAGCCTGAATTCACGACGCCGGTCTGGGATTACCTCGCGGCGCTCGTCGACGATGAACGGGTGGACGATGGCCGCGCCATGCTCGAACGCTGGCGGGACGTACTGCAAAAAGTCGAAAAACGCTACGGTGTCGATCCGGCGACGGTGGTTGCGGTCTGGGGGGTGGAAAGCAACTACGGACGCAGCCTCGGCAAGCGTCCGCTCCTCATCTCGCTGGGCACGCTTGCCTGCATGGGGCGGCGGCAGAACTATTTTCGCGGCGAGTTCCTCGATCTCCTGAAAATCATCGACGAGGGCCACATTCCGCCCGAGCGCCTCACCGGCTCATGGGCCGGCGCCTTCGGCCAGACACAATTCATGCCCTCCACCTTCCTGCGGCTCGCGGCCGATTTCGATGGCGACGGACGCCGCGATCTCGTCGACAATGCCGCCGACGCGCTGGCCTCCACCGCCAATTTCCTGCGCCGGGGCGGCTGGAAGAGCGGCGAGACCTGGGGGTTCGAGGTCAGGCTGCCCGCCGGTTTCGACACCTCGCTCGCGGGCCGCCGCAACAAACGCCCCATGTCCACCTGGGCCGCGCGCGGCGTGAAACTCGCCGATGGCGGCCCGCTTCCCGATGGCGGCCCGGATCGCGCCCTGGTGCTGCCCGCCGGGGCGAAAGGCCCGGCCTTCCTCACCGGCAAGAATTTCGACGTCATCTACGGTTACAACGCCGCCGAAAGCTACGCACTCGCCATTGCCCACCTTTCCGACCGCCTGCGCGGCGGCGGTGCATTCCGCACCCCATGGCCGACCGACGACCCTGGCCTTTCGCGCGCCGGGCGGCGCGAACTCCAACGCCTGCTCATCGCGCGCGGCCACGACATCGGCGAGGCCGACGGCATGATCGGCGCCAAGAGCCGCCGGGCCATTGCGCAGGAACAGGAAGCACTGGGACGCAAGGCGGACGGGCGGGCGAGTTCGTGGATACTGGAGACTTTGCGAAAAGCGGAAGAAGGGAAATAAACAGCGAGCAGCGGGCGCATCGAAACGCGGCCCGCACGGGTTGGCCGATAAGCGCCGATTACTTATCAGCGGCGCTGCGCGCCGGATGGTTGGCCCCCTCTCCCTGGTCCTCTTCCCCTGTACAGACCGAAGACATAGGTAACAAGTGTGCCAGGACATGGGTAACAGTTCAAAGAACCTTCGCTTCTCTCGAATCGAAGGAATGGAAATGATGATGGCAGAAGTAGAGTTTGTACAAGCCATCGGCTTCGATGCAGGGGCGCAGGGCGACAGGTTGTCCGACCAGGGCCTTGGAGACACGAAGTTGCTGGCCCCTGAAGCTGATCCAGCCTCCTTGCCGAACCTTGCGCACCCGGTCGTCAGGGCCATACTCGATGGGCGGCAAGGCGCCCGGCAGGCTGGGGGCATGGCGCTGGGCGGGGGGTGTTTGCGTCGACAGGGCCTCGTGGGGGCGTTCGTGGTTGTAGACCCCGCGCCAGTGGTCGAATTGCGCTTGCGCCTGCTCCAATGTCTCGAAGTGGCGGTGTGCCAGGACTTCGGCCTTGAGGGTGCGGTGAAATTGCCGTTGGTCTGCGGGTGCAGGGGGCGGCTGTGCGTGAGCAGGATGCCCAGGCGGATCAGCCAGACCGCCAGGGC
The DNA here is from genome assembly GCA_031277975.1 of Azoarcus sp. Taxonomy (GTDB): domain Bacteria; phylum Pseudomonadota; class Gammaproteobacteria; order Burkholderiales; family Rhodocyclaceae; genus WRNU01. Next base: position 22,450 of record JAITLI010000085.1, read on the forward strand.
GCTGAGCGCCTCCTGACCATCCTCAATGCCATGATCCGAACCGGAAAAGCCTGGGATGAAGCTCTTCATTGCTCTTGACCCGGAAGACAGTTGCTCTCCCGCTCGCGGGAGTGGGTGCCCCGTCAGGGGCGGGAGAGGGCTTCGTTCCATGCGGTGCGCAGCGACGCCGATAAAGCGTGCGTTCCATGCGGCGCGCGGCGCTGCCGGGCGATGAGCGCCGCGTCCGCCTCTCCGTCCTCGCCGCCTGTCCGCAGGCGTTCCTGGCCGCGCGTGCTGGCGGTGTTCGCCGTGCTGGCCGCTCTGCTCTGCGCGCTGTTCGTGTGGCTGGCCGCGACGGAAGCGGGGTTGCGGGTGCTCGCGGGCGCGGCGGCGCGTTTCAGCGGCGGCGCGCTGCGCCTCGAAGGGGCGCGGGGCACGTTGCGCGGGCCGCTGGCGTTCGCGCGCCTGCGCCTGGAATTGGCGGACGCGAACATCGCGGTCGACGACGTTGAACTCGATTGGCGGCCAGCGGCATTGTGGTCGCGCACGTTGCACATCGAACGCCTGCGGGCCGGGCGGATCGGCGTTTTCCTCAAGGACGCGCCGCCCGCCGCGGCGCCGCGCGTGCCGCCGGAAAGCCTGCGCCTGCCTTTTACCTTCGAGTTGGCGGCGGAAGTCGGCGTGCTGGAGATTCACGATACGGAAAGCGGCGAGAAGGCCAGCGGCGGGACGCCGCTTTTCAGTGCGCGCGATGGCAGTTTCGCGCTGGGCGGCGAGGCGGGGCGCTTCCTGTTGCGCCGTTTGGCGGTGGAATTGCCGCAGGGGCGCGTCGAGGCCGAAGGCGAGCTTGGCGCGGACGCGCCGTTTGCCTTGCGCCTGGAGGGACATATGGAAGGCGGCGCGTGGACGCTCGATGCCGGCGCGCGGGGCAGTCTCGCCGCGCCGCTGCTGCATGCGCGGGCGCAAGGCTACGGCGCGCGCGGACAGGCAACGGTGACGGCGGCGCCGTTCGCCGCGCTGCCGCTGGAGACGGTCGAAGTCGACATCGAAAATCTCGACCCCGCCCTGTTCGCGCCCGCCCTGCCGCACGCGGATTTGCGGGTGCGCGCCAACTTTGCCGTCGCCGCTGGCGAAGACGGCGAGCCGGCGCTGCGCGGCCCGTTGCACATCGACAACGCCCGTCCGGCCACGCTCGACGCGGGCGGCCTGCCGGTGACGCGCCTGCGCGCGCAGGTGGACGCGGCGATGGAGGCCGTGCGGCTCGATGCCCTCGTGCTCGAAGGCGGCGGCGGCGCGCTCACGGGTGAACTGCGCTGGCGGAAACAGGCGGAGCGCGGCGCGGACGAAAAGGCGGCGACCGCGCCGGAGGCGCATGACGCGCCAGCTTTCCTGCCCGCCGCTTTCGGCCAGATCGACGTCAGCCTCGCCATGGCGGCGCTCGATCCCGCCCGGCTCGACAGCCGCTTGCCCGCCCGCCGTGCCGACGGCCATCTCGAAGTCTCCGCCACGGCGCGGCGGCAATGGGGCAAAGTCCTGTTGCGCGCGGGCGCGGCGCGGGCCGAGGCAGAAGGTGAAATCATGGCGGCGGCCGGGGCGGAGCGCGCGGCGTTTGTCGCGCACCTGGATTTGCGCGATGTCGATCCGGCGCTGTTCCACCCGGCTTCTCCGGCGGCGGCGATCAATCTGCAAGCCTCGGCGACTGGCTTTCTCGGGGCGCAAGCGGCGGCGGCGGTGTATTTCGCCTTCGGCGACAGCCGCCTCGATGGCCGTCCGCTGGGCGGAAAGGGCCTGCTGTCGCTGGATAGGGAGCATTTGCACGGCATCGACCTGTGGCTCGATCTCGCCGGCAACCGGCTCGGCGCCAAAGGAAGCTGGGGCGAAACCGGGGACCGGCTCGCCCTGGAACTCGATGCGCCCCGCCTCTCCGCCATGGGTTACGGGCTGGAAGGCCGGATACGCGCCGCCGGAACGCTTACCGGCGGGCTGGAAGCACCAGCGGGAACGCTGCGGCTCGATGCCGAAAAACTGCGCCTGCCCGGCGTGGACGCCGCCGCGCTGTCGGTGCGGGCGGATATCGAAGCGGGCGAAGGCGGCGCGCTCGCGCTGCGGCTCGACGGCTCCGGCATCGCCGCCGCCGGCAGGCGCATCGCCGGGGCGCGTTTCGTGGCCGGGGGGCGGCGCGACCGCCACCAGATTCACATCGAAATCGAAGAAGCCCCCGGCGCGGACGCCTTCCGCCTCAAGGCGGATTTGGACGGCGGGCTGGACGCGCTGCGCTGGCGGGGGAACATCACCGCACTGGAGAGCGGCGGGAAATGGCCGCTGCGCCTGCGTGCCCCGGCGGCGCTCGAACTGGGCGCGGACGAACTGCATCTTGCCGAAGCCGCGTTCGCCATGGGCGCGCGGGGCGAGGCGCTGCTTGCCGAAACGCGCTGGAAAGACGGCGAGGCCGTGCTGCGCGGCAGCCTGCGCGGGCTGGCGCTGGACATGATCCCGGGGCAGGGGCGGCGCAACCCGCTCACCCTCGCGGGCGACTGGGACGTGCGCCTCGGCGAGCGCATCGAAGGGCAGGCGCGCCTGCTCCGCGAATCGGGCGATCTCACCGTGCGCGGCGAAATCGCCACCCGGCTCGGGCTGGAGCGGCTCGAAGCCTACCTGTTCGCCCACGATCACCGCGTGCGCCTGGTGTTCGCCGCGCACGGACGCGAAACCGGCGAGATCGGCGCTTCGCTCGAAGCGGGGATCGAGCGCGACGGGCGGGGCTGGCGGCTGGCCCGCGCCGCACCGCTTTCCGGCGCGGCGCATCTTTTCATGCCATCGCTGGCCTGGCTGGGCCGGCTGATGCGCGAAAACGTCGAGACCGGCGGCGTTTTCTCGGCGGATGTCGACATCTCCGGCACGCCGGAGAAGCCGAATCTGCGCGGACAGGTCGCGGGCCATGCCTTGCAGTTGAGTTTCGTGGACCTGGGGCTGATGCTCGCGGGCGGCGAACTGGAAGCCGGATTCGCGCACAGCAATGGCCGCCAGAGCCTGCGCCTGGCGCGGCTGGCGTTCGAGTCGTCCAACCGGGTGAAGCCCAACGACAAGCGCGTGCCCTTCGGCGAACTGACCGCCACGCCGGGACGCCTGCTCCTCACGGGCGAAATCGCGCTGGACGGGGCAGGGCAGGGCGGGCAATTCGCCCTTACCGCCGAACGCCTGCCGCTTTTCCAGCGTCCCGACCGCTGGCTCATCGTCTCCGGCGAAGGCACGGCAAAGCTGCGGGACAGGGCGCTCGATGTCGACGCCCGGCTGCGCGCCGATGCCGGATATATCGAAGTCGACGAATCGCCCGCCCCGCGCCCCGGCGACGACGTGCTCGTGCGCCGCCGCGCGGCAAGCGCGGCCGGAAGCGAGGATGAGAGCGAAGGCGGAAGCGGAGGCGAAGGCGGAGGCGGCGCGGCGGAAGAAGAGCACGGCGGCATTGCCGCCGTCACCGGGCGGATCGCGCTCGATCTCGGCAGCGCCCTCTACCTGGCCGCCTTTGGCGTCGATACCCGCCTCGTGGGCAAACTCGAACTGCAACTGCGTCCGCACGACCCCTTGCGGGCGCAGGGCGTCATCCGCACCGTCGCCGGCACCTACCGCGGCTACGGCCAGCGCCTGGCGATCGAGCGTGGCGCCATCACCTTCCAGGGCGAGCCGGACAACCCCAGCCTCAACATCGTCGCCATGCGGCGGGGAATGGAAGTCGATGCCGGCGTAGCGATCACCGGGAGCGCACACAAACCGCAAGTGCGGCTGGTCTCCGAACCCTCGGTGCCCGACCACGAAAAACTGTCGTGGCTCGTGCTGGGCCGCGCCCCGGATGCCGTCGGCGGCGCGGATCTCGGCCTGCTCATGCCGGCGGCGCAAGCACTGTTCGGCGGCCCCGGCGGCGGCATGAGCGACGATCTGGCGCGCAGACTGGGGATCGACAGCTTCTCCATCGGCCAGGGCGATCTCAACAGCAGCAGCCGCAGCGCCACCAGCCGTGTCGTGGGGGGCGGTTCGAGAATCAGCTCCGGCCCGGCGGTGAGCAGCGGCGTCGTCTCCGTGGGCAAGCGCCTGACGAACGACCTTTTTCTCTCCTTCGAGCAAAACCTCAGCGGCGCGGAATCGCTGGTGAAACTCACCTACCGCCTTGGCCGCCGCATGTCCCTGGTCGCGCGCGGCGGCACCGACAACGCGCTCGACTTCTACTACATGTTCTTCTTCCGCGGCAAGAAAAGCCCCCCCCGCGACGCCGCGCCCCCCGCCCGGCAGCCTTCCCCCGGCGAAACACAAACGGACTGAGCCTTTTCATTCTTGCGCGGCGCGCGAGGCGCCGCCGGTTTTCTTGCGGCGGAACATGGCGCGGGTGTCGGAACTCCTTACACCGAGGCGCGCGCTGGAAATTTTCCGGCCTTCGCGGGCCGCCGCGGCGGGGCGGGAGGGAACGCCCGGAAAATATTTCGAGCATATGCCGCAAGCCTCGCGCCCGCGCATCGGCGATTGATTCCGATGGATAAAACGCTTCATGCCCGGGCGGACTGTCCGGATTGCGCGGGGATTGTGGTTTGTACTTATTCGTCGCTACTCGGAATGTGGCATGGTTCGTGCTGATACACTGCCGCGCAATCATGCGCGCGATCCATTCACCAATTACGAAAGTAGGATGATATCATGAAGATGAAGAAAACAGCTTGCCATATGCTGCTGGCGCTCGCTTCCCTGTCCCCCCTGTCTTCCGCGCTCGCGGCCGAACCTGCCTTTCCTTCATTCGGGGCCATTCCTGGCGGCAACCTTTACATTCTCGATCCGGAAGAACCTGTAGATGTAGTTTACGTGGGCAGCTATTATCACTATGGTTTCGATGTTGAAGCAAACGTTATAGATAGTGGCGGGCGTCTCGGCATGATTTGGAAGACGATTACATTTAACACCAAGTACCTCCGCCAAGGGGATACCCGTCGTCTTTCGTATCATGATACTAAATACGGCGGCGAAGTGATTATCAGGATTAAACCCTCCTCGGCATATCATTTCTACAGTGGCGACAGGAACCGCAATGCCGACAACTACGTGCACGCCAAGGTCGTCTACAATTACGCCGGGCCGGGCACCGCACTCGTTGGATTCGAGGCGCAACTCAAGGGCGGAGACCGGGATTACAACGATGCGGTGTTTCTGCTGACCAACGTCACCCGCCAGCAGCCGCTCTATCAGCCTTCCGGGTCGGGCAACATCGGCAGCGTCATGCCGTCGTGGCCCAAATAACACCGGCTGCCTGGAGGAAACAATGAAACGCCCCGGCCTTGCGCCGGGGCGTTTCACATTACGCGCCCGGATCACCATTTCCATCCCGGTCTTCAAGAAACCCGGAGAGAAAGGGAAATCCTTTGAAGGAACGCGCCCTTGCGAGAACGCCCCCCGCCCCATCATTGCGAGGACGCCCCCCTATCTCATCATTGCAAAGCGCGCAGCAGCGCGCCAATTCCCCCACCTCGTCATTGCAAAGCGCGCAGCAGCGCGCCAATCCCCCCACCTCGTCATTGCGAGGAGCGTAGCGACGTGGCAATCCAGTTCGTACCAAACGGCGCGAAGCGCCGCTATCTGAACAGC
>JAITLI010000117.1 GCA_031277975.1 Azoarcus sp.
CACCGCCGTTCCCGTCGACGACAAAGCCCAACGCGACGAAAACCTGCGCCGCCTTTTCGCTTTTCCCGACCGCGAACCCGGCAAGGCGGAACCGCCGCCTCCGCCCGAACGACTGGTCGAAACAGGGGCGGATCCTTTACTCCCACTCGTCATTGCGAAAGCCACTCCACTTCGTCATTGCGGGGCATTTGTCGCCACGACAATCCTCCCGCCTCGTCATTGCGAGGCGCGCGGCGACGCTGACTGAACAAATCTGATCCTCGGCGTCAGCGCAGTTCGGGCTTTTCGAGCTTTTCGATTTGTTCGGCAATGTGTTCCGAGATGCGCGGCAACAGGGTGGCGTGCAGGCGGGCGATGGCTTCGGCGCATAAGCGTTCGTTGAGTTTGCTGATTTCGCGCACGACCAGCGCCGGTAATTCGTCCCGCACCCAAGCTTTGATTTCGCCGATGATGAAGGTATCGAGCAGTTTCAGATCTTCGGCAGCGAGTTGGGCTTGTATTTGTCTGGGCGAAAGAACCGCGTTGGCGGGAATGCGCGGCGGCGGGGTGAAGGCGCGCGGGGACGCATGCGCGTCCCGCGGTTGAGGTTGCGGCACAGCGGAATGCGGAGAGGCCGGTGCGGGACGGGGCGCAGTGGAACGCACCGGGGCGGCGGGCGCGGGCCGCGAGGAGAGCGCGGCGCGGGGCGAGGGAGGAATCAGTTGCACGAAAGAAGCCGTCAGTTGCGCGGAAGAAGCTGCCAGTTGCACGGGGCGAGCCGGTTGTGCGGAACGGGCCGGTTGCGCGGAGCTAGGAGCCGGTTGTACGGGGCGGGCCGGCTGTGCGGAGTGAGCCGGTTGTGTGGGACGGGCCGGTTGCGCGGAATTGGGAGCCAGTTGCGCGGGACAGGCCGATTGCGCGGGCTGTGCGGCGGGTGGTGCGGGTGGTGCGGGTGGTGCGAGCGGGGGGGCGGGGCGCGGCGGAGGGGCGGCGTCGGAGGCGAGGTCGAAAATGACTTCGGTCAGTACGGGCAGGTCGTCGCCCGTACCGTCGTTGGCGGGGTCTTCGCCGTGCAGGCGCAGCAGCGCGTTGGCTTCGTCGATGAGGGAACTGGCGACATCCAGTTCGGTTGCGCCAAGGGCGGGGTCTTTGGGAGGAGGGGTGGTCATAGGGCAATCCTGTGTTCAGCGTCAAAAGCCTTGAGCAGGAACTGTTGCTGCTTGTAGTGCATCCAGCGCATGCGCGCGGGCTGGCGTTCGGCTTCGGTGCGGCCAATGATTTCGATCACCATGCGGAAGCGTTCGCAGCCGGGGGGAATTTCGGCGGCGAGGTTGAAAAGCAGGTCGGTATGCGGCCACTGCCGCGTTTCGCCAGCGACGCCGACGATGATGGCCGTTTCCGCCGCCAGCGGCGAGCCGCTCATGACGTGCGGGATGAAGCTGCCCGGTTCGGCGATCCATAGCTGGCGGTCGAGCCGCTGCGCCGCAGCGGCATCCGGGCTGATGACGATAGCCTTGCGCCCGCCGCGATGGGCCTTGCCGATCAGTTCGCAGGCAAGCGCGAGCGGATCGCCGGCGTTGTGATAGAACTGGACGCGGGTCATCGCATGCTTTCCATTTCAGTGTGGTTGTTCGCCCCCGGTGGCGCGCGCGAGCAGGAATTCGGCGAGCAGGGGTAATGGCCTGGCGGTGGAGCCTTTGGCTTCGCCCGATACCCAGGCGGTGCCGGCGATGTCGAGGTGCGCCCATTTGTATGCCTTGGCGAAGCGCGACAGGAAAGCGGCGGCGGTGATCGCGCCGCCGAAGCGTCCGCCGATGTTGGCCATGTCGGCGAAATTGCTTTTGAGCAGGTCCTGGTATTCTTCCCACAGCGGCAGCCGCCAGACGGGGTCGCCCGCGGCGGTGCCGCATTGCGCCAGTTCTTCGGCAAGGCCGTCGTCGTTGGCAAGCAGGCCGCTGGGGATTTTGCCCAGGGCGACGATGCACGCACCGGTGAGGGTGGCGATGTCGATGACGCAGCCGGGCTTGAAGCGTTCGGCATAGGTGAGGGCGTCGCAGAGGATGAGCCGCCCTTCCGCGTCGGTGTTGAGGATTTCGATGGTCTGGCCCGACATCGACCTGACCACGTCGCCGGGGCGCGTCGCGTCGCCGCCGGGCATGTTCTCTGTGGCCGGGACGATGCCGACCACGTCGATGGGCAGTTCCATGCGGGCGATGGCCTTGAACGCGCCGATGACGCTGGCCGCGCCGCACATGTCGTATTTCATTTCGTCCATTTCGGCGCCGGGTTTGAGCGAAATGCCACCGGAATCGAAGGTGATGCCCTTGCCGACCAGCACCACCGGGCGCGGCTTGCCGTTTTTATCCGCGTTCTTGCCCTTGTGCGCCTTGCCGCCGTGTCCGTGATCGTCGCCGCCCCCGCGACTCCCGTGATATTGCATGACGATGAACTTCGGACTCTGGCGTGCGCCGCGCGCCACCGCCAGGAATGCGCCCATGTCGAGCTTTTCCATGTCCTCGCGTTCGAGAATGTCGACCTTGAACTTGAATTGCTTGCCCAGGGCGTTGGCCGCGCCGGCGAGATGGGCGGGAGTGCATATGTTCGCGCCGAGATTGCCGAGATCCTTGGCCAGCGCCATGCCTTCGGCAATGGCCTGTCCTTGGCGCACGGCGTCTTCCAGCGCTTTGTCGGCCACGGTCGCGGCGGAAAGGGCGAAAGCGATCTTGCGCGCGCCGCGCTCTTTCATTGCGCCCTTTTCTTTTTTCTCCGTGCGCGGCGCATCGAACCGGTAGGCGCTGTCGGCGACGATGCGGCTTGCCTGGCGGAGCGCCCAGTCCAGCCCGCGCCCCGGCGGCAGCGTCTCGCCATCGAGCGCGATCGCGCCATCCTTCGCCGGCGTGGCCGCCAGCGCCTTGCCCGCGGCGGCGAAGGCGTCGCGCCATGCCTTGTCGCCGGGCGCGCCGGAATCGGATTGCCCGAGGCTGACCAGCAAGACCCGTTCGGCGGCGACCCCGGCCAGTCCGTGCAGCAACAGGGCCGCTCCGGGCTTGGCATCGAGTTCGCCATGGGCGATGAGCCGCGCCAGCCTGCCCTGGCTGGCTTCGTCCACGGCGCGGCTGGAAGGGGGCAGCTTGCCGTCGGCGAAAACGCCGAGAACAAGTATGCCGGTCTGGAGTTTTTCGGGGGAGGTTATCTTCTTTATGGTAAATTCCATGGGCTTTGCTCCAAGGGGAAAACGCGCCGCGATTCGTGCGATTTGCGCGCGCGCCGTGCAGGCGAGCGTTTCGCGCCGCGACGGAACGTTTCCCGATTATGTTCCGTTCCGGCGGATCCCGTCAAAACAACACTTTACCCTTGCCGCGTTTTCATCTCTTGAACTTTTGTCCAGTCACCGAGCAATGATTTTCCGTCGTGCCCTACAACGGGAATTTACCCACGCGGCGGCGGCGGTATTCATCGCGCTGTTCGCGGTGTTGGTTACGATCGTGCTGATCCGCCTGCTCGGGCAGGCCGCGGGCGGGCGGGTGCCCGCCGATGCCGTGCTGGCCCTGATCGGCTTCGGCGCGCTGACGGAGCTGCCCATCGTCCTCACCCTGACCGTGTTCGTCGGCGTGCTGCTGTCGCTGTCGCGCGGCTACCGCGACTCCGAAATGGTGGTGTGGTTCACTTCGGGCCTGCCGCTCACCGCCTGGATTTCGCCTGTCCTGCGCTTTACCGTGCCGCTGACGCTGGTGATCGGCGGCGTGACCCTTTTTCTCGGTCCATGGGGACAAATGAAGAGCGCCGAATACCGCGACCGCCTGGAGAGCCGCGACGACACCCAACGCGTGGCGCCTGGCGTATTCCGCGAATCGGCCGGGGCGCGGCGCGTGTTCTTCGTCGAAATCGGCGCGGGCGAGGATGGGCGCGTGCGCAACGTTTTCGTGAGCGACGAGAGTAAGGACGGCAAGCTCACCATCGTCGCCGCCGCCCAGGGCGCCCTGCATACGGACGAGGACGGCAACCGTTATGTCATCCTGGAGCGGGGGCGGCGCTACGACGGGCAACCCGGCACGCCGGAATTCCGGGTCATGTCCTTCGACCGCTACCAGTTGCGGATCGAATCGAACCAGCAGACCGCCCCCCCGGCCAAGGCGCGCTCGAAGCCGACCCTCGAACTGATCCGGCAGCCGGATGCGCGCAACCTCGGCGAACTGAGCCTGCGCCTCGGCACGCCGCTGGCGGCGGCGCTGCTGGCGCTGCTGGCGATCCCGCTTTCCTTCGTCAATCCGCGCGCCGGGCGTGCCAGCAACCTGCTGCTGGCGATCTTCATTTATCTGATCTACAACAACGCCATCCTCGTGTGTCAGTCCTGGGTGTCGCAGGGACGCCTGCGCTTCGCCACCGGGCTGCTGCTGCCGCATCTGGCGGCCTGCGCGCTCCTGGTTCCGCTCTTTTACCGCCGCCTCGTGGTGACGCCGTTCTGGCGCGGGCGCGCCAAAGGCGGCGACGCCGCGCCCGCGCGGAAGGATGGGCGATGAGCCGCACGCTGCTCGGCTATCTCGCGCGAGAGATTCACGGCGCCACCCTGATGGTGCTGATCTCCTTCCTCGGCCTGTTCGCCTTCTTCGATTTCGTGAACGAACTCGAAAACATCGGCAAAGATGGCTACCAGGCCCGCCACGCGCTCATCTACGTGGCGATGATCGTGCCGGGCCGGGTCTACGAACTCTTGCCGGTCGCGGTACTGATCGGTTCGCTCTACGCGCTGACCACGCTCGCTCGCCATTCCGAAATTACGGTCATGCGCGCCTCCGGGCTGTCGATCATGACGATGCTGGGGACGCTCGCCCTGATCGGCTGCCTGCCGGTCGTGTTGACTTTCGTCTTCGGCGAATACATCGCACCGCCCGCCGAGAGCGCCGCCCAGCAATGGCGGCTGACCGCGACCAACTCAATGATCTCGCGGCAATTGCACTCCGGCCTGTGGATCAAGGACGGCCCCCGCTTCATCAACGTGCGCACCCTGCGGCCCAATCGCAGCATGGAAGAGGTACGGATTCTCACCTTCGGCGATGACGGCGTGCTGCGTACGATCGCCGATGCCGCGCATGGGGAGTACGTCGCCGGAAGCGGGGAAAGGGGCAATGGGCATTGGCGTCTCACCGGCGTGGCGCAGGTCGAATTCCTCGACGGGCGCACCGCGCTCACCACCCCGCCCGAACTGATCTGGTCGTCGGCGCTGACGCCCGAAGTCCTCAGCGTGCTGATGGTCGTACCCGAACGCATGTCGGTGAGCACCCTGTGGGCCTACATCCGCCACTTGCGTGACAACCAGCAAAACGCGGAACGCTACGAAATCGCCTTCTGGAAAAAGATCATCTACCCCTTCGCCACCCTGGTGATGCTGGCGCTGGCGCTGCCCTTCGCGCTCACCCACGAGCGCAGCGGCGGCGTGAGCGTCAAGGTTTTCCTCGGCGTGATGCTCGGCGTCGCCTTCTATCTGCTCAACGGCTTGTCCGCCAACCTCGGGGTCATCCACTCCTGGCCGCCGTTGATGGCCGCGATCACCCCGAGCCTGCTGTTCCTCGTCTCGGCGGCGGCGATGCTCTACTGGGTGGAACGGCGATAGGCCAGCGGACGGGAAGGAGATGGGGGGACGGGCGGCGCGCTGGAATCAGCCGTAGTGGCGCAGCAATTCCAGCCCGTAGCGGCGTCCGGCAAGCCAGTCTTCCACGCATTGCAAGACAAGCGAATTTCGATGGCGCGCGCGCGTAGCCTCGATCTCTTCATATGTCATCCACAGCGCGCGCAGGATACCGTCATCGAGACGGCGTCCTCCCTCCGCCTCGCCGACGCGGCCGCCGAAAGCGAAACGCAGATAGGTGATGTCTCCCCGCGGGCGCGGCCATTGATAAACGCCCACCAGATATTCGGGCACGAAAGGATACGCGGTCTCTTCCAGCGTCTCGCGCTCCACCGCCGCCACCAGCGACTCGCCCGCTTCCAAATGCCCGGCGGGCTGGTTGAAACACACGCCGTCGCTCGTCTCTTCCTCGACCAGCAAAAAACGCCCGGCGCGCTCAATCACCGCGGCCACGGTGACATTCGGTTTCCAGCGAAGAATCATGGAGGAATACTGTAAAAAGCATTTATCCTGGCGCCAGCCCGTTCCCCTGCGCCGTTTTTGTTTTCAGGCGCACAGCGAAACAGCCTCGATGGCGCGGCCGCTCCACCCCTCATCCCCAGAAATCATCCAGCATGATGCTCTCCCGTCCGACGCCCAGGTCGACGAGCATCTTGATAACGGCCACGTTCATGACCGGCGGGCCGCACATATAGAATTCGTAGTCCTCGGGCGCGGGGTGGTTCTTCAGGTAGTTTTCAAAAAGCACGTTGTGGATGAAGCCGGTCGGCCCCGTCCAGTTGTCTTCCGGTAGCGGGTCGGAGAGCGCCAGCGTCCAAGTGAAATTGGGATTGTCGGTTTGGATCTGGTTGAATTCGTCGACGTAGAAGGCTTCGCGCAGACTTCTTGCACCGTACCAGAAGGTAATCTTGCGTTTTGTTTTCAAACGCTTCAACTGACCGAAGATGTGTGAGCGCATGGGCGCGATGCGCGTCAGCATGCGCTGCCTCTCAGGAGGCTCAACCGCAGGAGTTTTCCGTCTTGAAGGAAGGAATGCCGCGAGTGCGGCGGGCATGCGCTGCCTCTCAGGAGGCTCAACCGCAGGAGTTTTCCGTCCCTGAAGGTAAACCAGAGCGCCGGTTCATAAGGCAAATCCTCGTCTTTCAGCACGCTTCCACTTTTCCCCAAGAGGACGGGATAGTTTTCCTCTTCGCCGGGAAAACCGCCGACTTTCCGGCTGGCGCTCAAGGGAAAGCGCCTCTTGAATTCCTCGAAGGTCATTTGCGCGGAAATGGCTTTTCCATCCACGATCAGATCATCCCTGAATCGCGGTATGTCTTCCCAGCGAATCCACAATCTCGCCCGGAGCGGCGATTGGCGATAGGCATCGTTCTTTTCCGCTAAGAGCTTTTCCGGGTCGAGTCCGGGATTGTCTTCGGGGAAGAATTCAAGGGTGATTTTCCTGTCCGTGAAATGCACGTCGACTTCATGATTCGCCGCGCACTCTATGAAGTCCATCCTTCGCGTCACGCCGTCCTTGCCGAAGGCGTTCTGCCATTGTGCCATGCCGATCGTATCCTGGAACACGTTCAGCCCGTTTACCGTGACCGAATCGACATGATTTCGCCGCGCCTGCGCTTGGGCATCACCGAGCGCAAGAAACGGCAGCGTCAGCAAAACGGTCGCCACCTTCACAAAGACGGATCGGGTTTTCGTTCTCATTTCCGGCTCCTCGCATTCCTATGAAGATGGTTGGCGTCAAAGGGTATCGATTCGAGACGCGGTTACGGGTCACGCGCGACGCAGGGGTTGCGCGAAACCGAGGACATAGCCATTCGGATCGCGGACATAGATTTCCCGCATTCCATAGAAAGTGTCATGCAGGTCCCGGACAACTTCGCAGGCGCCCCTGATCCTTGCCGCAAGACCATCGATGTCGTCGGTCTCGAAGTAGAAGGTCAGCGTGCCGCCGGTCGTCGCGCCTGATTTGAATGCCGGAACGTTCTCCACCAAGCTCGCGCGTTCCTGGAGCATCATTTCGACGTTTCCGCATTTGATCAGCGCATAGACGAGCGGCCGCCCGGCATCGCTATTGGAAGAGCGCCTCCCCGGAATCCTTCGGGACGGACATGACGTGCTCGAATCCGAGCGTCCGCTGGTAGAACTTGATGGTCTCATGGATGTCGTCGACCATCATGTTCGTCCAGAATTTTGTGAGCATGGCGATTCTCCTTACAGTGGCCAATGATGAATGGGAACCGGAAACTCTGACGGCGAAACTCCTCGTTGCCCACATGAAAACCGCGCAGAAACCTCATCCCTCAAAATTCATCGAGCAGGATGTTTTCCCGCTCAACGCCAAGATCTGTGAGCATCCTAATGACGGAAGCATTCATCATCGGCGGGCCGCACATATAGAATTCGCAGTCCTCGGGCGCGGGGTGGTTCTTCAGGTAGTTTTCAAAAAGCACGTTATGGATGAAACCCGTCGGCCCTGTCCAGTTGTCTTCCGGCAGCGGGTCGGAGAGCGCCAGCGTCCAAGTAAAATTGGGATTGTCGGTCTGTAGCTGGTTGAATTCGTCGACATAGAAGGCTTCGCGCATGGAACGGGCGCCGTACCAGAAGCTGATCTTGCGTTTCGTCTTCAAGCGCTTCAACTGGTCGAAGATGTGCGAGCGCATCGGCGCCATGCCCGCGCCGCCGCCGATGAAGACCATCTCGGCGTCCGTCTCCCTGGCGAAGAATTCGCCGAAGGGGCCGTAAACGGTAATCTTGTCGCCCGGTTTCAGGCTGAAGACATAGGAAGACATCTTGCCCGGCGGGATGTCGTCGCGGTTGGGCGGGGGCGAGGCGACGCGGATGTTGAACTTGACGATGCCTTTTTCATCCGGGTAGTTCGCCATCGAGTAGGCGCGGATGGTCGGCTCGTCGACTTTCGAGACGTAGCGCCACATATTGAACTTGTCCCAATCGGCGCGGTATTCGGACTGGATGTCGAAATCCTTGTAACTGACCGTGTGCGGCGGGCATTCGAGCTGTACGTAGCCACCGGCGCGGAAATTCACATCCTCGCCTTCCGGCAGGCGCAGGGTAAGCTCCTTGATGAAGGTAGCGACGTTGGGGTTCGATTCCACCGTGCATTCCCATTTTTTGACGCCGAAGACTTCCTCGGGAATGCCGATCTTCATGTCCTGCTTCACCGCCACTTGGCAGGAAAGCCGCCAGCCCGCACGCGCGTCGCGCCGGGTGAAATGCGGCGCCTCGGTGGGCAGCATGTCGCCGCCGCCCTCGAAGACCTGGCATTTGCACTGCGCGCAGGTGCCGCCGCCGCCACAGGCGGAGGAGAGAAAGATGTTTTGCGCCGCCAGCGTTTGCAGCAGCTTGCCGCCCGCGGACACCTCAATGTCGCGCTCGCCGTTGATGTTGATCCTGACATCGCCGCTCTTCACCAGCCAAGCGCGCGCCAGCAGGATGATGGCCGCGAGCGCGAGCACGACGGCGGTAAACATGCCGATGGCGAGAGTCATTTCCTGGATGTTCATCGTTTTTTCCTCAAAGCCTGTTCAAAGCTGCACGCCCGAAAACGACATGAACCCCAGCGACATCAACCCGATGATAATGAAGGTGATGCCCAGTCCTTGCAGCCCGGCGGGCACGTCCGAGTATTTGAGTTTTTCGCGGATACCCGCGAGCAGCGCGATGGCCAACGCCCAGGAGACGCCGGAGCCGACGCCATACACTACGCTTTCGGAAAAGTCGTAGTCGCGCTCCACCATGAAGAGGGAACCGGCCATGATGACGCAATTGACGGTGATGAGCGGCAGGAAAATGCCGAGCGCGTTGTAGAGGCTGGGCAGGTATTTATCGAGCAACATCTCCAGGATCTGCACGATGGCGGCGATGACGCCGATGTAGGTGAGGAAGCCCAGGTAGGAAAGATCGACATCCGGCAATCCCGCCCAGGCGAGCGCCCCGTCCTTCAGAAGATAGGTATAGACGAGATTGTTGGCGGGCAGGGTGATCGCCTGCACCACGATCACCGCGATGCCGAGGCCGATGGCGGTCTCCACCTTCTTGGAGATGGCGATGAAGGAGCACATCCCCAGGAAGAAGGCGAGCGCCATGTTCTCGATGAACACGGCGCGAACGAAGAGGCTCAACAAGTGTTCCATTCAGGCTTCTCCCTGTTCGACAGACGATGCGGAGTTTTCGGTTTCCGCAAGTTTTTTTCTCTCACACGCCCCTTCTCTGAAGGCGTGAAAGAGCATACAGGCGGCAAATACGACAGCAGCCAGCAAAACAAAAAGCATTATGTGATTACCCGCCATGCCTGTCTGGTGCAATATTGCTATCAGCATGAAAAGCGCCATGCATCCCGCCATGGCGAAAATATCGTCGGCATCGAATCTCGATTTCGCGCTTCGCAGGAAGAAAAGTCTGAAAACCACGAAAAGCGCCACGACGAGAAATGCGGGCAGAAAGATGGGATAACCAAACCAACCCATAATGCCGATCCGACCCAGAATGCCAGCCCATGGAAGTATGCTGAACAGGCATGCCAAGGCGAGAGCAAGCGAGAGTTTCTCCCTGCCCATGGGTTCAGTCCTCCTCCACCTGCGGCGCAAGCCTGAACGCCACTGGTTCCTGCTGCCCTTTCTTCCACGTCCGCAGCGCCCAGATGAACAGCCCGATCAGGAAAAACGCCGATGGCGGCAGCAACAGCAGACCGTTGGGCACGTACCAGCCGCCGTCTTTTGCCAGTGGCAGGATTTCGACGCCGAAGAGTTTGCCCGCGCCGAACAGTTCGCGCACGACGCCGAGCGCGATCAGCATGGCGGAGTAGCCGAGACCGTTGCCGATGCCGTCAAGGAAGGAGCGCCCCGGCGGGTTCTGCATGGCGAAGGCTTCGGCCCGGCCCATGACGATACAGTTGGTGATGATGAGGCCGACGAACACGGACAACTGCTTTGCCAGCGTAAAAGCGTAGGCGCGCAGGATCTGGTCGACCACGATCACCAGCGAGGCGATGATGACCATCTGCACGATCATGCGGATCGAACTCGGAATTTGGTTGCGGATCATGGCGATGAAGAGATTGGAGAACGCCGTCACCGCAGTGAGCGCGATCGCCATCACCAGCGCCGTATCGAGGTTGCTCGTGACCGCCAGCGCCGAGCAGATGCCGAGGATTTGCAGGGCGATGGGGTTGTTGTCGAAGACCGGGGTAAAGAGGACTTCTTTCGCGCTTGCTTGTTTCGCCATGATTCAGACCCTTGCCTGTTGTCCCGCTCAGACGCCGTCCCGGCGCAGTTTATCGAGATAGGGGCCGAAGCCCTGTTCGCCCAGCCAGAAAGTGAGCAGATGATTGACGCCCTTGCTGGTGAGCGTCGCGCCCGCCAGCCCATCCACCTGATGCACCGCCCCCTGCGCCGCGCCACCCTTGACGATCTGGATCGCCGGACGGCCTTCATCGTCGAACAGGGTCTTGCCGGGCCAGAGCCCCTTCCACTTGGGGTTATCCACCTCGCCGCCCAAGCCCGGCGTCTCGCCGTGCTGGTAGAAGCCCAGGCCGACGACAGTATTCAGATCGGGCCTGAGGGCGATGAAACCATAGAGCGTCGACCACAGGCCATAGCCGCGCACGGGCAGGATCAGCGCCTCCAGTTCGCCGCTGCCGTCATCCTTCAACAGCCGGTATACCGTGGTGAATTGCTCGCGGCGCTTGATGAGGGCGATGTCCTCGCCGCCCGGCAGTTCGATGGAAGTCCTGGGGTCTTTCGCGGCCTTCAGGGCGTCGAAGCTCGCGGGATCGAGGCCCGCGTTCACTTCCCCGGTGGCGAGATCGACAACCTGCGCCTCGATGCGGCGCGCGAACAGCGCGCGCACTTCCTCGGCAGAGCGTTCCGCACCGCCGATACCCGCGATCGCCAGAATGCTGCGCTGCTTGTCGAGCAGGCGGTTCTGCTGCTGCACGGGTTTCAGATAGATGGCCGATCCGGCGACGAACACCGAAGCCGCCAGGCTCACGACGAGCGCCACGATGAGCGTGCGCGCGATCGACTCCTTATTGCTGGACATGGCGAGCCATCCTCCGCTTGATATTGGCCGCGACCACGAAATGGTCGATCAACGGCGCGCACAGATTGCCGAACAGGATCGCCAGCATCATGCCCTCGGGAAACGCCGGATTCACCACCCGGATCAAGATCGCCATGACGCCGACCACCGCGCCGAAAATCCATTTGCCGGTATCGGTCATGGCGGCGGAAACCGGATCGGTCGCCATGAAGAACGCGCCGAAGGCGAAGCCGCCCAGCACCAGGTGCCAGTACCAAGGCACGGCGAACAGCGGATTCGCCGCCGAGCCGATGAGGTTGAACACCAGGCTCAACACCCCCGCGCCGAGGAAGATGCCCGCGACGATGCGCCAGGCCGCGATCCGCGTCACCAGCAGCGCCGCGCCACCGATGAGAATGGCCAGCGTACCGGTCTCCCCGATCGAGCCGGGCATGAAACCGATGAAGGCGTCGCACCACGTCAGGCCGCGCTCTACGAGTTGCCCGATGCCGTCCTGCGCCACCCGCGCCAACGGCGTCGCGCCGGTGAAGCCATCGACCGCCGTCCACACCGCATCGCCGGAGATTTGCGCCGGATAGGCGAAAAAGAGGAAAGCCCGCCCGGCCAGCGCCGGATTGAGGAAATTCTTGCCCGTGCCGCCGAAGACCTCCTTGGCGATCACCACCCCGAAACTGATGCCCAGTGCCACCTGCCACAACGGAATCGTGGGCGGCAGGATGAGGGCGAAGAGCACCGAGGTGACAAAGAAACCTTCGTTGACCTCGTGCCCGCGCACCATGGCGAAGAGCACTTCCCACAAGCCGCCGACAGCGAAAGTCACAAAATAGATCGGCACGAAATACACCGCGCCATGGATGAAGTTGTCCCACAGGCTGCCGGGGTCGAAGCCCGCCAGCAGGCGGATGACGGCCAGATGCCAGTCCGCCGACGCCGCCAGCAGACCGGGCTGCGCCGCATAGGCGCTGTTCGCCTGGAAACCCACGTTCCACATGCCGAAGAACATCGCCGGGAACGTCGCAAACCACACCAGGATCATCATCCGCTTGAGGTCGATGCCGTCGCGCACATGCGCCGTGGTGCGCGTGACGCTCGCCGGGCGGTAAAGAAACGTATCCGCCGCCTCGTAGAGCGCGAACAGCTTCTCGAAGCGCCCCCCCCTGGCGAAATGATGCTCGACGCTGTCGAGATAAGAGCGCAATCCCATCGTTCAGCCTTCCTTTTCGATCCGCGTCAGGTTGTCCCGCAGAATGGGGCCGTATTCATACTTGCCCGCACACACATACGAACACAGCGCCAAGTCTTCCTCGTCGAGTTCGAGCGCGCCGAGCTTCTGCGCCATCTCGGTGTCGCCGACGATCAGATAGCGCAGCAACTGCGTGGGCAGGATGTCCAGCGGCATCACCGCCTCGTAATTGCCCACCGGCACCATGGCGCGCGGACTGCCGTTGGTGGTGGTAGTGAAATTGAAGCGGCGCTTGCCAAGCAGTTTCGACACATAAACATTGAGCGCCGAATGCTTGTCGAAACCGGCGCGCATGAACGGCAGCAATTCGCGCTCGCGCCCTTCCCGCAGACAGGAAACCTGCCGATGAAAACGCCCGAGAAAGCCAAGCGTGCCGCTGGCCGTGCGGCCGCCGAACAGGGAACCGGAGACGATGCGGTTGTCGCCGGGCTGCAACTCGCCTGCGGTCAGCTCGGCCAGATTCGCCCCCAACCGGGTGCGCACCAACCGCGGCTTCGTCACCACCGGCCCGCCAAGCGCCGCCACGCGCTCGACCCACAACTGCCCGGTAGCGAACAGCTTGCCGATGGCGATCGTATCCTGATAGCCGATGTGCCAGACCGTCTTGCGGGCACCCACCGGATCGAGAAAATGAATGTGCGTTCCCGGCAACCCTGCCGGATGCGGCCCGGCGAAACGCTCGAAACGCACGCTGGACAAGCCCTCGCCGGGAATATTGCCCGTCTCGTCCGCACAGATGAACACCTTGGGCGCGAGCTTCGAGAGCGCCTTCACCCCGCGCAGGAAATCCTGCGTATGCTCGACGATCACCACAGACGGATCGGCGGCGAGCGGATGCGTGTCGATGGCGGTGACGAAGATCGCCGCCGCCGTGGCATCGAGCGCGGGCGTCTTGCTGTAGGGCCGCGTGCGCAACGCCGTCCACAAGCCGGACTGGCGCAGGTTCTCCCGCACGCCCGCCGCGTCGAGCGCGTTCAGTTCCGCGTCCGTGTACCTGGCGAAGCTCACCGCCTCGTTGCCGTCCAGCTCGATCACGATCGACTGGAACACCCGCTTTTCGCCCCGATGGATGGCGCTCACCGTACCCGCGCCGGGCGAAGTAAACAGCACGCCCGGCGTTTTCTTGTCCGAGAACAACGCCTGCCCGAGCTTCACCCGCTCGCCGACCCGCACCGCCATCGCCGGCTTCATACCGTGATAGTCGAAACCGACGAGCGCCACGCTTTTCACTGGCCGCCCAACCTCGATGCGCTGCGCGGGCGCCCCGGTAATGGGCAAATCCAGCCCGCGTTTGATTCGTATCATGCCTTCCGTCCCGTTTTCATGAACAAGGCCGGGCGCGGCCCGGTTTGCGAACCGGTATGTGCACCCGCACAAACAAGCCGCGATTATAGGGGCATCGGCGGACAATACCTACCCTTCCCATGACACGGTGCGTATCTTTTTCAACCCGCCGCCGCATCCCCGCCACAGACGGACGCATCCTCCCCCCAGCCACCCACCCGCGCCCCCCGCCATTGCGAAAGCGTCCCCCGTCATTGCGAGGCGGGAGCTTTCGCAATGTTGAACATCGGATGGAGAATCCTGAACTCCAGATGCCTGATCCTGAATTCAATCCTGCCCATCCTGTCGTGCCTGCGGGCATCCTGAATTCAAGATCGGCAATCGCTTTGACGGGAATATCCAGGATGTCGACAATGCCGTCGTGAAGCACGGTGTCGTGTTCCGTCCGCTTACATCTCGACTCGAAGCGGGCCTTCATTCCGTGCGGAAGGTATTCCACGGTCGGCGATCGAATCGCATCGACATCAGTCACGGATCCGCTTGCGCATTTCGTGGGCTTTCTCGCGTGCTTCCGCCAACGGCGCTTCGGGACAACCGCCTGATCCCGCGTCTCTGCGATGAACCACGGACTTGCCGTTGATTGACATTGATGCGGGTTCCAACTACAACACTCAAGCCCCATGCGCGAGGCGCGGATGGGCGGACGCCGGTTCGCGGGCGCGTATCGTTTATCATCGCGCCTTCTTTCCCTTTGTCCTGTCTTTTCCATACCCGGAACCGAAAATGCCGCA